>NZ_CALMYY010000124.1 GCF_937873725.1 uncultured Dietzia sp.
AGACCGAGCTGACCCCGGAGGAGCGCCTGCTGCGCGCCATCTTCGGCGAGAAGGCGCGCGAGGTGCGCGACACCTCGCTCAAGGTGCCGCACGGTGAGTCCGGGAAGGTGATCGGCGTCCGCGTGTTCTCGCGCGAGGACGACGACGACCTGCCCCCCGGGGTCAACGAGCTGGTCCGCGTGTACGTCGCGCAGAAGCGCAAGATCCAGGACGGCGACAAGCTCGCCGGTCGCCACGGCAACAAGGGCGTGATCGGCAAGATCCTCCCCGCCGAGGACATGCCCTTCCTGCCCGACGGCACGCCCGTGGACATCATCCTCAACACGCACGGCGTCCCGCGTCGTATGAACATCGGTCAGATCATGGAGACCCACCTCGGCTGGCTGGCCAAGGCGGGCTGGGAGGTGCCGCGCGACACGGAAGGCTCCCTGCCCGAGTGGGCCACCAAGCTGCCGGAGGAGATCCACCACGTCGAGGCCGGCACCAACACGGCCACCCCCGTCTTCGACGGTGCGGCGGACACGGAGATCACCGGCCTGCTGGGCTGCACCCTCCCGAACCGTGACGGTGAGCGGATGGTCAAGGCCGACGGCAAGGCCACCCTGATGGACGGCCGCTCCGGCGAGCCGTTCCCGTACCCGGTGTCCGTGGGCTACATGTACATCCTCAAGCTGCACCACCTCGTGGACGACAAGATCCACGCCCGGTCCACCGGTCCGTACTCGATGATCACCCAGCAGCCGCTCGGCGGTAAGGCCCAGTTCGGCGGCCAGCGCTTCGGTGAGATGGAGTGCTGGGCGATGCAGGCCTACGGCGCGGCGTACACGCTGCAGGAGCTGCTGACGATCAAGTCCGACGACGTCGTGGGCCGCGTGAAGGTCTACGAGGCGATCGTCAAGGGCGAGAACATCCCGGAGCCGGGCATTCCCGAGTCCTTCAAGGTGCTCCTCAAGGAGCTGCAGTCTCTGTGCCTCAACGTCGAGGTGCTGTCCAGCGACGGGCAGGCCGTCTCCCTCGGCGAGGGTGCCGAGGACGACGACCTCGACCGCACCGCCGCGAACCTGGGGATCAACCTCTCGCGCGACGAGTCGTCGGCGGCCGACGAACTGGCGCAGTAGGCGCCGGGGGCGCGCACCACCGGCGCCCCGCACCAGAAAATTTTTAGTTCCACCACGGCGGGCCCCACACCGGCCCCACCCCGCGAGGGGCCCGCCACCATCCCATACGGGAAAGGACGCCTACGTGCAGGACGTCAACTACTTCGACGAGCTGGTCATCAGCCTCGCGACCGCCGAGGACATCCGAAACTGGTCCTACGGCGAGGTCAAGAAGCCGGAGACCATCAACTACCGCACCCTCAAGCCGGAGAAGGAGGGCCTGTTCTGCGAGAAGATCTTCGGCCCCACCCGGGACTGGGAGTGCTACTGCGGCAAGTACAAGCGCGTGCGCTTCAAGGGCATCATCTGTGAGCGCTGCGGCGTCGAGGTGACCCGCGCCAAGGTGCGCCGCGAGCGGATGGGCCACATCGAGCTGGCCGCGCCCGTGACCCACATCTGGTACTTCAAGGGCGTCCCGTCGCGCCTGGGCTACCTGCTGGACCTCGCGCCCAAGGATCTCGACAAGATCATCTACTTCGCGGCCTACGTGATCACCGGGGTCGACAAGGAGCTGCGCCACAACGAGCTCAGCACCCTCGAGGCCCAGGTGCTCGAGGAGCGCAAGATCGTCGAGGACGAGCGGGACTCGGACATCGAGGCACGCGCCCGCAAGCTCGAGGCCGACCTGGCCGAGCTCGAGGCCGAGGGTGCCAAGGCCGACCAGCGCCGCAAGGTCAAGGACGGCGGCGAGAAGGAGATGAAGAAGATCCGCGAGACGGCCCAGCGTGAGCTGGACCGCCTCGACGAGATCTGGACCACCTTCACCAAGCTCGAGGTCAACCAGATCATCGTCGACGAGGGCATCTACCGCGAGCTCGACGACCGCTTCGGTGAGTACTTCGAGGGCGGGATGGGCGCCGAGGCGATCCAGACGCTGCTCGAGAACTTCGACCTCTCCGCCGAGGCCGAGATCCTCCGGGACGTGATCCGCAACGGCAAGGGTCAGAAGAAGATCCGCGCCCTCAAGCGGCTCAAGGTGGTCTCCGCGTTCCTGCAGTCGGGCAACCACCCGGCCGCGATGGTGCTCGGTGCCGTCCCCGTGATCCCGCCGGAACTGCGTCCGATGGTCCAGCTCGACGGTGGCCGGTTCGCCACCTCGGACCTCAACGACCTCTACCGCCGCGTGATCAACCGCAACAACCGCCTCAAGCGACTGATGGACCTCGGCGCGCCCGAGATCATCGTCAACAACGAGAAGCGGATGCTGCAGGAGTCCGTCGACGCCCTGTTCGACAACGGCCGTCGTGGCCGGCCCGTCACGGGCCCCGGCAACCGCCCGCTCAAGTCGCTGTCCGACCTCCTCAAGGGCAAGCAGGGTCGGTTCCGTCAGAACCTGCTCGGCAAGCGCGTCGACTACTCGGGTCGTTCGGTGATCGTCGTGGGTCCGCAGCTCCAGCTGCACCAGTGCGGTCTGCCCAAGCTCATGGCCCTCGAGCTGTTCAAGCCGTTCGTCATGAAGCGCCTGGTGGATCTCAACCACGCTCAGAACATCAAGTCCGCCAAGCGGATGGTCGAGCGTCAGCGCGACCAGGTGTGGGACGTGCTCGAAGAGGTCATCGCCGAGCATCCGGTGATGCTCAACCGGGCGCCCACCCTGCACCGCTTGGGGATCCAGGCGTTCGAGCCGCAGCTGGTGGAGGGCAAGGCCATCCAGCTGCACCCGCTGGTGTGTGAGGCCTTCAACGCCGACTTCGACGGCGACCAGATGGCCGTGCACCTGCCGCTGTCCGCGGAGGCGCAGGCCGAGGCCCGCATCCTCATGCTGGCCTCCAACAACATCCTCTCGCCGGCGTCGGGTCGACCGCTCGCCATGCCGCGACTGGACATGGTGACGGGCCTGTACTACCTGACCCGTCTCGACGAGGACGGCCCGGGCGCCCACGTCCCGGCGGCCGAGGACGCCCCGGCCACCGGTGAGTACTCGACCCCGGCCGAGGCGCAGATGGCCGTCGATCTGGGTGTGCTCGACATCCACTCGCCGATCCGGGTGCGGATGACGCAGCAGCGTCCCTCCGCCGAGGTCGAGGCGGAGCACTTCCCCGAGGGCTGGACCCGCGGGCAGGAGTGGATCGCCGAGACCACGCTGGGCCGCGTGCTCTTCAACGAGCTGCTCCCGGCGGACTACCCGTTCGTCAACGAGCAGATGCCCAAGAAGCGTCAGGCCGTCATCATCAACGACCTGGCCGAGCGCTACCCGATGATCGTCGTGGCGCAGACCGTGGACAAGCTCAAGGACACCGGCTTCTACTGGGCCACCCGCTCGGGTGTCACCATCGCCATGTCCGACGTGCTGGTCCCGCCGGCCAAGAAGGAGATCCTCGCGCGTTACGACGCGAAGGCCGCCCGTCTCGAGTCGCAGTTCGGCCTGGGCAAGATCACCCCCGAGGAGCGCAAGAGCGACCTGATCAAGCTCTGGCAGGAGGCCACCGACGAGATCGGCCAGGCCATGGAGGCGAACTACCCGGACTCCAACCCGATCCCGACGATCGTCAAGTCGGGCGCGGCGGGCAACATGACCCAGATCCGCGCGCTCGCGGGCATGAAGGGTCTGGTGACGCGTCCGAACGGCGAGTTCATCCCGCAGCCCATCAAGTCCTCGTTCCGCGAGGGTCTGACGGTGCTCGAGTACTTCATGAACACGCACGGTGCGCGTAAGGGCCTGGCCGACACGGCGCTCCGCACGGCGGACTCGGGCTACCTCACGCGGCGTCTGGTCGACGTCTCGCAGGACGTCATCGTCCGCGAGACCGACTGTGGCACCAGCAAGGGCGTCGAGACGGTCATCGCGCGGCCCGAGGTGGACGTCCACGGCGTCGAGACCGGCGCGTTGGAGCGGGACGAGCACGTCGAGACCTCGACCTTCGCCCGGACCCTGGCGGAGGACGCCGTCGACGCGGCCGGCACCGTCGTGGTGGCCGCGGGCACCGACCTCGGCGACCCGAACATCGAGGCGCTCATCGCCGCCGGCATCGAGAAGGTCAAGGTCCGGTCGGTGCTCACCTGCACCACGGGCACCGGCGTCTGCGCGACCTGCTACGGCCGGTCCATGGCGACCGGTCTGCTGGTCGACATCGGCGAGGCCGTCGGCATCGTCGCCGCCCAGTCCATCGGCGAGCCGGGTACCCAGCTCACGATGCGCACCTTCCACCAGGGTGGCGTCGGCGACGACATCACCGGTGGTCTGCCGCGAGTGCAGGAGCTCTTCGAGGCCCGCGTGCCCAAGGGCAAGGCTCCGATCGCCGAGGAGGCGGGCCGGATCCGCCTCGAGGAGGAGGAGCGCTTCTACACCATCACGATCGTGCCGGACAACGGCGCGGACGAGATCGTGTACGAGAAGCTGTCCAAGCGTCAGGGGCTCGCGCACGTCATCCTGGAGGACGGCTCGTCCCGTCCGATCGTCGACGGTGACCACCTGGAGCGGGGTCAGGCTCTCCTCGAGGGTCCGGCGGACCCGCACGAGGTGTTGGCGATCCTCGGCCCGAACGGCGTCCAGAAGCACCTCGTCGACGAGGTGCAGAAGGTCTACCGGGCGCAGGGCGTGTCGATCCACGACAAGCACCTCGAGGTGATCGTCCGGCAGATGATGCGCCGCGTCGCGATCAACGACTCGAACAGCACCGAGTTCCTGCCCGGTGCCCTGGTCGAGCGTGCGGAGCTCACGGCGGAGAACCGCCGCGTGCTGGCCGAGGGCGGTTCGCCGGCCTCGGCGCGACCGGTCCTCATGGGCATCACCAAGGCCTCGCTCGCCACGGACTCGTGGCTCTCGGCGGCCTCGTTCCAGGAGACCACCCGCGTGCTCACCGACGCCGCCATCAACAAGCGGTCGGACAAGCTCGTGGGCCTCAAGGAGAACGTCATCATCGGCAAGCTCATCCCGGCGGGCACCGGCATCAACCGGTACCGGAACTCGACGGTCGAGCCCACCGAGGAGGCCCGCGCGGCCGCGTACTCCATCCCGGACTACGGCGACGGCTTCTACGGTCCCGAGGACGGCTTCGGCGACGCCACCGGCGCGTCGGTGCGACTGGACGACCTGGGCTACTGATCCGGCTCGACGGATCGGTTGCCGACAGCCCTCGCGGCTGTCACCGGACCCCCGGGCGCCTCGTGCGCCCGGGGGTCCGGTCGTTCGTTCGGCCGCATTATCGCTGGACCCGAACGTGTTCTAGACTTGCTCGATGTGCCCCGACCCGCCGCGTGCACCGCGTCGCGACCGGGGCCCGATGACCGGAAGGAGGCTCGACCCGTGCGAATCGCACTGCTCTCGTACAGGAGCAAGCCCCACGGCGGTGGACAGGGCGTCTACGTCCGGCACCTGAGCCGTGAGCTGGCCGCGCTCGGGCACACCGTCGAGGTGTTCTCCGGTCAGCCGTACCCCGAGCTCGATCCCGGCCCGACGCTCACCGAGGTCCCGAGCCTGGACCTCTACAACGACGCCGACCCGTTCCGCACCCCGCACCCCAGGGAGATCCGCGACTGGATCGACGTGCTCGAGGTGGTCACCATGTGGACGGCCGGCTTCCCGGAGCCCCGGACCTTCAGCCTGCGGGCGGCCCGGACCCTGCGGTCCCGCCTCGCGGACTTCGACGTGGTCCACGACAACCAGTGCCTCGGCACCGGCCTGCTCGACCTCGAGAAGGCCGGGTTCCCGGTGGTGGCCACCGTGCACCACCCCATCACCCGGGACCGCGGCCTGGCGATGAAGGAGGCCCCGCTCCGGAAGAAGATCACCACCTGGCGCTGGTTCGGCTTCCTCGGCATGCAGATGCGGGTCTCCCGCAAGCTCGAGGAGATCATCACCGTCTCGAGCAACTCGGCGGAGGACATCGCCACCGACTTCGGCGTGGACCCGGACCGGATCGTCACCATCCCGCTGGGGGTGGACACCGACCGCTTCCACGACCGGCGCCGGCGTGAGCCCGGCCGCCTGGTGTGCGTGGCCAGCGCCGACCAGCCGCTCAAGGGTGTGCCGGTGCTGCTGCGCGCGCTGGCGAAGGTCCGCGAGGAGCACCCGGACGTGCGGTTGACGCTGATCTCCAAGCTCAAGCCCAAGGGCGAGGCGGCCAGGCTGCTCGACTCGCTGGGGTTGCGCGACGCGGTGGACCTGGTGTCGGGGGTCGACGACGACGAGCTGGCCGATCTCGTCGGCAGGGCCGAGATCTCGGTGGTGCCGAGCATGTACGAGGGCTTCTCGCTCCCGGCCGTCGAGGCGATGTCCAGCGGCTGCGCGCTGGTCGCGACCCGGGCCGGGGCCCTGCCGGAGGTCGTGGGCACCGACGACTCCGCCGCCCGGTTGGTCGAGCCCGGGAACGTCGACGAGCTCGCCCGCGAGATCGGCGCGCTCCTGGCGGACCCGGACGAGCGCCGGCGGTTGTCGGCGGGCGGTCGCGCGCGGGTGATGGAGCGCTACAGCTGGGCGGCCGTCGCCAGGAGGACCGTCGAGGTCTACGAGACGGCCATCGCCAGGGTCCGCGGCGAGGCGCTGCCGGACCTCACCGCCGGGCCGGTCATCGGACCGGATCAGGCAGAGATAGACGAGCACATCACCGACGATGTGCCCGAGGTGCTCCCGGCCTCCGGTGAGCGCGACATACGTGAGCAGGAGGACGCCGCATGCTGACCGCTGATTTTTCCCGTCTGGGGGTCACCCCCGGCATGCGAGCCATCGATGTGGGGGCCGGCCTCGGCCGCCACACCTTCGAGCTCTTCCGCCGTGGCGCCGACGTCACCGCGTTCGACCAGAACGCCGACGAGATGCGCCAGGTGTCGGAGATGCTCGCGGCGATGGAGGCCGAGGGCGAGGGCCTGCCGGAGTCCAGGGGCGAGGCCGTCACCGGCGACGCGCTGAACATGCCGTACGAGGACGCCACGTTCGACCTGGTGCTGATCTCGGAGGTGCTCGAGCACGTCCCCGAGGACACCAAGGCGATCGCGGAGCTGGTCCGCATCCTCAAGCCCGGCGGGGTCGCCGCCGTGACCGTGCCGCGCGAATGGCCCGAGAAGCTCTGTTGGAAGCTCTCGGACGCCTACCACTCGAACCCGGGTGGCCACTGCCGCATCTACACCGCCGAGGAGCTGGGCTTCAAGCTCCGCGCCGCGGGGCTCGAGGTCACCGGGACGGGCTACGCGCACGCCCTGCACGCCCCGTACTGGTGGCTCAAGTGCGCGGTGGGGACGGAGAACGACGACCACCCGCTGCCCAAGGCGTACCACAAGCTCCTGGTGTGGGACCTCATGAAGGGCCCCTGGATCACGCGCACGGCGGAAAAGGTCCTCAACCCGGTGATGGGCAAGTCGATCGTCTTCTACCTGCGCAAGCCCGCGGAGGCCTGATCGGTGGTGCGCACCCAGAGCAACGGGACCGGGCCCGCCCGTCCGATCCCCGGCGTGCCCGGGGTCCTCGACGCCGACGCGGCGCGGGCGACCGGCGAGTGGATCGCGTCCGTGCAGCGCCCCAGCGGCGAGATCCCGTGGTTCACCGGCGGACACACCGATCCGTGGGACCACACGGAGTCGGCCATGGGGCTGTCGGTGGCCGGCCAGTGGGAGGCCGCCGAGAAGGCCTACGGGTTCCTCCGGGACACCCAGCGCGCGGACGGATCCTGGCCGGTGAGGTGGCAGGACGGGGAGGTGGTGGACTCCGACACCGACTCGAACTTCTGCGCGTACGTCGCCGTCGGCGTGTGGCACCACCACCTCGTCACCGCGCGGCCGGGGTTCCTGGAATCGATGTGGCCCACCGTGCGCCGGGCGCTCGACCTGGTCCTCACCTTCCAGGGCCCGCAGGGCCAGATGTGGTGGGGCTCGGGGGAGGGCGGGTTCACCGACGAGGCGCTCGTCACGGGCTCCTCGAGCATCCACCACGCCCTGCGCTGCGGCGTGGCGATCGCGGAGGAACTGGGCGAGACCGCGCCCGACTGGGACGCGGCGGCCCACCGGCTGGGCCACGCGCTGCGCGCGCATCCCGAGCTGTTCACGCCCAAGGACGAGTTCTCCATGGACTGGTACTACCCGGTGCTCGGCGGCGTCATGGTGGGGGAGCAGGCGCAGGCCCGGCTCGACTCGGCGTGGGACCGCTTCGTGGTGGACGGCCTGGGCATCCGCTGCGTGGACCACCGGCCGTGGGTGACCGGCGCCGAGACGTGCGAGCTGGTGATCGCGCTGGAGGCGGCGGGGCGCCACGAGCAGGCGCTCGAGCAGTTCACCAACATGCAGCACCTGCGGGACACCGACGGCTCGTACTGGACCGGCCTCGTCTTTGCCGACGGCAAGCGGTGGCCCGTCGAGCTGAGCACCTGGACGGGGGCGGTCATGCTGCTGGCGGCGGACGCGCTCTCGCGCACCACGCCCGGCAACGAGATCTTCCGCTACGTCTCGGACCACACCATGCAGCGGCTGCAGTCGGGGCCGGGTGATCCCGCCGTGTGCGGTCCGGGTGAGGTCTGCCCGCCCGTCGCGGTGGTGCGCTAGTCTGTCGGCAGCCGTCGCTGGACACCTGTCTGGTCAGGTGTCGGCAGGCGGGGCGGACGCGCACGAGGAGACACATGGAATTCGGACTCACCCTGTTCACCAGCGACCGTGGGATCCGGCCGACCACCGCCGCCGTGGCCGCCGAGAAGGCGGGCTTCTCCGCGTTCTACGTGCCCGAGCACACCCACATCCCGGTGCGTCGCGAGGCCGCACACCCGGGCACCGGGGGTGCGGAGCTGCCCGATGAGCGGTACAGCCGCACCCTGGACCCGTGGGTCGCCCTCGCGGCCGCCTCCGCGGTGACGTCGACAATCCGCCTCGGCACCGCCGTCGCGATCCCGGTCGAGAGCGACCCGATCACCCTCGCCAAGACCATCGCCTCGGTGGACCACCTCTCGGACGGCCGCACCGTGCTCGGGGTGGGCTACGGCTGGAACCTCGACGAGATGGCAGACCACGACGTGCCGCCGGCGCTGCGCCGCACCATGCTCCGCGAGTACCTCGAGGCGATGCGGGAGCTGTGGACCCACGACGAGGCCGAGTACCACGGCCGGTTCGTGGACTTCGGCCCCAGCTGGGCCTGGCCCAAGACCGTCCAGCGGCCCGGCCCGCGCACCCTCGTGGGCGCGGCCGGGAACGAGAAGAACTTCAAGTGGATCTGCCGCAGCGCCGACGGCTGGATGACCACCCCGATCTCCCGGGACATCGCCGGGAGCGTCCGGCTGCTGCGCGAGCTCTGGGCCGAGGCGGGCCGCGAGGGAGAGCCGTACATCGTCGTGCTCGACGGCAAGCCGATGCCCGAGACGATCGAGGCGTACCGCGAGCTCGGGGTCCACGAGCTGGTCTACGGCACCCCGGACCGGGCCGAGGACGAGGTGCTGGCGTACATCGATCGTCTGGCCGGCAAGCTGGGTCTGACGGCGGGCGTCTGACCCCGGCGGTACGGTCTGGGTATGGATACCACCGCAACCACCGATCCCGTCGTCGTCATCACGGGGGCCGGAGGCGGTCTCGGGGCCGCGACCGCGACGCTCTACGCGAGCCACGGGTGGCGCGTCGTGGCCGTGGACCTCACGGCACCCCCCGGCGGGGCCGGGATCACCCCGCTCGCCGCGGACGTCACCGACTCCGTCTCGCTCGAGGAGGTGGCGGACCGCGTGCGCGAGGAGTTCGGCCGACTCGACGCCGTGATCACGTTCGCCGGGGTCCTGGGCATCGGTCCGCTGGGCGAGACCGACCCCGACCGCGTGCAGCACGTGCTGGACGTCAACGTCATGGGCACCGTCCGCACGGTGCACGCGCTGTTCGACCTGCTCCGCGCCAGTGGCGGGCGGGTGGTGCTCATCAGTTCCGAGACGGGCCCCCAGCACGGGATGCCCATGAACGGCGCTTACGCCATGAGCAAGCACGCGATCGAGGCGTACGGCGACGCACTGCGGCGCGAGCTCATGTTCCTCGGCCTGGACGTGGTGATCATCCAGCCGGGCCCGTTCCGCACCGGGATGACCGCCTCGATCCGCCGCCGGTTCCAGGAGTCCACGCTCCCGGGCTCGCCCTTCGCGGCCATGGCCGCGGTGATGGGGGAGATGGCGGCGGGGGAGGACGACAAGGCCACCGACCCGGCGGTCCTCGCGCAGGCCGTGTGGACCGCCGGCACGACCCCCCGGCCCCGCCACCGCTACGCCGTGCGGTGGGATCTGGGCCGCCGTCTCCTGGATCACCTCCCCGTCACGGTGGTGGACAAGGCGCTCACCCTGGCCCTCGGGGGCAGGATCAACGCCAAGAAGCTCGAGCTGCGCCGCGAGGCCGCCGAGGCCCGGGCCGAGATGAGCGAGGTCGCCGAATGAGCGCGGCCACCGGGTGAGCGGGGGGATCGGATGAGCAACCTGGAGACCCGTCCGGCGGAGATCGGGTGCGGGGCTGGCGGGGCACCCGGCGGGCCCGCGCACGGCGGAGCGGCCGTGGAGATCATCACCTCCCGGGACGTCCCGCTCGGCGGGCCGCGGGCCATGACCGTCAGGCGGACGCTGCCGCAGCGGCAGCGCTCGCTCATCGGGGCCTGGTGCTTCGTCGACCACTACGGACCCGACGACGTCTCGGCCACCGGCGGCATGGACGTGCCGTCCCACCCGCACACCGGGCTCCAGACCGTCAGCTGGCTGTTCGAGGGCGCCGTGACCCACCACGACTCCGGGGACAACCACGCGGTGGTGCGCCCGGGGGAGGTCAACCTCATGACCTCCGGCGCCGGGATCTGCCACACCGAGGTGTCGACCCAGGACACCACCGTGCTGCACGGAGTGCAGCTCTGGATCGTGCTGCCCGAGTCGGACCGCGAGACCAGCGGGCGCAGGTTCGACCATCATGCGCCCGAGCCGGTGACCTTCGAGGGTGGCTCGGCGCTGGTCTTCATCGGGTCGCTGCTGGGCTCGTCGTCGTCGATCCCGACGTTCACCCCCCTGCTCGGCGCGGAGCTCCGGCTCGACCCCGGCGCGGCGGTCCGGCTCGAGGTGGACCCGGAGTTCGAACACGGGGTGCTGGTGGACGCCGGCGACGTCACGCTCGAGGGCGTCACCGTCGAGCACGCCCAGCTGGCCTATACGGGCGTAGGGGAGGCCACCCTCACCCTCCGGAACGCGGGGTCCACCCCGGCCAGGATGATCCTCCTCGGCGGGACGCCGCTGCGGGAGGAGATCGTCATGTGGTGGAACTTCATCGGCCGCAGCCACGACGAGATCGCGCGCTACCGGCAGGAGTGGGAGTCCGGCTCGGAGAGGTTCGGCCGGGTCGACGGCTACATCGGCCACGACCCGCACGGGCTGACCCGGCTGCCCGCGCCGCGGCTGCCCGGCACCACCCTCAAACCACGGGTCAACCCGGACCCGCGAGCCCGTGGCTGACCGCGCGTGGTCGCGCGGCGGGACCGCCTGACGTGGGCGTGCCGCAGCTGGACCGCGCCCAGCGGGAGGTCTACAGGCAGCTCGTACGCACGGCGGTCGCCTCGCGCGAGGCGTCCGTCGAGGCCGGGCTGGACCACTCGTTGCTCGAGCTGGTCAACGTGCGGGTCTCGCAGCTCAACGGGTGCGCCGCCTGCCTGGCCACGCACGTCCCGGCGGCGCGCAAGGCGGGGGTCTCCCGGGAACTCCTGGACCTTCTCCCCGCCTGGCGGGACCTCGACGCCCTCGGTGGCCCCGAGCGGGCCGCGCTGCGGCTGGCCGAGACACTCACCCGCCTGGACGACGTCACCGAACGGACCGCCGCCACCGAGGCCGCCGCGGAGCACTTCGACACCGAGCAGTTGTCCGCGCTGGAGTGGACGATCGTGCTCATCAACGCGTTCAACCGCGTGTCCATCGCCAGCCACCACCAGCCCCGGACGGGCGACTGAGCCGCGCGATCGAGCCGCCCGATCGAGCCGCCCGGTCGAACCGCGCACCGGCGGCCGGTCCGCGCGGTCAGTGCCTGGCGACCGGCACCATCGTGGCGCGGTCGGAGCGGACGATCTCCTTGCCGAAGGGGAAGCACGTCACGGGGATGAGCTTGAGGTTCGCCCACGCCAGCGGGAGCCCGATGATCGTCACGGCCTGGGCGAGCGCGGTGGCCACGTGCCCCAGGGCCAGCCACAGACCGGCCACGAGGAACCAGATGACGTTGGCGGCGGTGCTCGCCCCGCCCGAGCGGCCGGTGTCGACCACCTCCCGACCGAACGGCCACAGCACGTATGCGCCGATCCGGAAGCTCGCGACGCCGAACGGGATGGTGATGATGAAGATGAACGCCAGGATTCCGGCGGCCACATAGCCGAGGAACAGCCAGACTCCGGCGGTCACCAGCCAGACGATGTTGAGGACCAGGGTGAGGACGCTACGCATCCGGCCATCCTATGACCCCGGCACGGGCGGCGCCGCAGGGTTACCGTGGGCGGGGTGAGCGACACCGCGGACGTCCAGACCCTCGGGCGGCTCCGCGCCGCCGGATACGCCAGCCGAACCCTGCGCGAGGAGATGCGCGAGAACCTCCTCGCGCACCTGGCCGCCGGCCGGGACCCGTGGCCCGGGATGCACGGCTTCGAGACGACCGTCATCCCGCAGCTGGAGCGGGCGATCATCGCGGGCCACGACATCGTGCTGCTGGGCGAGCGCGGCCAGGGCAAGACCCGGTTGCTGCGCACGCTGGTGGGGCTGCTCGACGAGTGGTCACCGGTCGTCGCGGGCTCGGAGCTGGGGGAGGACCCGCTCGCCCCGATCACCGAGGCCACGCGGGAGAGGATCGCCCGCGAGGGGGACGCGCTGCCGATCGAGTGGCGGCACCGCTCCGAGCGCTACGTGGAGAAGCTCTCCACCCCGGACACCTCCGTGGCGGACATGATCGGCGACGTCGATCCGATGCGCGTGGCCGAGGGGCGACGACTCGGCGACCCGGAGACCATCCACTACGGGCTCGTGCCGCGCGCGAACCGCGGGATCGTGGCACTCAACGAGCTCCCCGACCTGGCCGAGCGCATCCAGGTGGCGCTGCTCAACGTCATGGAGGAGCGCGACGTGCAGATCCGCGGCTACGTGCTGCGGCTGCCGCTCGACGTCCTGGTGGTGGCCTCCGCCAACCCGGAGGACTACACCAACCGCGGCCGGATCATCACCCCCCTCAAGGACCGCTTCGGAGCCGAGATCCGCACCCACTACCCGCTGGAGCTGGCCGACGAGATCGAGGTGATCCGCCAGGAGGCCGAGCTCACCGCCGCCGTGCCGGACGCGCTCATGGAGCTGCTCGCCCGGTTCACGCGCGCGCTGCGGGGTTCGGATTCGGTCAACCAGGCCTCGGGGGTGTCCGCGCGAGTCGCGATCGCGGGCGCGGAGACCGTCGCCGCCGCGGCCCGGCGGCGCGCCGCCGTCCGGGGGACGCGGGACCCGGGGGAGGCGGTCGCCCGGCTGGTGGACGTCGACGCCGCGGTGGACGTCCTGCGCGGCAAGATCGAGTTCGAGCCGGGCGAGGAGGGCCGCGAGTCGGAGATCCTGCGCTACCTGCTCCGCAGCGCCACGGTCGACGTCGTGCGCGACCTGTTCCGCGGGCTGGACCTGGCGCCGCTCGTCGAGGCGTTCGACGGCTCGGTGACGCTGACGACCGGCGCGAGCGTCACCGCCGAGGAGTTCCTCGGGGATCTGCCCGGGCTCGCCGACCCCGGGCTGTACGACCGGATCGCCGACCGTCTCGGTGCCGCGACGGTGGGGGAGCGGGCGGGCGCGATCGAACTCGCGCTGGAGGGGTTGTACCTCTCGCGGCGGCTGTCCAAGGAGACCGGGGACGGCGCGGCAGTCTACGGCTGAGACGACCGGGGCCGAGAGGCCCACCGGATCAGGAGGTGCGCGATGGCACGACACGAACGCGAGGCCCGCTACGGGCGGTTCACCGGCGGACCGGACCCGCTCGCGCCCCCGCTCGACCTGTCCGAGGCGCTCGACGCCGTGTCCGAGGGGGTGATGGCCGGGTACTCGCCCGAGCAGTCCATGCGGGAGTTCCTGCGGCGCGGGGGACGGGGGCAGGCCGGCCTCGACGAGCTCGCCGGGAGGGTGCAGCGGCGGCGTCGCGAGCTTCTCGAACGGCACCACCTGGGCGGCACCCTGGAGGAGGTGGCCGCGCTGCTGGAGAGGGCGCTGACGGCCGAGCGGGGGCAGCTCGCCCGCGACACGCGGATGGATCCGATGGACCGCACCCTGCGGGAGATGACCATCGACACCCTCCCCGCCTCCCCGGCCGCCGCCGTCGGGGAGCTGTCCGACTACGACTGGGCGTCCCCCGAGGCCCGGGACGCCTACCGCCGGATCCAGGACCTGCTGGGTGCCGAGGCCCTGGACGCGCGGTTCGCCGGGATGAAGCAGGCCCTGGAGAACGCCACCGACGCCGACCGCGCGGCCGTGTCCGAGATGCTCACCGACCTCACCGAGCTGCTCGGCAAGCACTCCCGAGGCGAGGACACCCCCGAGGATTTCCGGCGCTTCATGGACGCACACGCGGACGCGTTCCCGGAGCGGCCGGAGAACATCGACGAGCTGATCGACGCGCTGGCCGCGCGGGCGGCCGCCGCGCAGCGCATGATGCGGTCGATGACCCCGGAGCAGCGCGAGGAGCTCATGGCGCTCTCCCGGCAGGCGTTCGGCTCCCCGGAGCTCATGGAGCAGCTCGGGCGCCTCGACGGTCTGCTGCAGACGCTGCGTCCCGGCGAGGACTGGGACGGCTCCGCCGAGTTCGAGGGTGATCAGGGGCTCGGCGTGTCCGAGGGCGCGGCCGCGATGGCCGAGCTCGGCCACCTCGACGCGCTGGCCGAGCAGCTCGCGCAGGGCAGCGCCGGGTCGCCGTTGTCGGAGCTGGACCTCGACGCCGTGGCCCGTCACCTCGGCGGTGACGCTGCGGTCTCCCTCCGGACGCTGGCGCGGCTCGAGGAGTCCATGCGCGAGTCCGGGTACCTCAGCAGGCGCCCGGACGGGGACCTCAGGCTGTCCCCGGCGGCCCTGCGCCGGCTCGGTGGGGCGCTGCTCCGCGACGCCGCCCGTCGGCTCTCGGGCCGCACCGGGTCCCGCGACACCCGGATGTCGGGGGCGGCGGGCGAGCAGACGGGGTCCAGCCGCGAGTGGCGGTTCGGCGACGTCGAGTCGTGGGACGTCCCCCGGACCATCTCCAACGCGATCTCGCGGGTCGCCGCCGACGGGGGCGATCCGGGCTCCGGGATCCGGCTGCTCCCGGACGACATCGAGGTGCGCGAGACGGAGGCGCGCACCCAGGCGGCGGTGGCCCTGCTGGTGGACACGTCCTTCTCGATGGCGATGGAGGGGCGGTGGGTGCCGATGAAGCGCACGGCCCTCGCCCTGCACCACCTGGTGGGCACGCGGTTCCGGCAGGATCGCCTACAGCTCATCTCGTTCGGCCGCGTCGCGCAGACGAGGACCATGGAGGAGCTGCTCTCGCTCGATCCCCGCTACGAGATGGGCACCAACCTGCACCACGCGTTGCTGCTGGCCGGCCGGTTCTTCCGCCGGCACCCGTCGATGCAACCCGTGCTGCTGGTGGTGACCGACGGCGAGCCCACCGCCCACCTGCTGGGCAGCGGGGATCCGTGGTTCGGGTACCCGCCGGCGCCCGAGACCCTCCGGGCGACGGTCGACGAACTCGACCGCGTGGCGGGGTTCGGGACGCAGACGACCTTCTTCCGGCTGGGCCACGACCCGGGGCTCGGGCGCTTCCTCGACGCGTTGGCCCGCCGGGTGGGCGGCACGGTGGTCGCCCCGGACGTCGACGACCTGGGCGCGGCCGTGGTCGGCAGGTTCCTGCACGCCCGCCGCGGCCGACCGCAGTCCGGCGATCCGTGGAGCGCGGGCGGCCGCTGGGCGGTCTGACCCGGCCCGCCCGCACACGACCAAATCCGCTACTCTCCGGCCGGATCCGCTACCTCGATGCGGGTAGCGGATCCGGCCGGAGAGTAGCGGACTTCGCGGGCCGGGCGGGCCGGGCGGGGCGGGCGCGCGGGCCGGGCGGGGCGGGCGGGCGGGCGGGCGGGCGGGCGGGGCGGGACCTACGGCAGGGGGGCGCCGACGACGCCGGAGTCGCGCCGCAGGACGCGCAGCGAGTCCACGGCGCGCACCTCGGTGAACTGCCCGGACTCCAGCGCCCGGCAGTAGATCTCGTACGGCGGCCGCCCGCCGTCCGCGGGATCGGGGAAGACGTCGTGGATGAGCAGGGCGCCGCCGATCGACACCCACGGGGCCCAGCCCTCGTAGTCCGCCTGCGCGGCCTCCGAGGAGTGCCCCCCGTCGATGAAGACGAACGAGGCGGGCGTGCCCCACACCCTCGCGACCTGCCGCGAGGTGCCGACGGCCGCGGTCACCACGTCGTCGAGGCCGGCGTCCCACATCGTGTGCCGGAACGCGACAAGCGTCTCCAGGCGCCCGGTGTGCGGGTCGACCAGCGTGGTGTCGTGGTATTCCCACCCCGGCTGGTGCTCCTCGGAGCCCCGGTGGTGGTCGACGGTGACGATGCTGCCGCCCGTCACGCGCGCGGCCGCGCCGAGGAACACCGTGGAACGGCCGCAGTAGGTGCCGATCTCGACCCCCACGCCGTCGCCCAGGTACTCGCAGGCGATCTCGTAGAGGGTGCGGCCCTCGTCCAGCGGCATGAAGCCGGGGGCGGCGAGCGCCACGTCGAGCAGCGTCGGATCGATCTCGGGTGCGGTCATGGGACAAACCTAGCGCCCGCTTCGCGGCCCCGGGACCCCGCCCTCGGCGGTCGCACTCAGACCCCGCCCCCCTCTGCCCGCCGGGCGGCCTTGCGCGCGCGGGCCACGTGCGGACCCACCACGTTGCCCAGCTTGGTGCCGTTAGGCCAGCCCGTGTAGTAGCAGAGGAACAGCACGATCTCCTCCAGCTCCTCCGGGGTGAGTTCGCCGTTGCCCAGCGCCGCCCCCACCTGGATGTCGGCGATGTCGGAGTTGCCCTGGGCGGTGAGCGCGCCCAGCAGCAGCAGCCGACGGTCGCGGTGGCTCAGCCCGGGGCGAGACCACACGCGACCGAACAGGTGGTCCGCGGTCTCGGCAAAGTAGTCGCCCGGCCCGTCGGACATCTCGAAGCCGTAGACCTCGGTCATCATGGCCAGGCCACGTTCCCGCTCGGGTGTCGTGCCGGACTCTGCGGTGTCGCTCATCGTGCTCCCTCGTCGTCGTCGTTTCCACCGGAGCGGCCGGAGCCACCGGAGCCGCCGGAGCCCCCGGCGCCGGCGCGGCCGCCCGCGGCCAGGGCGAGCTCGCCCGGACCCACGCCGAACCCGGTGCCCAGGTCCCGCAGCGCGAGCGTGCCCAGCGGCAGGTCCACGCCCAGCCGGTCGCCCAGGTCCAGGGCGAGCGCCAGGTCCTTCTCACCCAGCCCGCGGACGTGGGTGAAGACGCCGTGCCAGAAGTCGCCGGGGTCGATCGGCGCGGTGGTCTCGCGCAGCATCACGGCCCCGGCGCCGCCGGTGATGGCGTCGGTGTGGCGGACCACGCGGCCCAGCTTGGCGATGTCGATGCCCGCGGCCTCGGCCAGCCGCGAGGCCTCGGCGGTGGCGGTGAAGGAGATGAAGTGCAGGAGGTTGCGCGCCAGCTTCATCCGCGTGCCCGACCCCACCTCGCCCGCGTGCACCGGCATCCCGGCCCACAGGGCGAAGACCGGCTTGCAGGCGTCGTAGACCTCGCGCGGGCCGCCCACCATCACGGCGAGCTCGCCCTTTTCGGCGCCAGGTGCGCCGCCCGAGACCGGCGCGTCCACCAGGTGCACACCCGCGGCCGCGCACACCCCGGCCAGCTCTACGGCCGTGGAGTCGGAGATTGTGGAGTGGATCGCGATCACGGTTCCGGGCGCGGCGGTGCGCAGGATCCCGTCGGGCCCTGTCACCACGTCCCGGACCTGTGCGTCGTCGAGCACCGTCACCGACACCAGGCGCGCGGACCTCGCCACCTCGGCGGCGGTCGCCGCGGCCGTCGCCCCCTCGGCGACGAACGGCTCGGTGGCCTCGGCGCGGACGTCGCACACCACCAGGCCCCCGGGCCAGGCCAACAGGCGCCTGGCGATCGGCGCACCCATGTTGCCCAGGCCGATGAATCCGACCGGGGCGCGCGAGCCGTCCGGGGCGACCGGGCCGATCGGGGCCGCGCTGTTCTCGTTCTTCTCGGCGCCGGTCATGAGCGGATGATCTGTCCGCCGTCGACGTTGAAGATCTGGCCCGTGATCCAGCTGGCCTCGTCCGACAGCAGGAACAGCAGCATGCCGACCAGGTCCTCGGGCTGGCCCATGCGCTTGAGCGGCAGCTTGTCGACCATGTCGCGCACGATCGACTGTGGGGTGGTGGTGCGGTTGGCCTCGGTGTCGATGGGGCCCGGCGCGATGGCGTTGACGCGGATGTTCGAGCCGCCCAGCTCGGTGGCCAGCTGCTGGGTGAGGCCGTTGACTCCGACCTTGGCCAGACCGTAGAAGCCCGAGTACAGCCACGCGGCGGTCGAGGACTGGTTGACGATCGCGCCCCCGCCGGCGGCGGCCATCTTCTCCCAGCACGCCCGCACCATGAGCAGCTGGCCGTTCATGTTCACGGACATGAACTTCTCGTAGTAGTCCCACGGGACCGTGATGAGGAAGTCCAGCTTCATGCCGCCGAAGATCGCTGCGTTGTTGACCAGGATGTCGAGCCGGCCGAAGCGCTCGACCGCGGCCTCGGCGCAGGCGTTGGCCGACGACTCGTCGGAGACGTCGGTGTGCTGGAAGAACGCGTGGCCGCCGGCGGCGACGATCTCGGCGGCGACGCGCTCGCCCTGCTCGACCGACACGTCGGCCACCACGACCTCGGCGCCCTCGGCGGCGAGCGCCTTGGCGTACTCCTCGCCGATGCCGCCGGCGGCGCCGGTCACGATCGCGGTCTTGCCCTCAAAACGTCCCATGTCTGTGTGTCTGCTCTCTCTCGGTGGTGCGGTGGATGGTGCTGGTGGGCCGGGTCAGGCCGGGGTGGCCACGGCCTTGGTCTCGAGGTACTCCTCGAAGCCCTGGCGGCCCATCTCCCGGCCGATGCCGGACTGCTTGTAGCCGCCGAAGGGCACGTCGGCGCCGTACCAGATCCCGCCGTTCACGCCGAGGGTGCCGGTGCGGATGCCGGAGACCACCTTCTCGACGCGCTCGAGGTCGCTGCCCCAGACGGCGCCCGAGAGGCCGTAGGGCGAATCGTTGGCGATGCGGACCGCGTCCTCGTCCCCGTCGTGGGGGATGACCACCAGGACGGGCCCGAAGATCTCCTCCTGGGCGACGCGCGAGGAGTTGTCCAGGCCGGAGATGAGGGTGGGCTCGATGAAGTACCCCGTGGTCTTGTCCGCGGGGCGGCCGCCGCCGATCTCGATGGTGCCGCCCTCCTCCACCGCCAGGGCGATGTAGCCCTCGACCCGCTCGCGCTGGAGCTCGGAGATCAGCGGCCCGCAGAGCGTGCCGGGGTCGGTGGGGTCGCCCGGTGCGAACGCGGCCATGGCGCCCTTGGCGGACTGGACGGCCTCGTCGTACCGCTCGCGCGGCACCACCAGCCGCGTGGTGAGCGCGCAGCCCTGACCGGCGTGGGTGCACGCGTTGAGGGCGGTCATGAAGCAGGCGGCGTTCAGGTCGGCGTCGTCGAGCACCACGGCGGCGGACTTCCCGCCGAGCTCGAGGAAGACCTTCTTCAGCGTCTCCGCGGCGGCCACCATGATCTTCTTGCCGGTCGCGGTGGAGCCGGTGAACGAGACCAGGTCGACGCGGGGGTCGCTGGTCAACTGGGCGCCCACGCCGTGATCGGACGACGACACCACGTTGAGCACGCCGGCGGGGATGTCGGTCTCCTCGGCGGCGATCCGGGCCACGGCCGCGGCGATGAGCGGGGTGTCCGGCGCGGGCTTGAGGACCACGGTGCAGCCCGCGGCCAGGGCGGGGCCGATCTTGGCGAGGTTGATCTGGTTGGGGAAGTTCCACGGCGTGATGGCGCCGACCACCCCGATCGCCTCCCGCCGGGCCGAGCGGTTGGAGCGCACGCCCATCACCTCGGACTCGCCCAGCTCCTCGACCCACCGGTAGGAGTCCACGAGATCGGCCAGCCAGCCGAGGTCGGCCACGGGACCCTCGAGCTGCGGGCCGGTGGTGAACATGTGGGGCGCGCCGACCTCGGCGATCGTCAGTGCGCGCAGCTCCTCGGTGTGAGACTGGAGCGCGTCGCGCAGTTGCCGCAGGCACGAGGCGCGGAAGGCGTGGTCGGTGGACCAGGAGGTGGTGTCGAACGCCTCGCGGGCCGCGGCGATCGCGGCGTCCATGTCGGCCGCCGTACCGTCGGCGGCCCGGCCGATCAGCTCCTCGGTGGCCGGGTTGAGGACGTCGAACGTGGCGCCCCCGGACGCGGGGCGCAGCTCGCCGCCGATGAGGAGCGGTGCGGTGTCGGTGGTGCTCGCGGTCACGGGGAGCCTTCCGTCGGGGTGGGGACGTCGAGGTGGGTGGACAACTGTCTAGACGATAGTCCGGCGGGTGGTGTACTGTCCAGACACATGTCCAGTGACGTTCGGTTCGAATCGACCAGGCGGCGCCTCAACGGCCAGCAGGCGGAGACCGTCGACCGCCTGCCCGGCGCCGCCGTGGGGGCCCTGGGTGGGAGGGGGCGGGGCGGCCTGGCCGCCCGCGCCGTGGCGCCGCGGGCGGGCGTCGCGCCGGCGACCGCCTACACCTACTTCTCCTCCAAGGGGCACCTCATCGCGGAGGTGTTCTGGCGCCGGCTGGACGACCACGTCACCGAGCCCGCCGCGGGCGGCACCACCGTCGACAGGGTGGTCGCGGTCCTGCGGGACGTCGCGCTCCTGCTGGCGGACGAGCCCGAACTGTCCTCCGCGGTCACCGCCGCCCTGTTGGGCGACGACCCGGAGGTCTCCCACCTGCGCGTCCGGATCGGCGCCGACATCCGTCGCCGCCTGGTGGACGCGCTGGGGGAGGAGAACGACGACGAGGTGGTCGGCGCCCTGGAGATGGTCTACGCCGGGGCGCTCGTCAGGGCGGGCATGGGCTACGGCTCGTACTCCGACATGGCCGACGCGATCGAATCCGCCGCACGACTGATACTGAGGTGACCCCGGACATGACCACCGCGACCCAGGCCCCGCTCGTGTTCAGCCCGTACGACTACGCCGTGCACGAGGATCCGTATCCCCTCTACGCCCGCCTGCGCTCCGAGGCGCCGGTGTACCACAACCCGGACCTGGGCTTCTGGGCGCTGAGCCGGCACGCGGACGTCCGGGAGGCGTTCCGCGCCCCGGACGTGTTCTCCAACGCGATGGGCGTCTCGCTCGACCCGGCCGCGTACGGCCCGCACGCGTACAAGACCATGTCCTTCCTCGCGATGGACGATCCCCGCCACGCCCGCCTGCGCAAGCTGGTGAGCAAGGGGTTCACCGCCCGCCGCGTGGACGCGCTCACGGAGGGGATCGAGGCGATCTCCCGGCAGCACTGGGACGAGTGCCTGGCCAGGTCCCGGGACGGGGAGGCGTTCGACTTCGTCGACGACTACGCCGGCAAGCTCCCGATGGACGTCATCTCCGACCTCATGGGCGTCCCCGAGGCCGACCGGGCGGAGCTGCGCAGGCTCGCCGACCTCGTCATGCACCGCGAGGAGGGCGTGCAGGACGTGCCGCAGGACGCGATGGTCGCCGCGCTCGACCTCATCACCTACTACCAGGGGATGGTCGCCGAGCGTCGCAGGTCCCGCACCGGCGACCTCACCTCCGCCCTGCTCGACGCGGAGATCGACGGGGAACGCCTGGACGAGGACGAGATCCTGTCCTTCCTGTTCCTCATGGTGGTCGCCGGCAACGAGACCACCACCAAGCTCCTCGCCAACGCCCTGTACTGGGGCCACGAGTACACGGACCAGTCCCGGGCGGTGATCGACGACCCCGACCTGGTGCCCGCGTGGGTCGAGGAGACCCTGCGCTTCGACACCTCCAGTCAGCTGGTGCTGCGGACCACGACCCGGGACGTCACCGTCCGCGACGTGACGATCCCCGCGGACCACAAGGTCCTGCTCCTGATCGGGTCGGCCAACCGCGACGAGGAGGTGTTCCCCGACGGCGACACCTTCGACCTGGCCCGCGACACCGCGGCGAGCCTGAGCTTCGGCCAGGGTCCCCACTTCTGCCTGGGCGCGCACCTCGCCCGGCTGGAGGGCCGCGTCGCCCTGGACATGATCGCCCGCTCCGTGTCGGACTACGAGCTCCTCCCCGGCGCCGAGCGCGTGCACTCCTCCAACGTCCGTGGGTTCGCCCACCTCCCGATGCGAGTCGAGGTCCGAGGATGAGCCTGAGGTTCCCCGCGCAGCGGGACGTCGGCGACAGGCCCGCGCTGGTCACCGGTGCGTCGTCGGGTATCGGTCGGGCGTCCGCGGAGGCGCTGGCCGCCCTCGGCCACCCCGTCGTGGTGGGAGCCCGCCGGGCGGACCGCCTCGACGAGCTGGTCGGCCGGATCCGCGACGCCGGGGGGGAGGCCACCGCCCACCCCGTCGACGTGACCAGCTCCGACTCCGTCACCGAGTTCGTCGCCGCGGCGGGCCGGGCGTACGGGCCGCCCGAGGTCCTGGTCTCCAGCGCCGGCACCCTGATCATGGCCCGGGTCTGGGAGATGGACCCGGACGACTTCGCCTCCCAGATCGACATCCACCTGCTCTCCGTGCAGAGGCTGCTCCACGCCGTGATCCCCGGGATGGTCGAGCGTCGCCGGGGGGACGTGGTGCTCATCGGCTCCGACGTCGCGTACACCGCCCGCCCCCGCTCCGGCGCGTACGTCGCCGCCAAGGCCGGACTGGAGCGGATGGCCCACCAGGCGCGCAAGGAGCTGGAGGGCACGGGCATCCGGCTCGGTGTGGTCCGCCCCGGACCGGTGATGACCGAGATGGGGACCGAATTCGATCCCGAGACGGCCGAGGCCGTCATCAACGACTGGGTCAAGCACGGACTCGGCCGCCACCCGCGGATGTGCAAGCCCGCCGACCTCGCCCGGGGGGTCACCGCCATGGTGTCGATGCCCCGCGGCGCCCAGATCACCGAGCTGGAGATCCAGCCGGAGGCCCCCATCGAGGAGGACTACTCGTGACCGGTACCGACATCCCCACCGATCTCTCCGAACTGAGAGAACCCGAGAGGGTCTCCGGTGGCGAGGGCGAGCTCGGCCACATGGACGAGCTCCGCACCGACCCGATCGGCCTGTTCTGGCGGGTGCGCGAGGAGTGCGGCGACCTGGGGATCTTCCGGATCGCCGACCGTGACATCTGCCTGGCCTCGGGCGCGGCCGCCAACGAGGCCTTCTTCCGCGCCCCCGACGAGTCGCTCGACCAGGCCGCCGCCTACCCCTTCATGACCCCGGTGTTCGGCGAGGGCGTGGTGTTCGACGCCAGCCCCGAGCGCCGCTCGGAGATGCTGCACAACCAGGCGCTGCGCGGCGAGCACATGCGCCAGCACGCCGTCACCATCCCGCGCGAGGTCCGGCGCATGGTGGCCGAGTGGGGGGACGAGGGCGAGATCGACCTGCTCGAGTGGTTCTCCGAGCTCACCATCTACACCTCCTCCGCGTGCCTGATCGGCCCGAAGTTCCGGGAGGAGCTCGACGCCCGGTTCGCGCACCTGTACCACGACCTCGAACAGGGCACCGACCCCCACGCGTACATCGACGCCTACGCCGACATCCCCGCCTTCCGGAAGCGCGACGCCGCCCGTGCCGGACTGGTCGAGCTGGTCTCGGAGATCATGGACGCGCGGATCGCCCACCCGCCGGCGGACAAGGAGGACCGGGACCTGCTCGACGTGCTGGTCTCGGTGCGGAACGAGGACGGCACCCACCGCTTCACCCCGGACGAGGTCACCGGCATCTTCATCTCGATGATGTTCGCCGGCCACCACACCACCTCCGGCACGAGCGCGTGGATGCTCATCGAGCTGCTCAAGCACCGGGACTACCTGGCCGAGGTCGTGGCCGAGCTCGACGAGGTCTACGCGGACGGCGCCGAGTACAGCTTCGGTGCCCTGCGGCAGATGCCCAAGGTGGAGAACGCGCTCAAGGAGACGTTGCGGCTGCACCCGCCGCTCATCATCCTCATGCGCGTCGCCCAGGAGGAGGTGAAGATCGGCGACCACGTCGTCCACGCCGGCCAGACCGTCGCCGCGTCGCCGGCCGTGTCCAACAGGCTCCCCGAGGACTTCCCCGACGCCGACGCCTTCGACCCGGACCGCTACGCGGAGCCGCGCCAGGAGGACATCGTCAACCGGTGGACGTGGATCCCCTTCGGCGCCGGCCGTCACCGCTGCGTGGGTGCCGCGTTCGCCCAGCTGCAGATCAAGGCCATCTTCTCGATCCTGCTCCGCGAGTTCGAGTTCGAGCTGGCGCAGCCCGCGGAGAGCTACCACAACGACCACTCGAAGATGGTCGTCCAGCTGGCCCAGCCGTGCAAGGTCCGCTACCGCCGGAGGCGGAGCTGATGGCCGAGCCGACGCCGATACGAGTCGAGGTGGACTTCGATCTCTGCCAGGGGCACGCCGAGTGCCAGGCCGAGGCCCCCGAGTGGTTCACCGTGGGCAAGGGCCCCGAGGCCAAGGTCCGCGCCCGGCGCGGCGCGATCCCGGACGACCACCTCGAGGCCGTCAGGGCCGCGGTGAAGTACTGCCCGACCCAGGCACTCCGCCTGGTCCACGACGATGCAAACCCACAGGAGTGAGTGACGTGACCCGATACGACCGTGCCGAGATCGCCGAGTTCGTGCAGCGCTGGGTGGAGGCCAACGCGGAGTGCGAGCGCAACAAGGACTGGACGCCGCTGGCCGATTTCTATGCCGAGGACGCCACGTACGGCTGGAACTACGGGACCAAGGACGACTTCATGGCCGTCGGCCGTGACGAGATCCGTGACGTCGCGCTGGGCCAGGAGATGGCCGGGCTCGACGGCTGGGAGTACCCCTACATCCGGACCATCATCGACCCCGAGACGGGCGACGTGCTGTGCCTGTGGAAGCAGATCGCCCGGGACACCGTCGACCCCGCGACCGGCACGCCCTACGAGGTGCACGGGCTCGGCGGCTCCTGGTTCCTCTACAACGGGAACGGGCAGTGGGCGTGGCACCGGGACTTCTTCGACTTCGGCAATGTGGTGGACCTGTTCATGCGGATGTACGAGGCCGACGCGCTCACCGACTCCATGAAGAAGCGGTTCGAGGCGGCCGGCGACAAGCCGGCGGGCTGGTACCGGATCGAGGACAGCCCGGCACCGCTCTGGCCGGTCTCCGGACCGGACGAGGTCTGATCCCGGTGCCCGCCGCCGGCCCGACCGGGTCCCGCGATCCACTCGACTCCCTCGGTCACGCCACCCTCGCCCGCCTGGTGCCCGAACTGCTGCTCATCGGCCAGCTCATCGACCGCGCCGGGATGCCCGCCCTGCTCGGGGAGTTCGGCGTGGACGGGATGCGGGACGTCGCGATCGAGGAATGGCAGGCGGCGAGCCCGCACTACACCCGACGCATGAAGACGGCGCTGGGGATCACCGGCGACGGTGTGGCCGAGATATTCAAGGGCTTCCAGCTGGACGTGGGCGCGCCGCCGGAGTTCATGGATTTCCGGTACGGGGTGACCGACCACGACCACGGCGAGTTCTGGCTGGACCACTGCGGCGCGCTCATGGACGTCGAGCCCATGGGGGACCGGCTGGTGACCACGATGTGTCACGACATCGAGGACCCCACCTTCCCCGCCACCGCGCTGGCCACCAACCCGCGCGCGGTGGTCGAGCCGATCCACCGCCCACCGCGCAGTCCCGAGGGCCGGACCCCGCACTGTCACTGGACGGTGCGGATCGACCCCGACGCCGAGCCGGCCACGCTCCCGGGCCCGGCGGTCGAGGCGGCGTCGAGCCGGCTCATCGGCTTCCGCTTCGCCCCGCCCGCCCCCGGTGACACCGCTGGCCAGGGGGCGCTCGACGACTACGCCGGCCCCCTGCTGACCGACCTGGTGTTCTCGGACTTCACCTCGGCCGCGCTCATCCGGATCCTGCGCGAGGTCTACCTCCAGATGCACCTCCTCGCGGTGGGCTTCCACCAGTCGGTGCGGCGGCGCTCGGACGCCGAGACGGCCGATCGCCTGCTGGCCTACCAGGCCACCGGCATCGCCGGCGTCGCCGCCGGGCGGCTCCGGGACGCGCTCGGTGCGGACGGCGGCGCGCGCGGGCTCGAGAGGGTCCTCGCCGTGCACCCCCTGGCGGGACCCGCCGCGTACACCGGCTTCTCCTCGGAGGTCTCGGCGGACGGCGCGTCGCTCGCCGTCAGGTGGGACACGCGCGCGGACGGCTTCGCCGACGACACCTGGCTCCCGCTGCTCGCCCGGGACGGGTTGCGTCCGCTGGCCGCGGCGGCGCAGGCCGTCGACCCGCGCTGGACCGTGGAACGCGTCCCCTCCGACGGCTCCGGGGTGGAGGCGGTGCTGCGCCTGGGCGACGAGCCGGCGAGGGAGTCCGACGAGGTGGCCGTGACCCGGATCAGCACCGGCGCGGCGTTCACCTTCGGCCCCACCCGCACCCCGCTGCCCATCACCCCGGTCTGACAGCAGCCCGTCCGAGATCGACCCGACCGGGATCGATCGAGCCCCGTCCCGGAGGACACCGCATGGCACACAACCTGGCCGACCTCTTCGAACACGCCGCCGACGTCTACGGCGACGACCGACTCGCCGTGGTGGAGGACGAGCGCCGGCTCACCTACGCCGACCTCGAGGCCGAGGCCAACCGCTGGGCCGACGCGCTGTCCTCGCTCGGGGTGGGGGCCGGCGACCACGTGGGCGTGCACCTGCGCAACGGCGTCGACTGCATGGCGCTCATCCTGGGCGTGCTCAAGCTCCGGGCGGTGACCGTGAGCATCAACTACCGCTACTCGGGGCCGGAACTGCGCTACCTCTACGACTACTCGGACACCAGCGTCCTGGTCTTCCACCGCGAGTTCGGCGCGGCGGTGACCGACGCCGTGCGGGGGCTCGACGCCCTCCGGCACACCATCGTGGTGGAGGACGGCTCCGGCGTCGACCCGCTGCCGGAGGGGACCCTCGAGGCGCGGGGGATCCTCGACGCCGCCTCCGCCGAGCGACCGGCGGTGGAGCGCAGCGCCGACGACCTCTACCTGGTCTTCACCGGCGGGACCACGGGCAAACCCAAGGGCGTGATGTGGCGCCAGGAGGACCTGTGGCGGAGCCTCGGTGGCGGCTCCGACTACACCACCGGCGAGCCGGTGCCCGACGAGTACCACCAGTCCCGGTCCGGCCTCGGCGGCGACCCCCTGCGCTACCTCATCCTGCTCCCGCTCATCCACACCTCGGGCATCATGCCGAGCTTCACCGGGCTGTTCGCCGGCGGAACGATGCACTACCTCCCGCACTTCAGGGCGGACGAGGCGCTGGAGGAGATCCGGAGCGAGCGGATCCAGGTGGCGGTGGTGGCCGGCGACGCCATGGTCCGGCCGCTGGTGGAGCGGATGCGGCAGACCGGTGCCGACACCTCGAGCATGTTCATGATCTCGTCCGGGGCCGCGTTGTTCTCGCCCTCGGTCAAGGCGGACCTGCTGGGGCTGCGGCCCGACCTCATGATCATGGACGCCTTCGGCTCCTCCGAGAGCGGCTTCGGCGGACTGGGCGTGGTGACCAAGGCGAACCTCGACGACGGCTCCCTGTTCGCCGACCACGGACCCCGGATCCCGCGCGGCACCACCCTCCAGCTGGTGGACGACCTCGACGACCCCCTGCCCGACGACTCCGGCGAGATCGGGTGGATCGTCAAGAGCGGGTACCAGCCCGGCGGCTACTACAAGGACGAGGCCAAGACCGCCGAGACCTTCCGGGAGATCGCCGGGAGCCGGCGGGTGTTCACCGGCGACCGCGGGCGCTATGACGGCCCGGACACGATCATCATGCTCGGCCGGGCCAGCCAGGTCATCAACTCCGGTGGCGAGAAGATCTTCGCCGAGGAGGTCGAGGCCGCGCTCAAGGCCGTGGACGGGATCGAGGACGCCGTGGTCCTGGGGGTCCCCGACGAGCGCTTCGGGCACCGTGTCGGCGCGGTGGTCCAGTGGGCGGACGGGTACCCCGCCGACGGGGGCGCGGGTCACCTCGAGGCGGTGGGCACCGCCCTGCGCGGGCACCTGGCCGGCTTCAAGATCCCCGTGGCGTACTGGGTGGTCGACGAGGTCGAGCGGCACCCCAGCAGCAAGACCGACTACGGGTGGGCGCGCCGCCTGGTCGCGGACAGGTCGCCCGACCACGACCGGCGCGCCACCGCGTGACGGGCCTGCGGCTCGACGGCCGGGCCTTTGCCGTCACCGGGTCCTCCCGCGGCATCGGCGCGGCCGTCGCCGGCGACCTGGCCGCCCGTGGGGCGGACGTGGTGCTCAACGGGCGCGACGAGCGGGCGCTGGAGCGCCGGGTCGCCGAGCTCTCCGCCCGATCCGACGGGCGGGTCGTGGGGATCCCCGGATCGGCCCACCAACCCGCGGTCGCCGAGGCCCTGCTCGAGGCGGCGGCGGCCGGCGGCTCGGAGGTGGCCGGCCTCATCACGTGCGCCGGGGTGGCCGAGCCCGCGGGCTCGTCGATCCTCACCGTGTCCCACGAGGAGTTCGCCGACCTCATGGACGCCCACCTCGGGTCCGTGTTCGCCACCTGCCGCGTCTTCGCGCCGCACTTCGCGGCCGCCGGGGCGGGGGCGATCGTCACCACGTCGTCGTTCGCGTGGAAGGGCGACTACGGCGGCACCGGATACCCCGCGGGCAAGGGCGCGGTCACCTCGCTCACCCTGGCGATCGCCGCCGAGCTCGCCGAGCACGGGGTGCGCGCCAACGTCGTGTGCCCCGGCGCGCGGACCAGGTTGTCGAGTGGCCCCGACTACGACGAGCAGATCCGCGAGCTGGGGCGCAGGGGGATGCTCGACGAGCTGACCGTGGCCGGCGCGCTGGACCCCGCGGGGCCCGAGTACGTGGCACCCCTCTACACCTATCTCGTCTCCGACCTCGCGGACGGCGTCACCGGCGGGGTCTTCGCCGGATCCGGCGGGTTCATCGGGCGCTTCCCGGCGCCGGACGCGCAGATCCTGGCCTACCGCGACTTCCACGCGAGCCCGCCGTGGACCCCCGAGGAGATCGACGGGATGGTGCGGTCCGGCCGGTGACCGCGGGCCTCAGGGCCACGGTCCACCCGGCGGAGGGCTCTGAACGCCCTCAGCGCAGCGCCTCCTCGCGGAACTCGCCGGGGAAGTCCACGGACGGGCCGTTCGCGGACTCGCCCCGGCGCAGTTCCACGCGGCGGATCTTGCCCGAGATGGTCTTGGGCAGGTCGGTGAACTGGATCCGCCGGACCCGCTTGTACCCGGCCAGGTGCGTGCGCGAGTACTCGAAGATCTGGCGTGCCGTCTCCTCCGTCGGCTCCCACCCGCCGGCCAGGACGATGAACGCCTTGGGCACGCTCAGCCGCACCGGATCGGGGGAGGGCACGACCGCCGCCTCGGCGACCGCCGGGTGTTCCAGCAGCACCGATTCCAGCTCGAACGGCGAGATCCGGTAGTCGGAGGACTTGAACACGTCGTCGGTCCGGCCGACGTAGGTGATGTAGCCCTCGGAGTCCCGCGAGCCCACGTCGCCGGTGTGGTAGAAACCGTCGGCGTAGGCGGCGTCCGTGCGCTCGGCGTCGCCGTGGTAGCCGACCATCAGTCCGAGCGGGCGGGGGTCCAACCGCAGGCAGATCTCGCCCTCGGCCCCGTCGCCGGTGACCTCCTGCCCGGTGGCCGGATCGACCAGGGCCACGTCGAATCCGGGGCAGGGGCGGCCCATCGAGCCGTCCTTGATGGGTTGGCCGGGGGTGTTGGCGATCTGCACGGTGGTCTCGGTCTGGCCGAAGCCGTCGCGGATCGTCACGCCCCACGCGTTGCGGACCCGGCCGATCACCTCGGGGTTGAGCGGCTCGCCGGCGCCCACCGCCAGGCGGGGCGGGGTCCGGAGCTGGGTGAGGTCGGCCTGGATGAGCATCCGCCACACGGTGGGCGGGCAGCACAGGCTGGTCACCCCGCAGCGGTCCATCTCGCGCATCATCGCCGTGGCGTCGAAGCGCGAGTAGTTGTAGAGGAACACGCAGGAGCCGGCGATCCACGGCGCGAACACGTTGGACCAGGCGTGCTTGGCCCACCCGGGGGACGACACGTTGAGGTGGATGTCGCCCGGCTGGAGACCGATCCAGTACATGGTCGACAGGTGACCCGCCGGGTAGGACGCGTGCGTGTGCTCGACGAGCTTGGGCTTGCTGGTGGTCCCGGAGGTGAAGTAGAGCAGCAGCGTGTCGTCGGCGCGGGTGGTGTGGCTCGGCTCGAAGTCGGGGGAGGCGTCCATGGCCGCCGCGAGGTCCGTCCAGCCGTCCGCGGCTCCGCCGACGGTCGTCGACTGCGCGGCTCCGCCGACGGTTGTCGCCTGCGCGGCTCCGCCGACGGAGATCCGCTGGTAGTCGCCCGAGATCGTGGCGAAGCGCCCGGTGAGCTCGGCGCGGGCGATGACGTGCCTGATCCCGCCGCGGGCGATGCGGTCGCGGAGGTCGCCCTCGGCCAGCAGCGTGGTGGCGGGGATGACCACGGCGCCGAGCTTGATCACCGCCAGCATCACGTCCCACAACTCGACCTGGTTGGCCAGCATGAGCAGGATCCGGTCCCCGGGGCCGACTCCGTGGTCGCGCAGCCAGTTGGCGGTCCGGTCGGAGCGGATCCGCATCTCGTCGAACGAGTACCTGGCCTCGGTCGGGGCCTCGCCGCCGTCGTTCTCCTCGACGATCCACAGCGCGGGGTCGGGGTTGCCCTCGGCCTGGACGTCGAACCAGTTCAGCGCCCAGTTCCACTCGTCGAGCTCCGGCCACGCGAACCCGGCCCGCGCGGCGGCGTAGTCCCCGGCGTTGGCCTGGAGGAAGTCGCGAGCGGTGCGGAACCGGGTGGTGGCGTCGGTGTCGAGCGGGGCCATGGAGTCTCCTGACAGCGGGCGGGGCAGAGTGAGTCAGCTCACAGTATGGGGAGCGCGGGGGGGCGCGGTACACCCGAAAGGGGATGGACGGGGGGCGGACCCGGCGCCGGGCCTGGATTACTAGGAGTTGCAAGTATAGGGTGATGGCCATCACGGGAGCGGTGGCACGCGGTCATCCCAGGACCGTGGCCCCTACAACGAAGGGAAGTCCATGTCGGACCTCAGGCAGATCGAGCACTTCATCAACGGAAAGCGGGTCGCCGCGACGGGCGGGCGCACCCAGGAGGTGCTCAACCCGAGCACGGGCACGGCGCAGGCCGTGGTGCCGCTGGCCTCCGCCGCCGAGGTGGACGCCGTGATCGCCAAGGCCGCCGCCGCGCAGAAGGCCTGGGCCGCGCAGAACCCGCAGAAGCGCGCCCGCGTGCTCATGCGCTTCGTGGACCTGGTCAACCAGAACATGGACGAGCTGGCCGAGCTGCTCGCGATCGAGCACGGCAAGACCACCCCGGACGCGAAGGGCGACATCCAGCGCGGCCTCGAGGTGGTGGAGTTCGCGATCGGCATCCCGCACCTGCTCAAGGGCGAGTTCACCGAGAACGCCGGCACCGGCGTCGACGTCTACTCCATGCGCCAGCCCCTGGGCGTGGTCGCCGGCATCACCCCGTTCAACTTCCCGGCCATGATCCCGCTGTGGAAGGCCGGCCCCGCCATCGCGTGCGGCAACGCCTTCGTCCTCAAGCCCTCCGAGCGCGATCCCTCGGTGCCGGTGCGCCTGGCCGAGCTCTTCACCGAGGCGGGCCTGCCGGACGGCATCTTCCAGGTCGTGCACGGTGACAAGGAGGCGGTGGACGCCATCCTGCACAGCGACACGATCCGCGCCGTCGGCTTTGTCGGCTCGACGCCCATCGCGCAGTACATCTACGAGACCGCGGCCAAGAACGGCAAGCGCGCCCAGTGCTTCGGCGGCGCCAAGAACCACGCGATCATCATGCCGGACGCGGACATGGACCAGGTCGCTGACGCCCTGGTCGGGGCCGGTTTCGGCTCGGCCGGTGAGCGCTGCATGGCGATCTCGGTGGCCGTCCCGGTCGGCGAGGGCACGGCCGAGAAGCTGCTCGAGAAGCTCCTGCCCAAGGTCAAGGCCCTCAAGGTGGGCCACAGCCACGACCCGCAGTCCGACTACGGCCCGCTGGTGACCCCCGAGTCCAAGGCCCGCGTGCTGGACTACATCGACCAGGGCGAGAAGGCCGGTGCGGACCTCCTCGTCGACGGTCGCGGCGTGGGCGCCTACACGGACAGCTTCAACGGCGAGGACATCTCCGGGGGCTACTACGTCGGCCCCACGCTGATGGACAAGGTCACCCCGGACATGAGCGTCTACACCGACGAGATCTTCGGGCCCGTCCTCGTGGTGGTCCACGCCACCGACTTCGAGGACGCCCTGCGGCTGCCGAACGACCACGAGTACGGCAACGGCGTGGCCATCTTCACCCGCGACGGCGACGCCGCCCGCGAGTTCGTCTCCCGCGTCGAGGTGGGCATGGTCGGCGTCAACGTGCCGATCCCGGTGCCGATCGCGTACCACACCTTCGGCGGCTGGAAGAAGTCCGGCTTCGGCGACCTCAACCAGCACGGCCCGGAGTCGATCAAGTTCTACTCCAAGGTCAAGACGGTCACGCAGCGCTGGCCCTCCGGCATCAAGGACGGCGCCGAGTTCGTCATCCCCACGATGGACTGACCGGACACCGTAGGAGAGGCACACCATGTTCACCCTTGATGACGACGACAAGGTCATCGTCGACACCGCCCGCGACTTCGCGGTCAAGCGGATCGCGCCCAAGGCCCAGGAGTGGGACGAGACCCATCACTTCCCCAAGGACGTCCTGCGCGAGGCCGCGGAGATGGGCATGGGCGCCATCTACGTCTCGGAGGACGTCGGCGGCAGCGGCATGCGTCGGCTGGACGGGGTCCGGATCTTCGAGCAGCTGGCGCGGGGGTGTCCGGCCGTGGCCGCCTACCTGTCGATCCACAACATGTGCGCGTGGATGATCGACGAGTTCGGCACCGACGAGCAGCGGCACCGGTGGATCCCGAGGCTCGCGACCCTGGAGCACTTCGCCAGCTACTGCCTCACCGAGCCGGGTGCCGGATCGGATGCGGCGGCGCTGCGGACGAAGGCCGTGCGTGAGGGGGACGAGTACGTCCTCACCGGCACCAAGCAGTTCATCTCGGGCGGCGGTCAGTCGGACGTCTACGTGGTGATGGCCCGCACCGGTGACGCCGGCCCCAAGGGGATCTCGGCGTTCATCGTGCCCGCGGACTCCGAGGGCCTGAGCTTCGGCCCGAACGAGCAGAAGATGGGGTGGAACGCCCAGCCCACCGCGCAGGTGATCATGGAGGGGGTGCGGGTCCCGGCGGCCAATCTCATCGGCGGCGCGGACACCGGCGGCGAGGGGCTCGGGTTCACCATCGCCATGCGGGGCCTCAACGGCGGGCGGATCAACATCGCCGCCTGTTCGCTCGGCGGTGCCCAGAACGCGTACTCCCGGGCCGTGGCCCACCTGCGCGACAGGGAGGCGTTCGGCGGTGCCCTGATCGACGAGCCCACCATCCGGTTCACGCTCGCGGAGATGGCCACCGAGCTGGAGGCGAGCCGCCTCATGCTGTGGCGGGCCGCGGCGTCGCTGGACGCCAAGGAGCCGGACCACGTGGAGCAGTGCGCCATGGCCAAGCTCTTCGTCACCGACCGCTGCTACGACGTCGCGGACAGGGCGCTGCAGCTGTTCGGCGGGTACGGGTACCTGGCCGAATACGGAATAGAGAAGATCGTGCGGGATCTCCGGGTGCACCGCATCCTGGAGGGGACGAATGAGATCATGCGCGTGGTCGTCGGCCGGGCCGTCGCCGCGCGCGGACTGGGAGCGTGAGATGACCACCATTGCTTTTCTGGGACTCGGCAACATGGGCGGGCCCATGGCCGCCAACCTGGTGGGCGCCGGGCACGACGTCCGCGGCTTCGACCCGGTCGAGGCGGCGCAGGACGCGGCCCGGACCGCCGGGATCACCGTGTGCGACTCGCCCGCCGAGGCGGTCCGCGGGGCGGGTGTGGTCATCACGATGCTGCCCAACGGCGCGCTGGTGACCTCGACCTACGAGCAGGTGCTCGGCGTGGCGGGGGAGGGGACGCTGTTCATCGACTCCTCCACCATCTCGGTCGAGGACGCCCGGGCCGTCCACGCCACGGCGGTGGCGGCGGGGATGCTCCAGGTCGACGCCCCCGTCTCGGGCGGCGTCAAGGGCGCCACGGCCGGGACGCTGGCGTTCATGGTCGGCGGGGAGGACCAGGCGTTCGCCGCCGCGCAGCCCGTTCTCGAGCCCATGGCGGGCAAGATCATCCACTGCGGCGGACCGGGCGCCGGCCAGGCCGCCAAGGTCTGCAACAACATGGTCCTGGCGGTCCACCAGATCGCGATCGGCGAGGCGTTCGTGCTCGCCGAGCGGCTGGGCCTCGAGCACCAGGCCCTGTTCGACGTGGTCACCGGTGCCACCGGCAACAGTTGGGCGCTCCACACCAACTGCCCGGTCCCCGGCCCCGTCCCCACGTCGCCGGCGAACAACGACTTCACGCCGGGCTTCGCCACCGCTCTCATGAACAAGGACCTCGGGCTCGCGCTCTCGGCCCTGGAGAGCACCGGCACCGTCGCCCCGCTCGGCGCCGCGGCGGCGGCCCTGTACGACGAGTTCGCGAAGGACAACGGCGGCAGGGACTTCAGTGCCATCATCACCAGTATCCGCGACTCCTCGCGGGGCTGACCCACTCCACTCTCGGGAGACCGCCATGCACACCCTCCGACCCAAGGATTCCGACGCCGTCCTCAGCGCCCTGCGCAGAGCCCGGAACGACACCGGGGTCCCGATGGTCTTCGCGGGTGAGGCCGACGGTGAGACCGCCCGGCTGACCCGGTTCATCGGAGCCCGGACGGACTCCATGCAGGGGCTCGCCGTGGCCAAGGGCCGGGGCCTGGGCGGTCACGTCATGGCGACCGGCCGCCCCGCGACCGTGCGGGACTACGAGGAGTGCTCGGGCATCACCCGCGACTACGCCGACGCGGTGGAGCGCGAGGGGCTGCGGGCGATCATCTCGGTGCCCGTCATGGTGTCGGGGGTGGCGCGGACGATCCTCTACGGCTCGGCCCGCGTCGCCACCCAGCTCGGTGACCAGGTGGCCAAGACGTTCACCTCCGTCGCCGCGGAACTCGCGGCGGAGTTCCAGGTCCGCGACGAGGTGGATCGTCGGCTCCGGATGGCGGACCTCGCCGTGGCCGAGCAGGGCGGGGGACTGGAGACGGCGGACCGCGAGCAGCTCCGGGTCCTCCACGGGGAGCTGCGGGCGATCGCCGCGGAACTCGGCGACCCCGCCCTGCGGGACAGGCTCCTGGCGGCCGGGTCCGCGCTGGCCGGCGTGGGCCGGTCCCCGGCGTCCGGCGAGTCGCCGGTGCCCGCCCGGGTGGTGCTCTCGCCGCGGGAGATCGACGTCCTCGCCCAGGTGGCGCTCGGCTGCTCCAACGCCGAGGTGGGGGCGAGGCTGTCGCTCTCGCCCGAGACCATCAAGGCGTACCTGCGCAACATCGGCACCAAGTTGGGGACGAGGTCGCGGATGGAGTCCGTGGCCCGGGCGCGGTTGCTCGGCGTCCTGCCCTGACCCCGTCTGTGGCGGGTGCGCGACGGCTGACGATTTGTGTCCCAGCTCACCCCCATCCACTTTCGGGTGTATCGGGTGTGTCTGCCATCACATACTGTTCGGTCCAATCGACGTCGTGCGTCGGGAATCAACCGTTGCGCCGGACAGCACCACCGCCCGGCACCCCACGAGACTGGAGTCGTCTTGACCACCACGAACATCGAGCCCGGGGGCTCGGCGCCGCAGCCGCCGATCCCGTCCGCGGCCTCGCCTAAGACCTCTCTGAAGAAGGTCGCCGCGGCGTCCTCCATCGGCACCACCATCGAGTGGTACGACTTCTTCATCTACGGCACCGCGGCCGCGCTGGTGTTCCCCACGCTGTTCTTCCCGGGCCAGGACGCCTCGGCCGCGACCCTCTCGTCGTTCGCGACGTTCGCGGTGGCGTTCTTCGCCCGGCCCGTCGGCGCGGCGATCTTCGGCCACTTCGGCGACCGGATCGGCCGCAAGCGCACGCTGGTGTGGACGCTCATGATCATGGGCATCGCCACCGTCTTCATCGGTCTGCTGCCCGGGTACGGCACCGGGGCGTTCGGGATGTTCGAGGGCGGGATCGGCATCTGGGCCCCGACCCTGCTCGTCGTGTGTCGGTTCTTCCAGGGCTTCGCCGTCGGCGGCGAGTGGGCCGGCGCGACGCTGCTCACCGCGGAGTACGCACCGGAGGGCAAGCGCGGGATGATGGCCATGTGGCCGCAGCTTGGCGTTGCCTTCGCGTTCTTCCTCTCCTCCGGCACGTTCCTCGCCTTCTCCCTGGTCGCCGGTGACAGCTCCGCCGCGGACAGCTCGTTCATGCAGTACGGCTGGCGCATCCCGTTCCTGCTCTCCGCCGTGCTCGTCCTCATCGGCCTGTGGATCCGCATCAGCGTCGAGGAGACCCCGGTCTTCAAGCAGGACCGCGAGCGCGCGGCCCAGGAGACCGCCCCCACGACCCTGCCGTTCGCGGACGCCATCCGATACCAGTGGAAGGAGATCCTCATCGCCGGTGGCGCGCTCACCTCGCTGTTCTCCCTCTTCTACATGGGCACGTCGTTCCTCACCAACTACGCCACCAAGAACCTGGAGCACACGCGGCCGTTCGTCCTCGGCATGGGCATGATCGCCGCCCTGGTCTTCGGCGCCGCGATCGCGCTGTCCGCCATGTACTCGGACCGGATCGGCCGTAAGAAGGTCATCGGCACCTCGGTCGGGCTGGCCGTGGTCTGGGCGCTGTTCGTCTTCCCGATCCTCGACACCGGTTCGCCGATCGCCTTCGCCGTGGTCCTCCTGGTGACCCTCATCATCTTCGGCATCGCCTACGGCCCGGCCGGCGCGCTGCTGCCCGAGCTGTTCCAGGCCCGCTACCGGTACACCGGCGCCGGTCTCGGCTACAACCTCGCCGGCATCCTCGGCGGCGCGCTGCCGCCGCTGGCCGCCGCCGCGATGGTCGCCAACGGGAACACGCTCGGAGTGGGCATCATGCTCTCGCTGCTGTCGGCGATGTCGATGATGTGCGTGCTCATCATGACGGAGTCGAGCAAGAACGTCATCCACGCCGACGCCGAGGTGGTCGTGGACCGGACCCTCGCCACCGAGGTCCCGTGACGGCCGACTGACCCGCAACCCGCGTCGATCTCCACTCGATCGTCGCCCACGAGCAGCCGCGCCCGGCCCCACCCGAGAGGGGGCCGGGCGCGGTGTCGTCGGTGCCGCGGGAGCGGTCAGAAGTCGCCGGCGGAGTGGCGCAGCGAGGAGATGGCGTCGATCAGGGCGATCTGCTCGTACTGGTCCATCCCCGGATCGGCGAAGACCCCGGCGTTGAGGGCCGCCGTGGCCTCGGCCACGACCCGCCTGCCCTGCTCGGTGATCTCCACGAGGGTCGTGCGGCCGTCGGTGGGATGCGGGCGACGTTCCACCAACCCGGCGTCGAGGAGACGCTTCATGGCGCTGGTGACGCTCGTGACGTGGACCTGGAGCCGCTCGGAGGCCTTGGTGATCGGCAGCGAGCCGGAGCGGGAGAACGCCAGCAGCCGCAGGAGTTCGTAGCGGGGGAAGGACAGGTTCCACGGCCGCAGGGTCTCCTCCACCCGGGCGAGCAGGATCTGGTGCGCGCGCATCACCGAGGTCACCACCGTCATCCCCCGGGCGGCATCGGCCCAGCCCTCGCGCTCCCAGTTGGCGCGGGCCTGGTCGATGCGGTCGGGGATCGGGGCGGTCCTGGGGGGCACGGCTCACTCCTGGAGGACGCGGCTGGCGCGGCGGACTGGTGGTGTGCCGAGTCTATCCCCACAGGCCAGGCGTCCTGAGCCGCCCCCGGGGCGTCGATGCGTGGCGATCCCGCCTCGGCGATAGGCTCGGATGATGACCAGCTCTGACCACCGGACGGGACCGTCCTACGATCCCTCCAGGATCCGGCACGACCACTTCCGGAGCCTCGTCACCGATGCCGCCACGGCGGTCGCGCAGATCGGGGACGGCGACACCGTCGCGATCAGCGGCTTCGCCAGCGCCGGCACCCCCAAGGCCTTCGCCCCCGCCCTCGCGGACCGCATCCGGGCGATCCGGGCGGCGGGCGGGAGGATGAGCGTCAACCTGCTCACCGGTGCCTCCGTGGCCAACGAGGCGGAAGCCGTCCTCGCCGAGGTCGACGGGGTGGCGTTGCGGATGCCGTACCAGAGCGAGCCCACCGCGCGGCGGAAGATCAACTCCGGTTCCGTGGACTACGTGGACATCCACCTGTCACACGTGGCCCAGCAGGTGTGGGAGGGCTACTACGGGGACGTGGACGTCGCGGTGGTCGAGGTCGCGGCCATCACCGAGGACGGCAGGCTCGTGCCGTCGATGTCGGTGGGCAACAACAAGACCTGGCTCGACGTGGCGGACAAGGTGATCCTCGAGGTCAACTCGTGGGTCCCGCTCGGGGTGGAGGGCATGCACGACGTCTACTACGGGACGGCCCTGCCGCCGGACCGCCGGCCGATCATGCTCACCCGCCCCGACGACCGCATCGGACAGGCCCACCTCGAGGTGGACCCGGCCAAGGTCATCGCGGTGGTCCCGACCGACCAACGGGACTCCGAGAGCGCGCTGGCCGCCCCGGACGCGGTCAGCGAGGCCATCGCCGGCCACGTGGTGGACTTCTTCCGACACGAGGTCGCGCGCGGCCGCCTGCCGGAGGGGAGCCTGCTGCCCCTCCAGGCCGGAATCGGAAACGTCGCCAACGCCGTCCTCGCAGGCCTCGCGGCGGGGCCGTTCTCCGAGCTCACGTGCTACTCGGAGGTCATCCAGGACTCGATGCTCCGGCTCATCAGGGAGGGCAAGGTCGCGCACGCCTCGGCCACCTCGCTCGCCCTGTCGGGGCAGGGGCTGGTCGAGCTGGTCGGCAACATCGACCTCTACCGCCGTCACATCACCCTGCGTCCCCAGGAGATCAGCAACCATCCCGAGATCGTCCGGCGTCTGGGCGTCATCGGCATGAACGGCATGCTCGAGGCCGACGTCTACGGCAACGTCAACTCGACCCACGTGGGCGGTACCCGGATCATGAACGGCATCGGCGGCTCGGGGGACTTCACCCGCAACGCCTACGTGTCGATGTTCCTCAGCCCGTCCACGGCCAGGAACGGCTCGATCTCGGCGATCGTGCCGATGGTCCCGCACGTCGACCACACCGAGCACGACGTGCAGGTGATCGTCACCGAACACGGGCTGGCGGACCTGCGTGGGCTGAGCCCCCGCAGGAGGTCCGGCGTGATCGTGGACCGGTGCGCGGACCCGTCCTTCCGGCCGCTCCTGCACGACTACCTCGATCGGGCGCGGGCCCGGCCCGACGCGGGTCACACGCCGCATATCCTCGGTGAGGCGTTCTCGTTCCACACCCGGCTCGCCGAGACCGGGAGCATGCTGGGGTAGGCGTGTCCGCCCCCCCGACAGGACCCATCCGGAGGATTGATGACGACAACCCCGAGCCCGCTGCGCATCGGCAACGTCTCCGCCTCGCGGACCGACCGGGCCACGGCGACGGCGGAGTTCCTCGGCGCCGCGTCCCTGGACGTCCTCGCGCTGGACATGCTGTCGGACGAGGCGATGCTCGCGCTGGCCGCGGCGAGGTCCGGGGGAGGGCCGGGATACGAGCCCGCCGCGCTGGTCCAGTTGGGCGAGTGCCTGGACCTCATCGGCGCCGGGGGGGTGCGGATCGTCACCAACGCCGGGGCGTTGGATCCGGAGGGGCTCGCCGTGGAGCTGAGGGCGCGGGCCTCCGACGCGGGGATCGACCTGCTGGTGGCGGCCGTCGATTCCGGCGACGTGACCGACCGCGCCGTCGAGCTGGGCCTCGGCGAGGCTGACGTCGCCACGGTCCGCCACGGGGCGTTCGGGATCTCGCGGGCCCTGGCCGCCGGGGCGAACGTGGTCGTCACGGGTCGCGTGAGCCGGGAGGCGCTGGTCACCGGCGCGGCCGCCGCTCACCACGGGTGGACGTCGTCCGCGCTCGACGCCCTCGCCGGCTCCGTCGCCGTGGGGCACGTCCTCTCCGGAGGCCCGGGCGCGACGGGGGTGGTCGACTCGTCGACCGATGTCACCCGGACCACCGATCCCGTCGCGGGCGGCTACCCGATCGCCGAGATCGCCCCGGACGGCTCGGCCGTCATCACCCGTCATCCCTCCGCGTTCGGCTCCGTGACCGTCGGTACCGTCACCGACCAGCTCCTGGACGGGGTGGCGGGCGTCCGCTACGCCGCGCCCGACGTGGTCCTGCGGCTCGACACGGTCCGACTCGCGCAGGAGGGTACCGACCGCGTCCGCCTCAGCGGGGCCCGCGGCGAACCCGCCCCGCCCGTCGTGGCCGTGGTGGCCATGAGGAAGGGGCCCGGGCACCCGCTCCGCGTGGCGAGACCCCTCGCCCAGGAGGACTCCGGCCACTCGGTGGTGCTCCCCGGCGGGGAACGGGTCGCGGTGCCGGTCCCGCCGGAGACGGCGGACATCGGCCCGGGGGAGCTCCCCGCGGCGTGGTCCCCCGGCACCGTGCCCGGGGGGCCACCGAGGACGTCGGCGCTGGGCTCGGTCGCCGGTGTGCGCCGCGGCGTGGTCGGCCGGGGGGTCAACATCGCCGTGTGGACGTGGGACGACTCCGCCTTCGCGTGGCTGGCCGGAGAGCTCACGCAGGAGCGGTTCCGGGAGCTGCTGCCCGGCCTGGAGGGCATGGAGACCCGCCGCTACCTGCTGCCCAACCTCCGTGCGGTGAATCTCGTGGCCCGCCCGCCGCAGGGCGGGGTGCTCGAGTCCGGGCTGGGGGCCGACCTCGCCGCCGCGCGCCTGGAGATCCCGGGCGAGCTCCTCGAGGTCGACCCCTGACTCAGGTCGTGCGGGGGGCGCGTCGACCTACCTGACGCCGCGCAGCTCCACCTTGCGGATCTTGCCCGTCGCGGTGCGGGGGATCGCGTCGGTCACCACGACGTCGCGCGGCCGGTGTGACGAGGTGAGCCGCTCGGCCCCGAACTCCATCACGGAGGCCACCAACTCGTCGTCGTCGGACGCGCCCTCGGCCGGGACCACCACCACCGTCACGAGCTCGCCCCACGTCGGGTCGGGCCGGCCCACACACGCGACCTCGGCGACGTGCGGGTGGTCCAGGAGGACCCGCTCGACGTGGAGCGAGGACACGTTCTCGCCGCCGGACTTGACGATGTCCTTGACGCGGTCGGCGAACCACACCACGCCGTCGGCGTCGATCCGCCCGAGGTCGCCCGAGTGCAGGTGCCCGCCCACGAACACCTCGGCGTTGGCCTGCGGGTTGTTCCAGTAGCCCTCCATGACGGTGGGGCCGCGGTAGGCGATCTCGCCCTCCTCGTCGGTGGCCAGGAGCGCCTCGCCGCCCGGCTCGCAGATGCGGTTCTGGGCGATCGGGGTGGGGTAGCCCCAGGAGTCGGACTTGTCGGGGTTGAGCTCGGGCCACTGCATCACCGTGGCGGGCGTGCACTCGCTCATCCCGGACCCCAGGACGATCTTCGCGTCGGGGAGCGCCGCCTCGAGCCGCCTGCGCATCTCCTCGGACATCGGGGCCATGGCGTACAGGAGGACCTCGATGGAGGAGAGGTCCAGACCGCGGTCGGCGCCCCCCGCGAGCGACTCGAGCATGAGGGGAAGGCCCACGAGGTGGGTGGCCCGGACCCTCGCGACGGTGTCGGCGTACTGCGTGGGGTCGAAGCCGGCCAGGAGGTGGACCGTCGCGCCCATGGTGATCGCGGGGACCAGGACGCCGTTGAGCCCGGCCGTGTGGAAGAGGGGGAGCGGGCACACCGTCACCGACCCCTGCGCACCCCACTTCAGTCCGAAGACCGCGCCGTTGCCCAGCCCGGCCATGGTCACCGCGAGGTGGGAGGTGAGGACGCCCTTGGGGCGCGAGGTGGTGCCGGAGGAGTAGAGGCACTGGACCACCTGGCGGTCGGCGATCACGGTGTCGGGGTTCGAGTCGTCGTCCGAGAGCAGGTCGTCCCAGCCGATCAGTGCGGGACCGTCGGCGGGTGCCTCCAGCCCCTCCGGGACACCCCCGACGACGACGACGGTGCGGATCGACGGGATACCCGCGACCGCTCCCATGACCAACTCCGCGAGTGAGCCGTGGACCAGCAGGATGCGCGTGCCGGAGTCGGTCAGGGCGTGCGCGATGTTGTCCAGTCCGGAGAGCAGGTTGATAGGCAGGGCCACCATCCCGGCCTTGGCCGCACCGAAGTAGGTCGCCACGAACTCGCGGCAGTTGGTGGACAGGATCGACACCGGATCCTCGGCCTCGATGCCGAGTTCGACCAGGCCGTGCGCCACGCGGTTGGCCACGGATTCGAGCTCGGCGAAGGTCCAGGAGCCCGCGTCGTCGGTGACAGCGGTCCGGCCGGCGAACGTGGCCGCCGCCCGGGTCGGTATGTCGCCCACCGAACAGCGTCGGGCGAGGGCGTGGTCCGTGGGGTCCATCCCGGTGAGGTCTAGGCGCACGATTTCTCCAGTGGGTCGGGGTGTCCCTGCTCCGGAAGTGATTGGGATCACCGCTGATCACAGGGTGGTAAAGCGGCGGCGGAAAAGCAAGCAAGCGCGCTTGCTTTATTTCGCTCGGGATGGAAGCCTGATGCGCATGCAGAAGGACACCCAGACCCCCGCCAGCGAGGACCCGCACGCCGCCCTCGCCGCGCTCAACGCCCGAGTGGACGAGCTCGTCGAGGCCGCCGGTTCCGAGCGCTGGACCACCGACACCCCGGCCGAGGGCTGGGACGTCGGAATGCAGATCGCCCACCTCGCGTGGACCGACGAGGTCTCCGTGACGGCCATCAACGACGCGGACGCGTTCCAGGCCGTGGTGGAGTCCGCCATGGCCGACCCGACCGGGTTCGTCGACGTCGGGGCCGCCGAGATCGCCGCCACCGGGCGCGACGAGGTCCTGGCCAGGTGGCGCCTGGCCCGCGGCGAGCTCGCCGACGCGCTCAAGGCCGCCGACCCGGGGGACCAGATCCCGTGGTTCGGGCCGCCGATGCGGCCCAAGTCCATGACCACGGCCCGGATCATGGAGACCTGGGCCCACGGGGTCGACGTCGCCGACGCGCTCGGCGTCGCCGTGGACACCGACCCGGCCTTCCTCGGCGCGCTGCCCCACGTGGCCCGGTTGGGCTTCAAGACCCGCGCCTTCGCCTACATGATGAACGGGCTCGAGGCCCCGGCCTCCGAGATCCACGTGGCCCTCACCCAGGCCGACGGCAGCGTCCTCGAGTTCGGCACCGCCGGCGCCGAGCAGACGGTCACCGGACCGATCCTCGACTTCTGCCTGCTCGTCACCCAGCGTGTCCACCTCGACGACACCGCCCTCGTGGCGGTCGGCGAGGACGCGCTGGGGTGGCTGCGTATCGCCCAGGCCTTCGCCGGACTCCCCGGTGGCGGCCGTGAGAAGGGAGCACGGGCATGACCGGACGGGACGTCACCGCGCCACTGCGCGTCGGAAACATGTCGGGTTTCTACGGCGACCGCATCTCCGCGATGCGCGAGATGCTCGAGGGGGGTGAACTCGACGTCCTCACCGGCGACTACCTCGCCGAGCTCACCATGCTCATCCTCGGTCGTGACCGGATGAAGAGCCCCGATCTCGGGTACGCCAAGACCTTCCTGCGTCAGCTCGAGGACTGCCTCGGGCTCGCGCTGGAGAAGAACGTCACGATCGTCGCCAACGCCGGTGGGCTCAACCCGGCCGCGCTGGCCGGCGCGGTCCGCGAGCTCGGGACCCGACTGGGCCTGGCGCCCAGGGTCGCGCACGTCGAGGGTGACGACCTCATCGCCCGGGTCGGCGAACTCGCCATCCCGGCCGACGCCGGCTTCCCCGTCACCGCCAACGCCTACCTCGGTGGCTTCGGCATCGCCCGCTGCCTCGACGCCGGCGCCGACATCGTCGTCACCGGTCGCGTCACCGACGCCTCGGTCATCGTCGGGCCCGCCATCAGCCACTTCGGCTGGACCCGCGCCGACCTCGACGCGATGGCCGGGGCCACCGCCGCCGGACACGTGATCGAGTGCGGCACCCAGGCCACCGGCGGCAACTACTCGTTCTTCAACCGCGGCGAGATCAGCGACCCCGTCACGCCCGGTTTCCCGATCGCCGAGATCTTCGCCGACGGCACCTCGGTCATCACCAAGCACGCCGGCACCGGCGGAGCGGTCACGGTCGGCACCGTCACCTCGCAGCTGCTCTACGAGGTCACCGGCGCCCGCTACGGCGGCCCGGACGTGGTCACCCGCCTCGACACCGCCGTCGTCGAGCAGGAGGGCCCGGACCGCGTCCGGATCTCCGGGGTGCGCGGCGAGACCGCCCCCACCACCACCAAGGTGTCGGTCACGTGCCTCGCCGGGTTCCGCAACGAGCTGACCTTCCTGCTCACCGGCCTCGACATCGAGGACAAGGCGGCCCTGGTCGAGCGCCAGTTCCTCGCCGGACTCGCCACGCGCCCCGCGGAGATCGACTTCCGGCTCCAGCGCACCGACCACCCCGACGCCGACACGCAGGCCGCCGCCACCGCGATGCTCACCATCGTGGCGTGGGACCCGGACAAGGACGTGGTGGGCCGGGCGTTCTCCGACGCCGCCGTGGCCATGACGCTGTCCAGCTACCCGGGTGCCACGCCCAGCGCGCCCCCGGGCCGCGGCGGTCCGTACGGCGTCTACATCCCCGCCTACCTGGCCCAGGGGGAGATCCCGCACGTCGCGGTGCTGCCCGACGGGACCCGGGTGGACATCGCGCCCCCGGAGACCATGGTGGAGATGGGGGACGGGCACGCCTCCGACGGCCTCGACGCCGACGGCGCACCGCTGCCCGCGTCCGCGCCGTGGAGCGGGTCCAGCACCCGGCGCCCGTTGGGTGACGTCCTCGGCGCCCGCTCGGGCGACAAGGGCGGCACCGCCAACATCGGGCTGTGGGCCGGCGACGCCGAGGCCTACCGCTGGATGCGGGACACCCTGACCGTCGACGAGCTGCGCCGTCTGCTCCCGGAGACCGCCGACCTGCCGATCGAGCGGTACGAGCTCCCGCGGCTGGGCGCCGTGAACTTCGTCATCGACGGACTCCTCGGCAAGGGCGTCGCCCACGGCTACCGCTGGGATCCGCAGGCCAAGGGCCTCGCGGAGTGGCTGCGCTCCCGCGTCGTCGACGTCCCCGACACCATCACCGCCCCCGTCCCCGCCGCACCGGCACCCGCGAAGGAGAACGCGTGACCATCCCCCCCCACGTACCAGGTGATCCCTGGTACTCCGAAGAGCGTCTCGCCCTGCGCGAGACCACGACCCGCTTCGCCGAGCGGGAGATCCTGCCCCACCTGGCCGAGTGGGAGGCCGCGGGGGCGATCCCCCGCGAGCTGCACCGCAAGGCGGGCGAGCTGGGCCTGCTCGGGGTCTCGTTCCCCGAGGAGGTCGGCGGCGGCGGCGGAGACGCCATCGACTCGCTGGTCGTGTGCGAGGCGCTGCACGAGGCCGGCGTGTCCGGCGGCGTGTTCGCCTCGCTGTTCACGTGCGGCATCGCCACCCCCCACCTGGCCCAGTCCGGTCGCCCCGACCAGATCGACCGCTGGGTCAAGCCGACCCTCGCCGGCGAGATGATCGGCTCCCTGGCCATCACCGAGCCCGGCGGCGGCTCGGACGTCGGGCACCTCACCACCACCGCCCGCCGGGACGGCGACCACTACGTGGTCAACGGCGCCAAGACCTACATCACCTCCGCCACCCGCGCCGACTTCGTGGTCACCGCGGTCCGCACCGGCGGCGAGGAGCTGAGGGGCGCGGCGGGCGTGAGCCTGCTGGTGATCCCCACCGACACCCCCGGCTTCCACGTCTCGGCGCCGCTCGACAAGCTGGGCTGGCGCGCCTCCGACACCGCCGAGCTGACCTTCACCGACTGCCGCGTGCCGGTGGAGAACCTCGTCGGCGCGGAGAACGACGGGTTCGCCCAGATCGCGATCGGCTTCGTCGGCGAGCGCGCCGCGCTGGCCGCCCAGGGCTACTCCCACGCCCAGCGCTGCCTGGACATCACCCTGGACTGGGTGCGCGAGCGCGAGACCTTCGGCCGCCCGCTGCTGTCCCGTCAGGCCGTGCAGAACACGGTCACCGAGATGGCCCGCCGCATCGACCTCGCCCGCACCTACACGCACCACTGCGTGAACCTGGCGGTGTCGGGGCACGACGCGATCGCCGAGGTCTGCTTTGCCAAGAACACCGCCGTGGAGTGCGCTGAATGGGTCGCCAACCAGGCGGTCCAGCTCTTCGGCGGGCTCGGCTTCATGGCCGAGTCCGAGGTGAGCCGCCAGTACCGCGATGTCCGACTCCTGGGCATCGGCGGAGGCACCACCGAAATCCTGACCACCCTCGCCGGACGACGTTTGGGGTACACCGCATGACAATCCTGCGTTCCACGCTCGACACCACCGGCGCCGACTTCGGCGCCGCCAAGCACGCGATGGAGGCCAAGCTCGAGCAGCTGACCGCCGACCTCGAGCCGGCGCTGGCCGGCGGCGGCGAGCGCAAGGTCGCCCGCCACCGCGAGCGCGGCAAGTTCACCGCTCGCGAGCGGATCGACATGATCCTCGACCGCGAGTCCCCGTTCCTCGAGCTGTGCGCGCTCGCCGCGTGGGGGTCGGACTTCCAGACCGGCGCCTCCGTGGTCGCCGGGATCGGGGTGGTCGAGGGAGTCGAGTGCCTGCTCATCGCCAACGACCCCACGGTCAAGGGCGGCACGTCCAACCCGTGGACGCTGCGCAAGATCCTCCGCCTCAACGACGTGGCCAAGAAGAACCGGCTCCCGGTGATCAGCCTCGTCGAGTCCGGCGGCGCCGACCTGCCCACGCAGAAGGAGGTGTTCGTCCCCGGTGGCGCGCTCTTCCGCGACCTCACCCGGCTCTCCAAGGCGGGCATCCCCACCATCGCCGTGGTGTACGGCAACTCCACCGCCGGCGGCGCGTACGTGCCGGGCATGAGCGACCACGTGGTGATGATCGAGGAGCGCTCGAAGGTGTTCCTCGCCGGACCGCCGCTGGTCAAGGCAGCCACCGGTGAGATCGCCGACGAGGAGACCCTCGGCGGCGCCGACATGCACGCGCGGGTCTCGGGCCTGGCCGACCACTACGCCCTCGACGAGGCCGACGCCGCCCGCATCACCCGCGGCATCGTGCGCCGTTTGAACTGGTCCAAGCGGGGGAGCACCCCCCGCGCCGAGGTCATCGAGCCGCTCTACGCCGCCGAGGACCTGCTCGGCATCGTCCCGGAGGACCTCAAGATCCCCTTCGACCCGCGCGAGATCATCGCCCGGATCGTGGACGGCTCGGACTTCGACGAGTTCAAGCCGATGTACGGCGCGAGCCTGGTGACCGGCTGGGCCGAGATCCACGGCTACCCGGTCGGCATCATCGCCAACGCGCGCGGCGTGCTGTTCAGCGAGGAGGCGCAGAAGGCCACCCAGTTCATCGAGCTGGCCAACCGCTACGACACCCCGCTGCTGTTCATGCACAACACCACCGGCTACATGGTGGGTTCCGAGTACGAGCGCGGCGGCATCATCAAGCACGGCGCGATGATGATCAACGCCGTCTCCAACTCCGAGGTCCCGCACCTCTCGCTCATCACGGCGGCCTCCTACGGCGCCGGCCACTACGGCATGTGCGGCCGCGCGTTCGACCCGCGCTTCCTCTACACCTGGCCCAGCTCCAAGTCGGCCGTCATGGGCGCGCAGCAGCTCGCCGACGTCGTCACCTCCGTGGCCGCGGCGGCGTCCGCCGCCCGCGGCGAGGAGATGGCCCAGGACACGATCGACGGCCTCAAGACGATGATCTCCGACCAGATCGAGAAGGAGTCGTTGCCGGCGTTCCTGTCCGGGATGCTCTACGACGACGGCGTCATCGACCCCCGCGACACCCGGACAGTGCTGGGCCTCAGCCTGTCCGCGATCCACTCCGGAGAAGTCGCCGGAACCGACCGCTTCGGCGTTTTCCGGATGTGAGGAACGAAACCATGAGCACACTCAATCCCACCCCCTCGGCCACCCGCGCGCCGATCACCTCGGTCCTGGTGGCCAACCGCGGCGAGATCGCCCGGCGGGTCCACCGCACCGCCCGCGCCCTCGGCATGACCACGGTGGCCGTCTACTCGGATGCCGACGCCGACGCGCCCCACACCCGCGAGGCCGACGCGGCCGTCCGGCTCCCCGGCAACACCCCCGCGGAGACCTACCTCCGCGGCGACCTGGTGATCGAGGCCGCGAAGGCCGCCGGTGCCGACGCCATCCACCCGGGCTACGGCTTCCTGTCGGAGAACGCCGGGTTCGCCCGCGCCGTGATCGACGCCGGGCTCACCTGGGTCGGCCCCCCGGTCGAGTCCATCGAGTCCATGGGGTCCAAGATCGAGGCCAAGAAGATGATGGCCGCCGCGGGCGTGCCCATGCTCACCGACCTCGAGCCCGCGGACGTCACGGAGGACATCCTCCCGGTGCTCGTCAAGGCCTCCGCCGGCGGCGGCGGCCGCGGCATGCGCGTGGTCCGCACGCTGGGCTCCCTGCACGACGAGATCGCCAACGCGCAGCGGGAGGCGCTGTCGGCCTTCGGCGACGACGCCGTGTTCTGCGAGCGCTACCTCGAGCGCGGGCGCCACATCGAGGTCCAGATCATGGCGGATGCCCACGGCACCGTCTGGGCCGTCGGCGAGCGCGAGTGCTCCATCCAGCGCCGCCACCAGAAGGTCATCGAGGAGGCCCCGAGCCCGCTCGTCGAGCGGACCCCGGGGATGCGGGAGGCGCTGTACAAGGCGGCTCGCGACGCCGCGGCCGCGATCGGGTACACCGGTGCCGGCACGGTCGAGTTCCTGGCGACCGACGACGGCGAGTTCTTCTTCCTCGAGATGAACACCCGCCTCCAGGTGGAGCACCCGGTCACCGAGGCCACCACCGGCCTGGACCTGGTCGCCCTCCAGCTCGACGTGGCCGCGGGCCTGCCCCTGCCGTCCGCCGAGCCCCCGGCCACCCGCGGGTGGTCCTTCGAGGCCCGCCTCTACGCCGAGGACCCGGCCAACGACTACACGCCGGGCTCCGGGACGCTGTGGTCGCTCGACGTCCCCGGGGTGTCCTCGCACTTCGAGGGCCCGCACCGGCCGGGCATCCGCCTGGACAGCGGCGTCGAGCCCGGGGCCCAGGGCGCGCTGATCGGCGTGCACTACGACCCGATGCTGGCCAAGGTCATCTCCTACGGCCGCACCCGCGACGAGGCCTGCGCCTCGCTCGCCGGCGCCATGTCCCGGGCGAAGGTCCACGGCCTCACCACCAACCGCGCCCAGCTGGTGCGGGTCCTGCGGCACCCGGAGTTCATCGCCGGGAACCTCTCCACCGCGTTCCTCGACGACCACGGTGCCGAGGCGCTCGCCGCCCCGCTCGCCGACGACGAGGCCACGGCGATCTCGGCCCTCGCCGCCGCGATCGTGTCCGGCACCGCCGACCACGCCGCCGGACCGGTGGCGCTGGCGCAGGCCGGTTTCCGCAACGTCGGGCACACGCTCCAGAAGCGGACCTACCGGTTCGGCGAGGACGAGCTCGAGGTGGCCTACATCCGCGACCGCTCGGGCGCCCACGCCGACGGGGACCTCGCGGAGATCGTCACCGTGGAGGACGTCCGCTCCGACGCCGTGGACCTCGAGGTCAGGGGGGTGCGACGCACCTTCTCCGTGGCCCGGTACGAGGTGGTCGGCGCGGACACCGTCGTCGAGGTCGACTCCCCGCTCGGCCCGGTCTCGCTCGTCGAGCCCCCGCGCTACACCGATCCCGGGGCGGAGGTCGCGGCCGGTTCGCTGCTCGCGCCCATGCCGGGCGCGGTCATCCGCATCGCGGTCGCCGTCGGGGACACCGTCACCGCCGGCCAGCCGCTGCTGTGGATGGAGGCCATGAAGATGGAACACACCATCTCCGCCGCCGTCGACGGCATCGTCACCGAGCTGCCCGTCGAGGTCGGGACCCAGGTCGAGACCGGCACCATCCTCGCCGTCGTCGCCGATCCCGACGCCGACACCGACACCGACACCACCCCCCAGGAGTGACCACGATGACCGACATCTCCCACATCCCCAACCCCGTCGTCGACACCGATGAGCAGAAGCAGCTCCGCAAGGTCGCCTACGACCTGGGCTCGCGCTACGGCATCGAGTACATGCGCGAGAAGTCCGACGCCGGCGAGACCACCGACGAGCTGTGGACCGAGGCCGGCAAGCTCGGACTGCTCGGCGTGAACCTGCCCGAGGAGTACGGCGGCGGCGGGGCCGGCATGACCGAGCTGTCCATCGTCGAGGAGGAGCTCTCCGCCGCCGGCGCCGGGCTGCTCATGATGGTCGTCTCGCCCGCGATCAACGGCACGATCATCTCCCGCTTCGGCACCGATGAGCAGAAGAAGCAGTGGCTGCCGGGCCTGGCCTCCGGCGAGATCATCACCTCGTTCGCGATCACCGAGCCCGACGCCGGCTCCAACTCGCACGCCATCTCCACCACCGCGCGCCGGGACGGCTCGGACTTCCTGCTCAAGGGGCAGAAGACCTACATCTCCGGCGTGGACCAGGCGGACGCCATCCTCGTGGTGGCCCGTCTCGAGGGCGCCACCACGGGCAAGCTCCAGCCGGCGCTGTTCATGGTCCCCACCGACGCCCCGGGCCTGACCAAGACCCACATCCCCACCGAGGTGCGGACGCCCGAGCGGCAGTTCCAGCTGTACTTCGACGACATCCGGTTGCCCGCCGAGGCGCTCATCGGCGACGGCGACACGGCGCTCCTCATGCTCTTCGCGGGCCTCAACCCCGAGCGGATCATGGCCTCCGGCATGGCGATCGGCACCGCGCGGTTCGCGATGGACCGGGCCACCAAGTACGCCAACGAGCGCACCGTGTGGAAGACCCCGATCGGCGCCCACCAGGGCGTCGCGCACCCGCTGGCGCAGTGCAAGATCGAGCTCGAGCTGGCGCGGCTGATGATGCGCAAGGCCGCGGCGCTCGTCGACGCCGGCCTCGACGATCTCGCGGCCGAGGCGGCCAACATGGCCAAGTACGCCTCCGGCGAGGTCTCCGCCCGAACGGTCGACCAGGCCATCCAGACCCTCGGCGGCAACGGCCTGTCCGTGGAATACGGCCTGGCGGGCATGCTCGCGGCGTCGCGGCTCCCGCGCATCGCCCCGGTCAGCCGGGAGATGATCCTCAACTACGTGGCCCAGCACTCGCTCGGGCTGCCGAAGAGCTACTGAGGTGATCGGGATGACCGATCAGACGACGGGTGACCAGCCGTTGGTGCGCTACGAGGTCTCCGGTGGCGCCGCGCGCGTGACGCTCGACTCGCAGCACAACCGCAACGCCATCTCGACCGCGCTCGTCCACCAGCTGCACGACGCGCTCGAGCGGGCGGCGGCGGACGACGCCGCCCGCGTGGTGGTCCTCGGCCACGCCGGCGGCACGTTCTGCGCCGGCGCGGACCTCTCCGAGGCGTCCGCGGGGCAGGAGAGCCCCGAGGAGCAGGCCGCGGGACGGACCCGGATCTTCCTGGGACTGCTGCGCGCGATCATCTCGCACCCCAAGCCCGTGATCGCGGCCGTCGACGGCCACGTCCGCGCCGGCGGGATGGGCCTCGTGGCCGCCTGCGACTTCGCCGTCGCCGGCCCCACGTCGACGTTCGCCCTGACCGAGGTCCGACTCGGCCTGGCCGCGGCCATGATCTCGGTGCCGCTCGCGGCGCGGGTGAACGACCGGGACCTCGCACGGGCCCTGCTGACGGGGGAGAAGTTCGACTCCGCGCACGCCCGGCGGATCGGCCTGCTCTCGGAGGCCGTGGACGACGTCGCAGCCGCCGTCGACGAGCTGGTGGCCGCGTTCCGGCCCTGCTCGCCGCAGGGTCTGGCGGAGAACAAGGCGCTGCTCGCGGCGCCGATGCTGTCCGAGCTCGATGCCCGTGGGGACGCCCTGGCGGGCGTCACCGCCAGGCTGTTCACCACCCCTGAGGTGGCCGAGGGAATGACCGCCTTTCTTGAGCGCCGACCTCCCGCATGGGCGGCCGACGCGGAGTAGCGTGAGGTGTGGCACTGGTCACGTGACCAGTGCCACACGATCAACTCTCATTCGAGGAGTACTTCCATGCGCACCAAGGCCGCCATCATTCGTGAGCCGAAGCAGGACGGTTGGGAGGTCGTCGAGGTCGATCTCGGTGACCCCCGGGTCGGGGAGGTTCAGGTCAAGCTGGCCGCCTCCGGTCTCTGCCACTCGGACGAGCACCTGCTCACCGGGGACCTGCAGTTCGAGACGTACCCGATCATGGGCGGTCACGAGGGTGCGGGAATCGTGACCAAGGTCGGCGAGGGGGTGACGGGCATCCAGGTGGGTGACCACGTCGTCCTGGCGTTCATCCCCGCCTGCGGCACCTGCCCGCCCTGCTCCGAGGGACTGCAGAACCTGTGCGACAACGGCGCCGGCCTGCTGTCCGGTCGGGCGATCGCCGACGACACCTACCGGATCCACACCGCCGACGGTGAGCCCGTCGCGACCATGTGCCTGTTGGGGACGTTCTCGCCGTACGTCACCGTCCACCAGTCCTCGGTCATCGTGATCGAGAAGGACATCCCGCTCGACAAGGCCGCCCTGCTCGGCTGCGGCGTGTGCACGGGCTGGGGCTCCGCGACCGAGATCGGCAAGGCCAAGGAGGGCGACGTCGTGGTGGTCGTCGGCGTCGGCGGCATCGGCACCAACTCGGTCCAGGGGGCCGCGGCGGCCGGGGCCCGGGTGATCGTGGCGGTCGACCCGGTGGAGTTCAAGCGGGAGAAGGCGCTCGAGTTCGGGGCCACCCACACGTGTGCCTCGATGGACGAGGCCATGGCACTGGTGGGCGAGCTCAGCTGGGGACGCATGGCCGACCTGGTCCTGCTGACCATGGGTGAGGTCCACGGCGAGCACCTGCTGCCCGGGCTCTCGCTCACCGGCAAGGGTCGGCGCTGTGTGGTCGTGGGGCTGGGCAACATGATGGCCGTCGACGCGCAGCTGTCGATCCTCGACCTGGCCATGCAGCAGAAGACGCTGCAGGGGGCCATCTTCGGCGGCACCGGTCCGCGCAAGCAGATCCCGCACCTGCTCCACCAGTACCGCGCCGGGAACCTCAAGCTCGACGAGCTCATCACCAAGACGTACCGGCTCGAGGAGATCAACCAGGGCTACCAGGACATGCGCGACGGCAAGAACCTTCGCGGCGTGATCATCTACGACGAGCAGGACTGGTAACAGGAGGAAGAATGACGGCACCCGAGCAGCGCGCCCCCAAGCAGGACCGAAGCCGGATCACACGGGAGCGGTTGCTCAGTGCCTCGATCGACCTCCTCGCAACGCAGGGCTGGGCGGCGACCACCGTGGGAGCGGTGGCCGCCGCCGCCGGCGTCTCACGGGGGGCCGCGCAACACCATTTCCCCACCCGCGAGGACCTCATCACCGCCGCCCTCGGGCACATGATCGAGCAGCGTCTGGAGAACGTGCGCACCGTCGGACTCGATCTCCCCGCCCCCGGCCCCGAGCGGACCGTCGCCGTCGTCCGGCTCATCGTCGACCACTACACCTCCGACCTGTTCAAGGCGGCGCTCCACGTGTGGACCGCGGCGGCCAGCGATCCCGCGCTCCGCGACCGCGTGCTGCCGCTGGAGAACCACATGTCCCGGGAGGTGCTGGCGATCGCCGCCGCCGCGCTCGACCGCGACCCCGCGGAGCCCAGGGTGCGGAGGTCGCTCCAGACCACCCTCGACCTGGCCCGCGGACTCGGGTTGGCCGACGTGCTCTCCGACGACTCCCTGCGCCGTGAGAAGGTCATCGGCTTCTGGGCGGAGACCCTCGACCTGGTGCTCGCCCAGGACGCGGAACCGCACGCCGCGGGTGTCGCGGCGGCCACGTTTTGACCGATCCTCCCGATGGCGGTTAGGCTTGACCATCGTGCTCGCAGTACGCGAGCTGGAGGATCGTGCCCAGTAGGCCAGCGAGAGCGGCTGACGAGGTCGCCCGTGCGCCCGTCGGGGAGCGCGAGAGTCCGGATACGAGCAACGTCCCAGTGACCGGTGGCCACCCCGTACGGAGGCCGCCAGCTAGAGAAAGTCGGTTCATGCCAACCATCAACCAGCTGGTCCGCAAGGGCCGCCAGGACAAGAAGTCGTCGTCCGCGACGGCGGCCCTCAAGGGCTCGCCGCAGCGCCGCGGCGTGTGCACCCGTGTGTACACCACGACCCCCAAGAAGCCGAACTCCGCGCTCCGCAAGGTCGCCCGCGTGCGTCTCACCAGCGGTGTCGAGGTCTCGGCCTACATCCCCGGCGAGGGCCACAACCTCCAGGAGCACTCGATGGTGCTCGTCCGCGGCGGTCGTGTGAAGGACCTCCCGGGTGTGCGGTACAAGATCATCCGCGGCTCGCTCGACACGCAGGGCGTCAAGGACCGCAAGCAGGCCCGCTCCCGCTACGGCGCCAAGAAGGAGAAGTAATGCCTCGCAAGGGTCCCGCCCCGAAGCGCCAGCTGATCGCCGATCCGGTCTACGGATCGCCGCTGGTCACCCAGCTCGTCAACAAGATCCTCCTCGACGGGAAGAAGACGACCGCCGAGCGGATCGTCTACTCCGCGCTGGAGATCTGCCGCGAGAAGACCGGCACCGACCCGGTCGTCACCCTCAAGAAGGGGCTGGACAACGTCAAGCCCGCTCTCGAGGTCCGCTCCCGCCGCGTCGGTGGCGCCACCTACCAGGTGCCGGTCGAGGTGCGTCCGGGTCGCTCCACCACCCTTGCCATGCGCTGGCTGGTGACCTTCTCCCGGCAGCGTCGCGAGAACACCATGGTCGAGCGTCTCGCCAACGAGATCCTGGACGCCTCCAACGGTCTGGGTGCCGCGGTCAAGCGCCGCGAGGACACCCACAAGATGGCCGAGGCAAACCGGGCGTTCGCGCACTACCGCTGGTGACAGCACGGGACCCGGGGGGAGCGGCGTCGGTCCGGCGCCCCACCCGGGTCCCGTAGTCGCCCGCAGGGTGGCATCATTGAACAAGTGCCAGTGGCGCCTCGAACAGAGAGCGTGCCGGCGACAACACACAGACCCGGTTCGGACGGTCCACACAGGCCGCACGGACCACCGACGACTCACGATCGGGGAATATCCGTGGCACAGGACGTGCTGACCGACCTCAACAAGGTCCGCAACATCGGCATCATGGCGCACATCGACGCCGGTAAGACAACCGTCACCGAGCGCATCCTGTTCTACACGGGTGTCAACCGCAAGGCGGGCGAGACGCACGACGGCGCCTCGACCACCGACTGGATGGAGCAGGAGAAGGAGCGCGGCATCACCATCACGTCCGCCGCCGTCACCTGTTTCTGGTCCGACAACCAGATCAACATCATCGACACCCCGGGCCACGTCGACTTCACCGTCGAGGTGGAGCGGTCGCTGCGCGTCCTCGACGGCGCGGTCGCGGTGTTCGACGGCAAGGAGGGCGTCGAGCCCCAGTCGGAGCAGGTCTGGCGCCAGGCCGAGAAGTACGACGTCCCCCGCATCTGCTTTGTCAACAAGATGGACAAGATGGGCGCGGACTTCTACTACACGGTCCAGACCATCATCGACCGTCTCGGCGCGACGCCGCTCGTCCTGCAGCTGCCGATCGGCGCCGAGGACGACTTCGACGGCGTGGTCGACCTCGTCGAGATGAAGGCCCTCATCTGGCCCGGCAAGACCGAGATCGGCACCGAGGCGCAGGTCCAGGAGATCCCGGCCGAACTGCAGGACAAGGCCGCGGAGTACCGCGAGAAGCTGCTCGAGACCGTCGCCGAGAGCGACGAGGCCCTCATGGAGAAGTACTTCGGCGGCGAGGAGCTGACGAAGGAGGAGATCCAGGGCGCGATCCGCAAGATGGTCGTCAACGCCGAGATCTACCCGGTGCTGTGTGGCTCGGCGTACAAGAACAAGGGCATCCAGCCCCTGCTCGACGCCGTCATCGCGTACCTCCCCAACCCGCTGGACGTCGGCGAGGTGCAGGGCCACAAGGTCGGCGACGAGGAGACCATCGTCCTGCGCAAGCCGTCCAAGGACGAGCCCTTCGCGGCGCTGGCGTTCAAGATCGCGGTCCACCCGTTCTTCGGTGAGCTGACCTTCGTGCGCGTGTACTCGGGCCGGATCGACCCGAGCACCCAGGTGATGAACGCGACCAAGGGGAAGAAGGAGCGCGTCGGCAAGCTCTTCCAGATGCACGCCAACAAGGAGATGCCCGTCGAGGAGGCCGTGGCCGGCCACATCTACGCGTTCATCGGCCTGAAGGACACCACCACGGGCGACACCCTCTGCGACCTGCAGAACCAGGTGATCCTCGAGTCGATGACCTTCCCGGCTCCGGTCATCGACGTCTCGATCGAGCCCAAGACCAAGGCCGACCAGGAGAAGCTCGGCACGGCCATCCAGAAGCTGGCCCGCGAGGATCCGACGTTCTCCGTCCGGCTCGACGACGAGACCGGCCAGACCGTCATCGGCGGCATGGGCGAGCTCCACCTCGACGTGCTGGTGGACCGCATGCGGCGCGAGTTCAAGGTCGAGGCCAACGTCGGCAAGCCGCAGGTCGCCTACCGCGAGA
>NZ_CALMYY010000125.1 GCF_937873725.1 uncultured Dietzia sp.
TGCCGCCACCCCGGGTGCTCGGTCGCGGCCGACCGCTGCGACGTGGACCATGTGATCCCGTTCCTGCACGAGGATCCGCGGAGCGGTGGCCTGACCGTGGAATGGAACCTCATCTGCCTGTGCCGGACCCACCACAGACTCAAGACGTTCTCCGGATGGCGGTACAGGGTGGATCGGGACGGGGTGGTGGACATCACGACCGAGACCGGTCGCAGGATACGGACGTGGCCGTCCGGCCCGCTCGCGCACGCGCGACGGATCGAGGAGGCGATCGACGCGGCGGCCGCGGCCGACCTGCGGCCCGGTCCGGACTCTCGGCCCCGCGCCCCGGAACCGGTCTGCCCCGGCGGCGGGATCGTCCACGAGGCCGGACTCTGCGACTGTGGGTCGCTCGGGGTGGACAGCGCGCCCGGCGAGGTCGACCGGGAACCCACCCACAGCGACGGGTCCCCGCGTGGGGTCTTCATCGGCCATCGGTTCACCACACGAGAGCGACGCCGGCGCGCACGACGCCAGGGTGAGCGGGAACTCCTCAACCTCGAGCGGCGGGCGCGGAGGGAGGCGAGGCGGGACGAGCGGCGTGCGAGTGAGGTGGACGACCCGCCACCGTTCTGAGCCGCGGGCGCGGCCCCGGCCGGGTCCTACGCGACGGTGATCTCGCCCATCGTTCCCCACTCCTCGCCGTCGACGGTGGTGTTGATGATCCGTGGGGTGCGCTCCAGGTACCGGGCGGCGGAGCCGGTGAACTCGGCGAAGTGCGTGGAGTTCACGTGCGCGGCCGGGGCGTCCCCGTCCCGGAAGGCCTCGCACAACAGAAAGGTGTTCGGGGCGTCGGCCGATCGGTACCAGTCGAACCACAGGTTTCCGGGCTCCGCGCGGGTGGCCTCGGTGAAACCGTGGGTGATCTCGAGCCAGTTCTCGGCGAAATCCGGCTTGACGTCAAAACGCACGTTGATGAGCATCATGCCCCCATCCTGCCCGTCCGGTCGGGGCCCGTCGAGCGGCGTGACTCGCCCCGACATACGGGGCGGGCCTACCCTGGAGCGGGTGACCATCGAGCTGAGCATCGAGAACCCCTGCGTCCCGCAGATGGAGGCCGATCCCTCCGTGCGTGCCGTCTGGGACCGGCTGTCCGTCGACGCGACCTCCAGCAGGAACGAGCCGCTCATCGCGGGGCTCGTCCTGGACCTCATCGACGGCTGCGATGACCTCGGGGAATCCCTCGCCAGGCTCGCCGCGTCGCGCATCGCCACCCCCGAGATCGGCAGGCACGTCCTGGAGAAGGAGATCCGTGCCGTCCTGGTCGAGCACCCGCGCGTCCTCGAGGCGGTCGCGGCCGACCTGGTGGTGAGCTTCGAGCGGAACCCCGCGTACCCGAACTACCTCGTCCCCTATCTGTTCGCCAAGGGATTCCTCGGCCTGCAGGTGCACCGCGTGGCGCACGAGATGTGGAATTCCGGCCGCGTCATGGCCGCGTCGTTCCTCCAGAGCCGCATCTCCGAGGTGTTCGCCATGGACATCCATCCGGCCGCTCGCGTGGGATCGGGCATCCTCGTCGACCACGCCACCGGCATCGTCATAGGGGAGACCTGCGTGATCGGGGACGGGGTCTCGATCCTCCAGGGCGTCACGCTCGGCGGAACGGGAAACGAGGACGGGGACCGGCACCCCAAGATCGGATCGGGCGTCCTGCTGTCGGCGGGGTCGATCGTGCTGGGCAATGTCATGGTGGGCGACTGCTCACGGGTGGCGGCAGGCTCGGTGGTCCTGGACGAGGTCCCGCCGCACACCACGGTGGCGGGGGTTCCCGCCAAGGTCGTCCGCAGGCACGCGGAGTCCCTTGTCCCGGCCGAGGAGATGGATCAGGAGATCGACCCGGCCGGGTAGGGCCGGGTCGAGCGGACGTCAGATGAGAGTTCTGGTGGTGGACGACGAGCCGGCCCTCCGGGAGAGCGTTCGGCGCGGACTGGTCGCGGGTGGGTGGGCCGTCGACACCGCGCCCGACGGCGAGGTCGCGCTCGACGCGGTGGGTGACGAGGACTACGACGTGGTGGTGCTCGACATCATGATGCCGCGCCGCAGCGGGTACGAGGTGGTGAGGGAGATGCGCCGCCGCGAGATCTGGACCCCGGTGCTGATGCTCACCGCGAAGGACGGCGAGTACGACGAGGCCGACGCGTTTGACCTGGGAGCCGACGACTACCTGGTCAAGCCCTTCTCGTTTGTGGTCCTCGAGGCGCGGCTCCGGGCGCTGGTCCGGCGCGGCGCCCCGGAGCGGCCGACGTCCTTCTCCGCCGGAGACCTGGTGGTGGATCCCGCGGCGCGTGAGGTCCGGCGTGGCGCGGAGAGGATCACCGTCACCGCCCGCGAGTACTCGGTGCTGGAGTACCTCATCCGCAACCGCAACCAGGTGGTCTCCAAGGCGCAGATCCTGCGCGCCGTGTGGGACCCGGCCTACGACGGAGACGACAACATCGTCGAGGTCTACGTCGGGTACCTGCGCCGCAAGATCGATGCGCCGTTCGGCACCCGCGCGATCGAGACGGTCCGCGGCCAGGGCTACCGTCTCGTGGACAGCACGGTCGCGGTCGGCGGACCCGCCGGCGCGGCCGCGCAGTCCAGCTAGTCCCCCGGCCCTCAGTCCACCGGGCCCTCAGTCCACCGGGCCCTCGAGGTCGTCCGGGACCGCGATCCCGACCTCGACCGGCAACTCCACGACGAACCGCGCGCCTCCGCCGGGTGCGTCCTCCACCCGGACACCGCCGCCGTGGGTCCGGGTGATCTCGGACACGATGGCCAGGCCCAGGCCGGATCCGCCCGTGCCCCGGGCGCGGTCGGCGTCCAGGCGGGCGAAGCGATCGAAGACCGTGTCCCGCTGATCGGGCGGAACGCCCTCGCCGTCGTCGTCGACGGTGATCACGGCGCGCGGCGCCGCGGGGTCCGTGCGGTCCACGGCCAGGCCCAGGGACACCCTCCCGCGCGCGTGGCGGCGCGCGTTGTCGACGAGGTTGCGCACCACCCGAAGCAGGGCGTCGGGGTCCCCGACCAGCCGCGCGGGCTCCACGGAGACCGAGACCTCGAGGGAACCCGGGGCGCCGAGGCCCCGCAGGCGGGCGGCCTCGGAGAGCACGATGTCGTCGAGGTCCACGTCCTCCCGGCGCAGCGGCACCCCCCGCTCGTCGTTCTTGGCCAGGACGAGCAGGTCCTCGACCATCGCTCGCATGCGCTCGACCTCGGGCAGGAGCAGGTCGTCCACGGTCTCGACGTCCACCGGCGTGCCCGAGGTCGAGGACAGCTCCAGCAGCGTCGACAGGGTGGACAACGGGCTCCGCAACTCGTGGGACGCGTCGCCGACAAAGGCCACCTGGGCCGTGCGGGTCGCGTCGAGACGGGCGAGCATGGCGTTCATGGTCCGCGCGAGGCGGGCGATCTCGTCCTCCGCCTCGGGGACGGGGACGCGCTCCCCGCGTCCGGAGGCGGAGATCTCCGCGACGCGGGATCGGATCGCCTCCACGGGCCGCAGGACGCGTCCCATGGCGTAGTAGACGAAGACCGCCGTCGCCAGGCCCACCACCGGCACGAACGACAGGAAGAGGATGGCGCCGGCCATGAGCACGGTGTCGTAGCGCTCGGTCTCGGTCCCCACCTCCACCGCGAACGTCACCCCGCCGACGTCCGTCCCCACGGCCGTCACTCGGAGTTCGGTGCCGTCCGGTGCGGTCACCTCGCGCTGGACGACCTCGCCGGCTCCGGGCACCGCCAACGCCGGGACGTTCTCGAGTCCGCGGGTGACCTGCCCGGCCACCAGCCGGTTCCCCGGGGCCACGATCCGCACCAGGTCCACGCCCGACATCGGCTCGGAGACCAGCGCGAGGGCCGCCTGCGGGCCGCGGGTCGACAGTGACTCGGCCACATCGACCGCGCGGTTCCGGTCCGTGGTGTCGATCGCACTGTGCGCCGCCGACCGCAGGACCAACCACGCGCCACCGGCCCCCGTCGCCAGCACCAGCATGACGATCGCGGTGGCGATCACCGTGGTGGCGACGCGGATCGGCCATCGCCGGGGGGTTGTGAGGACCTCGCTCGTCAGGGGCACCGGTCCATTGTGCTGGCCGCCGGGGCCGCGCGGGCCGCGCACCGACGCCCGGGACGGAACTAGAACACGTGTTAGCGTCGCGGGGTGAGGGAATCGCAGCACCACGGTCCGGAGCCCCGCCTGGGGCTCACCTTCAGCCAGGCCGAGGACGGCAGCGTGAGCTGGCACCAACCTGTCGCCGACCAGTGCGTCGACCCGTCCGGCCGGTTCGCCACCGGAGGGCTGGCGGTGCTGGTCGACTCGGGGCTGGGCGCGGAGAACCACCGCCGCCGCCCCAAGGGGATGTGGACCGTCACCACCGAGCTGCGCCTCGACCTGATCGCTCGACCGCGCGAGGGCTCGACCGGGCTGGGGATCCGCGCGGACCACCTGGGCGACGACGGTCACTGCCTCACCACGCGCGGGGAGGTGATCGACGACGACGGCAAGGTGGTCGCCGCGGGACTGGTCAAATCCATGGAGCTCGCGGGGGTCGTGGACCCGGACGACTACGACGACGAGCCGCCCTGGCCCTCCGCGCTCGCGCCGGGAACGCTGGCCGAGGTGTTGTGCCTGACGCTCCACGAACGCCGCGACGGCCCGGCCGGCACGCTCGCGGTCGAGGCGGTGGTCGCTCCGGAGCCGGCACTGGCCAACCCGCTGGGCAACCTGCACTGTGGGGTGTTCGCCGCGGTCGCGGAGGTCGCGGGCTCGGCGGTCTTCTCGCACGAGCGACAGGTCAGCTCGTCGTCGCTCGACGTCCGGTACGTGCGCCAGATCCCGCTCGTCGGCCCGGTCACGGTGAGGGCCGAGGCGGTCCACGACGGCCGGAGCTGGGGGATCGCGCAGGTGGTGACGAGGGACGACCGGGGCAGGGTGTGCGCGGTGGCCTCGGTCACCGTCTACGGCCGGCGCTAGATCTGAGGCCGACGCCAGAACTACGGTCGGCGCTAGAACCACGGCCCGTCGCCGGAACGACCGCGGCCCGCCCCGAGGGGCGGGCCGCGGCGAGGTGCGGGGTGGGCGGGCTCAGGCCAGGGCGCCGAGCGCGGCGTCGTAGTCCGGCTCGGTGGTGATCTCGTCGACGAGCTGGGTGTAGACCACGGTGCCCTCGGGGTCGAGCACCACGACCGAGCGGGCGCACAGGCCGGCCAGCGGGCCGTCGACCATCGTCACGCCGTAGTCCGTGGCGAAGTCGCTGCGGAAGGTCGAGCCGGCGGAGACGTTCTCGATGCCCTCGGCGGCGCAGAACCGGCTGTGCGCGAACGGCAGATCGGCCGAGACGTTGACCACGACGGTGTTGTCCAGGCCGGCGGCCTTCTCGTTGAAGGTGCGGACCGACTGGGCGCAGACGCCCGTGTCGACGCTCGGGAAGATGTTCAGCACGACCTGCTTGCCCGCGAGCGCGGAGGACGTGACCGGCGCGAGGTCGGCGCCGACGAGGTCGAAGGCCGGAGCGGCCTGGCCGACGGCGGGGAGCTCGCCGGACGTGGTGACGGGATTGCCCTTGAATGCGGTGGTTGCCATGTGTCCGTTCTACCGGACAGCCGTCGCCCGGGGGTCGCACTCAGCGGGGGGTCGCCACGAAGACCGCGATCTCGTGGGGGACTCCCTTGACCTTTTTGAGCCGGAACGTCCTCTTGGGCCGGGTCGCGACGCGCGCCGGATCGAGCCCGGCGCGCGTCGCGTCGCTGACGAGGATCTCCCCCGGGCCCGCCTTCTCCGCGAGCCTCGCCGCGATGTTGACGTCCACGCCCAGGTAGTCGCCCCCGATCACGCGGGGGTGCCCGGTGTGGATTCCCACCCGGAGCCGGGGGTGCCACCCCGCGACCTCGACGGCGTCGACCCCCGCGGTGCAGGCCACGGCGGCGTCAAAGGCGAGCTGGGGCGAGGGGAACACGGCCATGAGACCGTCGCCGAGGCGCTTGACCACGTGGCCGCGGTGTTCGAGGACCTCGGGTTCGGTGGCCGCGGCGACCGTTCGCAGTAGTGCGAGCGATTCCGCGTCGCCAGCCCGCATGGCCCAGTTCGAGAACCCGACGAGATCGGTGAAGACGATGGTGACCTCGCCACCGTTCCCGCTCCTGCCGGTGCGCTCGAGCAGGGCGTGCCACACCTGGAGACCGCCGAGGGTCACCTCGCGCGATGCCGTGGGGCGGTCGTCGAACAGCCGCCCGGCCAGCCGGGCGACGGTCCCCGCGCCGTCCCGGCCGGCGGCGGAGAGGGGATCGCCGAAGCCGGAGTCGCCGGGCAGGGCCCGGCGGGCCCGGCGCACTGCCGCGACGGTCGTGGGGTGCCTGTCCGCGTCGCGGACGCCCGCCGTCATCCTGGCCGCCGCCGCACGTACCCGGTCCCGGTAGAGGTTCGACATGAGGACGAGCGTAGATCCAGGGATCAGTCGGCCGGTGTCGGTGTTGGTGTTGGTGTCGGTGTCGGTGTTGGCTGGCCGGTCTGGTCCACCGCCCGCCACAGGTACCACGACGCCACCGAGCGGTACGGCGCCCAGATCCCGGAGCGGGCGAGCATCCGGGCCGGGGTGGACGGGCTGGCCGGGGTGGCCGGGGTGGCAGGGGTGGCCGGGGTGTCGAGTCCCAGAGCCCGCTCGAACCCCCTGCGGACCCCGACGTCGGCCAGGGGGAACACGTCGGGCCTGTCCAACAGGAAGATCAGCAGCATCTCCACGGTCCATCGGCCCACTCCGCGGACGACGGTGAGAGCGGCGATCACCTCGTCGTCGTCGAGGGTGGTCAGTTCCGGCAACGTGGGGATCCGGCCGGTCCGCACCGCGTCGGACAGATCGCGCAGCGCGGCCACCTTGGGGCGGGAGATGCCGCACGCGCGGAGTTCGTCGTCGGGGAGTGCGGCGACGAGTCCGGGATCGAGGTGACGGGGGTCCGCGGCGTCGATGGTCCGACGGAGTCCGGGATCCGCCCGGTAGAGGTATCGGACCGCCAGCGTCTTGTCGTATCCTGCGGGCATGCCGAGCAGGGTACGTCGCGGCACCCCTGCCCGTCCGCCCGGCGACCAGCTGCGCCGGGGTCGGCAGTCGCTACAGGGTCGACACAAGGCCCGGGGGAGGAATGGCTACATGGGAAGAACGCAGATCAGACTGGCCGCGGTCGCGGCCACGGCGGCGTTCGCGCTGGGTGTCGGGACCGGCACCGCCTCGGCCGGCTCGGCCGAGATCCCCTCGGGGGTCGCGTTGTACGACGGGGCGATGATGCTGGGATGTCAGAACATCGACCCCTCGCTCCTGCCGTTGTGCGGCGGCTTCGAGGTGCTCACCACCGACGACCCGGCGATCCTCACCCTCAACCCGTTCACCACCGACATCGTGATCCTGGGCGCGGGGCTGTTCCCCGACGGCGGCATCCGCCCGGTGCTGGAGGAGCGGCTGCGGACCGGGCTCAGGCTCGCCCGCGAGTACCCGACTGCCCGGGTCGTCGTGTCGGGCGGCCTGCCGCAGAACGGCCGCACCGAGGCCCGCGCGATGGGTGACTGGCTCCGCGGCGCCGGTATCGCGCCGTGGCGGATCGTCGAGGAGGGCTACTCCGCCTCGACCGTGCAGAACGCGCAGAACACGGACCGGATCTTCCGGGACCGGGGCACCACCGGCGCCGTGGTGGTGACCTCCGACTCGCACCTGGCCCGCGCCGTGCTCAACTTCCGGCAGGCGGTCGGCGGACGGATCCCGGTCACCGGGGTCGTGGCTCGGGGCTGATCGCCGTCACTCCCTCCATCGCGGCCGCCGAACTCGCCTCCGCCGGTGGCGATCTGGGCGGGATCGCCGGCTGGGCGGTCGACGTCATGGGCGCTCTCGGGGGACCGGGCGCGGCGATCATCGTGGGCCTGGAGAACGTCTTCCCGCCCATCCCCAGCGAGATCATCCTTCCGCTGGCGGGCTTCAGCGCCTCCCAGGGGACGTTCTCCCTGGCCGCGGCGATCATCTGGACGACGATCGGGTCGGTCGCGGGCGCGCTCCTGGCCTACGGGCTCGGTCGGTGGCTGGGACCCCACCGGGTCCGGGTGCTGTTCGACCGCGTTCCGCTGATGAAGGTCGAGGACTTCGACAAGGCGCAGGGGTGGTTCGACCGGCACGGCAGGTCGTCGGTGTTCTTCGGCCGCATGGTGCCGGTCGTGCGGAGTCTCATCTCGATCCCCGCGGGCGTCGCGAGGATGAACCTCGCGGTCTTCCTGCTGCTCACCACCGGCGGCAGCCTGGTCTGGAACTCGATCTTCGTGGTGGGAGGGTACGCGCTCGGCAACCAGTGGTACCGGATCGAGTCGGTGGCGGGGTGGTTCTCCAACGCCGTGGTGGGCGTCATCGCGGTGCTCCTGGCGGTGTTTCTCGGGCGCCGGTCGCTGCAGGCCTGGGCGGAGGGGCGGAGACGGCGCAGGGAACAAAGCGCCGCACCCGAGAGTTGACTGATGTGACAGCAATTGCCGTGCCGCCACAGGAGGAACCCATGTCCGCCATCCGCCAGGTCGTCCCCCTCGGAGCACAGTGGCCGGGGGTCGACCCGTTCCTGTTCGCCGTCCACCACCTGGACCGGTTCCCCGCGGCGGACGGCCGGACCATGCGTCCGGCGGCCTCGCTCGCCGGCCGCTCCATCGGCCAGGACTTCTCGGGCAAGGACGGCTGGTCCATGTACCACGGGGACACCGTCCCCGGGTTCCCGCAACACCCGCACCGCGGTTTCGAGACCGTCACGGTGGTGCTCGACGGCGTGGTCGACCACGCCGACTCGCTCGGCGCGGCCGCCCGGTTCGGCCACGGGGACACCCAGTGGCTCACCGCCGGGTCCGGGATCTCCCACTCGGAGATGTTCCCGCTGCTGGACTCCGAGGGGCCCAACACGATGGAGCTGTTCCAGATCTGGCTCAACCTCGCGCCCGAGGACAAATCGGCCGAACCGCACTTCGACATGTTCTGGGGCGAGGAGACGCCCGTGGTGGTGCGCGGCGAGGAGGGCTCCGAGGCTCGTTTCCGGCTGATCGCCGGCGAGGTCGACGGAGTCCGCGCCCTGGACCCGCCGCCACACTCGTGGGCCGCGCGGCCGGAGAACCACCTGGCCATCTGGATCGTGACCCTCGACCCCGGCGTGAGCACCGAGCTCCCGGGCGGCGATCCCTCCGTCAACCGGGTCCTCTACAACTATGGTGGCGCGCTGACGGTGGGGGAGCAGGAGCTCGGCTACGACGCCGCCGTGCTCGCGCCCGAGGCGGCGACGGTCACCGCCGGTGCGGACGGCGCCGCGTTCCTCATCCTGCAGGCCCGCCCCATCGGCGCACCCGTGGTCCAGCAGGGGCCGTTCGTCGGCAACACCCGCGAGGACATCGCCACCGCGATGCAGGAGTACCGCGCCGGCGTCTTCGGCACCTGGGACCTCCCGCAGAACGACCCCGTCCACGACCACGGTCAGACCCGCTTCGCGCGCTACCCCGACGGCACCGTGAAGCGGCCCGTCAGCGCGGGCTGACGACGGCCCGGGTCAGGCCGCCCGGGTCAGGCCGCCCCGCCGGCCGCCCGGGTCAGCCCGCCCCGCCGTGGGACTGCACGAAATCGCCCACCAGCCGGGGCCACCCGGCCACCTCCTCCGGGGACCTCGCCACCTCCAACCGCGCGTCGGGCAGCAGCTCCAGCAGGTGCTCCGCCACCGGGAGCGGGTGCGAGGCGTCACCGGGCCAGGCCAGCAGGAGCACCGGCACGGCGAGCCGGGCCACCTCCTCCGGCGCCGGCAGGTCGGACGCCGCGGCGCCCCGGAACGCCGCCGGGAGCCACTCGTCCGCCACATCGGGGGCGGTGACCGGGCGGTCCGGGCTGATCGCCGGGGACGTGGGCGGCTGCCGCGTGAGGTCGGCCCAGCGGGCCCCGCCCCACCGCTCGACCTGGCGCGCCGCCAACTCGTACAGCCGGGACTGCTCGCGGCGCCATTCCCAGGCGGTCGGCGGGATGCCCAGGGTGAGCGAGGCGAACCTCTCCGGCTCGGCCACCGCGGCGGTGAGCAGGGTCGCCGACCCCATCGACTGGCCCACCCCGTGCACGCGCCGGGCGGGGAACTCGTCGCGGAGCAATCCCAGCAGATCGGCGGCAAGGACCGGCCACGTGTAGTCCGCGGGGTCGGCCGAACCCGATGAGAAGCCGTGCCCGCGCGCGTCGTACCGCAACACCTGTAGACCGGGCTGGCCCGCCGTGAGATCGAGCCCGAACACCTCGTCGCGGCGCCGGCTCGAGGACAGCCCGTGCAGCTGCACCACCGGGAGCCCCTCGCCCCTGACGTCGCGGGCGAGCGCGGGCCCGTCCCCGCCGGGCCGGGCGCCCGGCCGTCTCGTCGTCGTCACATTCCGCGCCTTTCCCCGTAACACGCGGCCCCTACCGTGCGGGCCATGAGGCTCACCACCGTAACGCGGATGTCGCTCCCCGACGGCGTCGTGCACCGGTTTGCGACCGACGTCACCCCAGGTCAGGGTGAGGATCTTCCGCCGTCGTTCGATCAGGCCCGCCACGCGTCGCTCGGCCCCCGCGCGGGCTCGTGGATGGCGGTGGCCTTCCACCTCCCGTTCCCCGCCGGCCGCGACCAGGTGGCGCGCGCGTGGCTCGCCGTGGTCGCCCGGCACGGGACCCTGCGCACGGTGCTGGAGGGTCACGACGACGAGCTGCGGCTCCGGCCGGTGGAGCTCCACCCACTCGGGTGGCAGACCCCGTCCGCAGAACCGGGCGAGGACCCCCGCGCGGTGCTCCGCCGGGTCCTGGACGAGGCGTGCTGCCCGTTCGCCAGGCCGGCGCACGCGCTGTGCCTGGTGGAACCCCGCTCCGCGGACCCGGCGGAGCGGCCGGTGGTGGTGATCGGACTCGATCACTCCCACGTCGACGCGTGGTCGTTGCTCGTCCTGATGCGGGACTTCTGCTCGTGCCTCGACGACCTCGCCTGCGGTCTCGAACCGGGGACGTGCCTGCCCCCCGCGGCGGCGTTCGCCGACCACACCCGGGAACTGGCCGCCCGACCTCCGGCGCTCCCGCGGGTGCGCCGCAGGTGGGCGGAGATCCTCTCCCGCGGCCAGGGCGGGATGCCGGTGTTCCCGATCGGACTGGGCGACCTCTCCACCCCGCGTGAGGAGGTGGTGGAGGTGCGGGACGTGCTGGAACCGGACGGTGTCGCGGCGCTGGAACGGGCGGCGGCCCGGGACGGGGTGAGGATGGTCGCCCTGGCGATGGCCGAGATGACCGCGGTGTTCCGGCGCCGCGAGGGGGTGGGTCTGAGGGCAGTCCTCCCGGTGCACTCCCGCCACGACGACCACCGCGGCGACCGGTGGCACGACTCGGTGGGGTGGTTCATCACCAATTCGGTGATCGAGTGCGAGGATCCCGACCCGCGCGCCTGCGCGGCGGCCGTGCGCGACGCGGTCGAACTGGGCTCGCACGCCCTCGGGCCGATCCTCGAACCGCACGGCGGGATGCCGCACACGCCCGGCATGTTCGCCATCTCGTGGCTCGACCACCGGCGCCTGCCGATCGACGTGGACCTCAGCCTGCGACCGCAGCACGTGTCGGCGGCCATCCGCACCAACGGGGTGATGGTGTGGTTCGTCACCAACGGCTCGGGCCTGCACGTGCGCTGCCGGTACCCCGACACCGCCGAGGCCCGCGACTCCGTGGGCGGGTGGCTCGACGAGGTGTGCGCCGGGCTCGTGCGGCGGGCGCTCGGCGGGGACAGCGCTGGTGGGGACGGCGCTGGTGGGGCGGTCAGCCCGGGGGCGCCGCCGGGTCCGGCCCGAGATCGGCCTGCAGCCACGCCACGTCCAGCCACCGCCCGTGCTTGAACCCGATCCTCTCCAGCCGTCCGGCCTCTCGGAATCCCATCGACAGGTGTAGTGCCACGCTGGGGTGGTTGGGCAGCGTCACCACCGCCAGCAGCCTCCGGAACCCCACTTCCTCCAGGCGGGCGAACAGCGAGGTGTAGAGCGATCGGCCCAGGCCGTGGCCCCGCGCGGCCCGGTCCACGTACACGCTCACCTCGCACGACCAGCGGTACGCCGCCCGTTCCTTGACCGGGCCGGCGTACGCGTAGCCCGCCACCCGTCCGTCGAGTTCGGCGACCAGCCAGTCGTGGTGCTCCAGGGCCCGGGAGATCCGGGCCTCGAACTCGTCGACGGTCGGCACCCGGTCCTCGAACGTCGCCGTGGTCTCGCGCACGTAGGGGGCGTAGACGCGCAGGCACGCGGCGGCGTCGGCGGGCGTGGCCCGGCGGACGACCGGGGCCGGTCCCGTCCCGGGGGGCGGATCGTCGATCGGCCCGCTCACACCTCCGGCCCGCCCGGGTTGCAGCCCTCGGCCGCCATCAGGTCGGCCCCGACCGGTGGGCGCCAGGGTTCGAGGTTCCAGGTGGGCTTGTCCGGTTCCAGGACCCGCGCCCAGGTCCAGTGGCAGTCGAACTGCTCCCGCATGCCCGGCGTGCCCGCGTCGGGGGCCAGGTCCAGCACCTCCCGCCAGGCGAGGGCCGCGCCGGAGACGCCCGGGTTCCCGCGACCGTCAGCCGTCGGCACCACCTCGAGGGAGGGTCCGAAGTCCGACTCCGCCCACGTGGCAGACGCGATGAGGCGGGCGGGGGCGGGGAGCGGAGGGGTGGTCGACGGTCGCTGGTAGGGAGTGGGCGCGGGCGCCGGCGGGCTCGTGGCCGCACAGCCGGCCGCCGCCGCCGCAGTCGCGACCGCGACCGCAGCCACGGCCACGGCCGCGCCGGCCGTGGACGGTCTGCTGCGGTGGGGGGACATCGGTGGGATTCTGCCACGGTCCGCGGACCCGTCCGGGGCGCCCGGGCGGCGTTCGGATCATCCTGCGGGACTCGCGCGTCGAGAGGTTGCGTTACCCGGTCGTGACCAGGATCCTGTGAGCCGGAGGGATCACGGCGCCCGCGGAACGTCCGCGCGCCGCCCCGCACAAGGAGCGTGACCGATGCCCGTGTTCGACTTCCCGCAGCTGCAGGCCGCCTGGGACGGGATCTTCCCGGCCATCTTCGGCCCCCTCGCGGCCTCCGTCGACATGATCGGGGCCTCCGTCCAGGGACCCTGACTCCCCACGACGGTGGTCGGGTGACCAGGATGCCGCCGCGTTCACCCCGCGGCGAGGATCTTCCGCAGCGTCTTGATGTTCCTGGTGGTGAGGTGACGCCTGTTCGCCCGGTCGTCCAGCACCGCAGCGGCGGCCGAGGTGAGGGTCGCGCCCCTGGACACCCGCCAGTACACGCACCCCGGGCCCCCGGCCACCGCCTCGGTGCCGGCCCCGGGGTCGTCCAGCGCCTCGAGCATCGCCGTGGCGACGCGGGTCGTCACAGCGGGGTCGTCGGAGAACACCACGTAGTCGTGGTGGTCGGCGAGCACGTCGAACGGGTAGGACTCCACCGCGACCGAAAGGTCGGCGAGGGGGAGCACCTGCACCACCGCGTCGTATCCGAACCGATCCGCGTAGGCGGCTTCGAGCACGGTGCGGAGCTCCTCGACGGTCCGGGGGTCGGTCACGGTGACGTTGCCCGTGGCCAGCACCGTCGTCACCTCGGCGCAGCCCGCGGCCTCGGTGCAGGCCCTCAGATCGGCCATGGGTATCCGCGCGCTCTTGCCCACGTTGATCCCGCGCAGCAACACGACCTTCCTGTGGGGCACTCCGGCGGGCGGTGTCGCAACCGTGTCCATTCGTCGATCCTGGCACCGGAGACGGGTCCGCAGGGTAGCTTTCCCGCCATGGCAGTCTCAGTGCAGTCAGTGACGGAAATCGAGGCCGGAATCCCCGAGATCATGGAGGTCCTGGCGGACGTCAACTCCCTCGTGGACTGGTCCGACGCCCACCGCGAGGTCGTGGTGAAGGAGGCCGACGAGGAGGGGTGGCCCATCGTCGTGTGGGAGAAGATCGCCCAGTACGGCGTCACCGACGAGATGGTGGTGAAGTACGAGTGGTACGACGGCGAGGTGAGCTGGTCGCTGGTCAGAAGCGGCACCCAGAAGATCCAGAACGCCCACTACCTCCTCACCGACAACGGCGACGGCACCACCAAGGTGGTCTTCGACCTCGAGGTGGACCTGAAGATCAAGCTGCCCGGCGCGGTCCTGAAGAAGGCACAGAAGCACATCGCCGACGTGGCCACCAAGGGCCTGCGCCAGGAGGTTCTCCGCAGGTACGGCTAGCTCGCCCCGAGCATCGCGAGTGCGCTGCGGACACCCGCCGCGGGTAGTTGACCGGGCGCCGAGGCGGGGCCGACCGTCGCGAAGGTGGCCGCGGAGCCGAACGTGCCACCGCCGATCCGGGTGATCGCCCCGAGTCCGCCCATGGACATGGTGATCAGCGGGATGCCGGCGACCTGGTGGCGCCGCGCGGTGGCGTCGAGGAGGGTCAGCACGTCGGTCGCGGACCGCGGCATGACGGCGATCTTGGCCACGTCGGCCCCCGCGCGCTCCATGGCCTCCAGCCGCGCGACGATCTCCTCGGCGGGCGGGGTCGCCTCGAAGTCGTGGTTGGAGGCCACCACCGGGGTGTCGTGGCCGTGCGCGGCGGCGATGGCATCCGCCGCTCGCGGGTGCCGGTACTCCACGTCCAGCGCGGCGGCCAGCCCGGTGGTCGCGAGCGCCTCGATCAACGCGACGTACGCCGCCGGCGCGATCTCGGCGCTCCCGCCCTCCGCCGTGGTGCGGAACGTCACCAGGACCGGGGTCCGGGGCAGCCGATCGGCGATGTGGCGCAGCGCCGCCACCGCCGGGGCCGGATCGGCCCCGGCGGTGGCCCCGGCCCCGGCGGTGAACGGCTCGTAGAGGTCGACGCGCCACTCGACCACGTCGAACGCCGCCGAGGGATCGACGCGCGCCGGACCGCTGCTGGGGGCGGCACCGGTCAGCGCGCCGAGCTGCTCGTCGAGTTCGGCCGGATCCCGCGCCGTGATGGGCACGATGATCGACGGCGAACGCGCGTCCAGGGCGAGCTGTGGGCGGGGCATGGTCAAACCCTACGACGACCCCACCGGACCCGGGACGTCAGCAACACCCGTCGCACGGGCACGGTCGCCGGGCGGGGATCAACTCCAGGGCCTCGACTCCCCCGGCGCCGACCCCTCGGTAGTAGCGCTCGGCCCACCTCAGGGTCTCGGAGGGGCACCTCACCGGCACGAGTTCCCACGTCGGGGCACCGCGTCCCTCGCACAGGAGGTGGCCCGCGTCGAGGAGCTCGCCGGACAGGACGACGCCTCCCCAGCGGTTGAGCAGCCCGGCGGTCTCGAGGGCGCCCAGCCCGCGGACGAGCAACTCCGGGTGGCCGTGGTCGGTGAGGCCGACCGTGTAGCCGAAGCACTGGTCGGGTGGCAGGGGTGCCTCGGTGCACCCGCCGCAGTCGCAGCCCTCGCCCACGTGGACCAGGTGGAGCCCGTAGCGGTCGATGGTGGCGGCGACCTGCACCATTTCGGGGTCCAGGGCGCGGGCGGAGACGGACGGGATGATGGTGTGGGACATGGGATCTCCAGTGTGTCGTGGGTCGGGCGTGATGCACGGCATCGAACAGGCGCTCGATACGGTGCCGAAGGTAGACCGCGCCTACGACACGGTGGCCGGGCTCGCGGTGGTCGTCGGGCCCGGCGCGTGCACACTGGGGGTCGTACTCCGCTGTCGAGACGGAAAGGGGGGCGACTGATGAGAGTCGCGTTGGCACTGGGCTCCGGCGGCGCGCGTGGGTATACGCACATCGGGGTGATCAGGGAACTGCAGGCTCGCGGTCACGAGGTCGTGGGCGTGTCCGGGGCGTCGATGGGCGCCGTGGTCGGTTCGCTGCTCGCCGCCGGCAAGCTCGACGACTTCGAGACATGGGTCCGGGGCCTGAGCCAGCGGGATGTCCTGCGGCTGCTCGACGTGTCCTTCGCCGGCGGCGGGGCGATCCGCGCCAACAAGATCATGGGAGTGATCGGCGCGATGCTCGACGACGTGCGGATCGAGGACCTCGAGATCCCGTACACCGCGGTGGCCACCGACCTGCGGGCGCGCCGCGAGGTGTGGTTCACCCGCGGGCCGGCCGACATCGCGGTGCGTGCGTCGTTCGCCATCCCGAGCATCGTCACCCCGGCGATCGTGGGTGGTCGCCTCATGATCGACGGGGGCGTCACCAACCCGGTGCCGCTCGAGCCGTTGGCGTCGGTGGAGAGCGACCTCGTCCTGGCCGTCTCCCTGAACGGCAGGCGGTCGGGGATCCGCGGGTCCACCTTCCAGGTGAGCTCGGACCCCGACGAGGCGCCGTCCAAAGCCGATCCCAAGCCCTCGCGTCGGGGTGGTCCGGGGTCGGGGAGGTCGACCTCGAGGCTGTCCGGGCGCATCCGGACCGCCGCCGCCGATGTCCGCGACGCCGACCTGGTGCGCCTCGTCACCGCGCGCTTCAGCCAGGGTTCCGCGTCCGAGGTCGGGATCTTCGGAGACGGTGATGACACCGCCGCGCCGGACCTCGACTTCCCGGCGCGCCCGTCGCCGGAGGTCGAGGTCGCGGTCGAAGAGGGCGAGGAGGAGGTCCGCGAGGAGGCCAGGGCGGAGGAGAGGGGCCTGGAGGCGTTCCCCGGGACGCTCGGGATCTTCGATGTGGTCACCCAGTCGATCGAGGCCATGGAGAGCATCGTCGCCGGGTACCGCATGGCGGGGAACAGGCCCGACGTGCTGATCGAGGTCCCCTCGGACTCCTGCACGGCGTTCGACTTCCACAGGGCGGACGAGATGATCGCGCTAGGTCGACGGCTCACCGCCGAGGCGCTCGACCGGGCGGGGGTCGCGGACCCCCAGGGTTAGTTCTGGACCCCGTCCAGTTCCCGACCCCGTCTAGTTTCCGCCCTCGCCACGGCCGAGTTGCGGGAGGTGCTGCGAGCAGAACGCCTTGACCGCGGCCGCCACGACGACGGGCGCCTCCGTGATGGGCGCGCCCGGGTGGGCGTCGTTGTACTGGCGGGTCACGTCCACGTACCCCGCACCCCCGTCCAGGGAGGCGCAGGCGTCGCGCCCGCGGGTGAGGTAGTCCTGTTCGTCGTCGGCGTTCACGCCGACCGCGCGGATGTCGCGGAGGAACTCCTGGTCGGGGGTCAGGCTCCCGTCCCCGCCCGCGCCGACACGGCTCGTGGCCTCGCCGACGGCGGAGGTCGCCTGCGCGGCCGCGGAGCTCGCCTGGGCGGCGGCGGATCCCATGGCGCTGGTGGCCGAGCCGAGGGCGTCCTCCGCCGTCCCCTCGTTGCCGCACGAGGCCAGCACCAGCGTGAGTGACGCCAACCCCGCCGCCACGGCGACGGAGCGGCGCCGGGCCGGTCCCGGGGCGCGGCGGGCTGTGGAGACGCCGGCTGTGGAGATCTGCGCGGTGGAGATCAGAGCTGTGGAGCGGGGGGTGCGTGCGGCTGCGGTGGTCGACTGAGACACGGGGGGTCCTCCTGGGTCGGTGTCCGGCGCGGGGAGTGGATGACAGGCACGGGATGTGGATGCCAAGGGTAAGAGCTCGCGAGGCGGAACCGGGGCTGTTCGGCGGGGCCCGAGTGAGTGGTGTCACAATCGAGACGTGACCGAGATGGGTTTTGCGGAGGCGTTGGCACGGGGGGTGGGGGCGCTCGCCGACCCCCTGCGGGAGCCGGTGCTCGTCGCCCTTCCGATCTTCGTGCTGTTCGTGGCCGTCGAGTGGTTCTCGGCGAGGCTCCTGCAGGCCCGGGAGCCCGGGGGGTACCAGGCGCGCGACGCCGTGACGTCGCTGATCATGGGCGCGGCCTCGCAGGCGTTCTGGCTGGTCGGCAAGCTGGTCGGCCTGGTGCTCTACGCGGCGGTCTGGGTCTACGTCGCGCCGTGGCACCTGCCGACCGACGCGTGGTACACGTGGGTCCTGGCGATCGTCGGCACCGATTTCCTCTACTACTGGTACCACCGGTCCGCCCACCGCGTCCGCCTGGTGTGGGCCACGCACCAGGCCCACCACTCCAGTGAGTACTACAATTTCGCGACCGCGCTGCGGCAGAAGTGGAACAACTCCGGCGAGATCGTGGCGTGGCTGCCACTGCCGCTGCTGGGCGTGCCGCCGTGGATGGTGTTCACGGGATTCTCGATCTCGCTGGTCTACCAGTTCTTCGTCCACACCGAGCGCGTCGGACGGCTCTGGTCGCCACTCGAGTGGATCTTCAACACCCCGTCCCACCACCGTGTCCACCACGGGTCCGACGCGGAGTACCTCGACCGCAACTACGGCGGCATCCTCATCGTCTGGGACCGCATGTTCGGCACCTTCCGGCGCGAGACCCATCGTCCGACCTATGGCCTCACCACGCAGGTGGACTCGTACAACCCGTTCTGGCTGCAACTGCACGAGTACGTGGCCATCTGGCGCGACGTCCGGTCGGCGCGCTCGTGGCGTGAGCGGGCGGGTTTCGCGTTGGGCCCGCCGGGGTGGCGGCCCGCGGGGATGGCCGCCGCGACCCCCGCCGCGACCCCCGACTCGCCCCCCGCCGGAACACCCCCGTGGCCCGCCGACCCTCACTAGGGTGGGGCGCATGGGAATCGCGGCGCGCCTCACCGGCCCGCTCATCGTGGGTCCGGAGCGGCACGCGGAGGGCGTCCGACGGCTGCTGGCCAGCTTCGCCGCGGTCCCCCCGGGCGAGCCCGTCCGGCTGGCCAAGAAGACGTCCAACCTCTTCAGGCCGCGCGCCTCGTCGTCGTCGCCGGGCCTGGACACCACCGGCCTCACGCGCGTCGTCTCCGTGGATCCGGACGCCCGCACCGCCGACGTCCAGGGCATGTGCACCTACGAGGACCTGGTCGACGCCACCCTGCCGTTCGGGCTGATGCCGTACGTGGTGCCGCAGCTCAAGACCATCACGCTCGGCGGTGCCGTCACGGGACTCGGGATCGAGTCCACCTCGTTCCGGCTGGGGCTTCCCCACGAATCCGTGCTCGAGATGGACGTCCTCACCGGCACCGGCGAGATCGTCACCGCCCGCCCCGACGGCACCGACCGCGAGCGTGCCCTCCTGCGCGGCTTCCCCAACTCCTACGGCTCGCTGGGGTACGCGGTGCGGCTGCGGATCGCGCTCGAGCCCGTGGCGCGGTACGTCGGGCTCCGCCACGTCCGGTTCGACTCCCTCACCGCGCTCCAGGAGGCGGTGGCGCGGATCGCCGAGGAGAGGATCTACGACGACGAGGAGGTCGATTTCCTGGACGGGGTCGTGTTCTCCGCGGACGAGTCGTACCTCTGCCTGGGGCGGCGGACCGACGAGCCCGGGCCGGTCTCGGACTACTCGGGTGTGACCGACAAGCAGGCGGTCTTCTACCGCTCGATCCGGCACGGCGGTCCCGCCGGCTCGGTGGTCCGCGACCGCCTGACCATCCGCGACTACCTGTAGCGCTGGGACACCGACTGGTTCTGGTGCTCGCGGGCGTTCGGCGCGCAGAACCCGCTGATCCGCCGGCTGTGGCCGCAGCAGCTGCTCCGCTCGTCGGCGTACTGGAAGCTCATCGGGCTGGACCACAGGTACGACCTGGGCAACAGGATCGGCGCGCTCAGGGGCGAGGGGCCGCGCGAGCGCGTGGTGCAGGACGTCGAGGTGGCGGTGGACCGCACCGCCGAGTTCCTCGACTGGTTCCTGCGCGAGGTCCCCATCGAGCCGCTGTGGCTGTGCCCGTTGCGGCTGCGCGAGTCCACGCCGGCACCGGACCCGGGCGGGGGACGGGGCTCGGACCGGCCCTGGCCCCTGTACCCGCTCGCGCCGGAGACGACCTACGTCAACATCGGGTTCTGGTCCTCGGCCCCCATCGCCCCGGGCGAGGCGGACGGCGCGTGGAACCGGCGCATCGAGCGGGAGGTCTCCCAGCTCGGTGGGCACAAGTCGCTGTACTCGGAGGTCTTCTATCCGCGCGAGGAGTTCGAGCGCCTCTACGGCGGTGTCCACGCGGCGGGCCTCAAGGCGGAGTTCGACCCCGAGGGACGCTTCGCGACCCTCTACGACAAGGCGGTGGGTGCACGGTGAAGGACAGGATGACGATAGGGGAGATCGTCGGGGCGTTCGCCACCGGTGAGCCGCCCCTGCGGATCGAGGCCTACGACGGGTCGGCGGTCGGACCCGCCGACGGTGACCTGGTGCTACATCTGAAGAGTGAGAAGGCGCTGCAGTACATCATCACGGCGCCCGGCGACCTGGGGCTGGCCCGCGCGTACCTCATGGGCGAGCTCCAGGTGGACGGCGTCCACCCGGGCGCGCCCCACGACGTGTTCGGCGCGCTGGAGGTGTTCCGCAAGACCATGACGCGGACACCCGATGCGCGGACGATGCTGCGGATCGCCCGGTCGGTGGGAGCGGAGAACCTCACGGTCCCGCCGGTCCCCGAGCAGGAGGTCCGGCCCCCGTGGCAGCGGTTCCTCAACGGCATGCGCCGCCACTCCAAGGCGCGCGACTCGCAGGTGGTGAGCTACCACTACGACGTGTCCAACCGCTTCTACGAGCTGATCCTCGGGCCGTCCATGACGTACACGTGCGCCTGCTACCCGGACCCGGACGCCTCGCTCGAGGCGGCGCAGGAGAACAAGTACCGGCTGGTCTTTGACAAGCTCGGGCTGGAGGCCGGCGACCGCCTGCTGGACGTGGGCTGCGGGTGGGCGGGCATGGTCCGCTACGCCGCGCACCGGGGGGTCCACGTGATCGGCGTGACGCTGTCCGCGGAACAGGTGGAGTGGGGCCGCGCGGCCATCGAGGCCGAGGGGCTGGGGGACCTGGCCGAGGTGCGGCTGATGGACTACCGGGACGTCCCCGAGCGCGACTTCGACGCCATCAGCTCGATCGGCATCACCGAGCACATCGGGCGCAGGAACTACGGCGACTACTTCTCCCGGCTCCACGGCTACCTGAAGCCGGGAGGCCGGCTGCTCAACCACTGCATCACCCGGCCGGACAACTCCCGCTCGGCCAGGGCCGGGCAGTTCATCGACCGCTACATCTTCCCGGACGGTGAGCTGGCCGGAGCGGGGACGCTGCACGTCGAGGCCGAGAACGCCGGCTTCGAGGTGGTGCACGAGGAGAACCTGCGCCGGCACTACGCCATGACGCTCCGGGACTGGTGCGCCAACCTGGTCGAGCACTGGGACGAGGCGGTCGAGGAGGTGGGGGAGCCGATGGCCAAGCTGTGGGGGCTCTACATGGGCGCCTGCCAGTACGGATTCGAGCACAACAAGATCCAGCTGCACCAGATCCTCGCCGTGCGCCTGGGCGACACCATGACCTGGGACATCCCGCTGCGTCCGTGGTGGAGGCCCTGACCCGACCCGACCTGACGCTCGACCCCTGACCCCTGAACTCAGGGCGGGCCGGGCGTCAGGTCGGGTCGAGTGTCAGGTGAGGTCGAGCGCGAGCAGCACCTGGCCGGTCGGCGCCGGAGAGCCGCCCGCGGGCTCCTCGGTGATGCCGATCTGATCGGAGCCCCTGATGCCCTCGAGTCGGGCGGACGGGGACGGTCCCACCTGGCCGGATTCCATGGTCCCCGCCGAGATCGGCTCGTGGTCACCCATCAACCAGATCTGGTACGCGCGCCCCTCGGCGGGCTCCGGCAGGCCGGTCATGGAGAGGACCGCCATGTCCGCCTCCTTGGACGCGAGCACCGTGGCGTTGCCCGTCGCGCCGATCTCGCCGCGGGCCACCTCGAGGTCCTCGGCGGCCAGCAGGGACGTGATCCGGTCGGGCATGGTCGCCGACGGCGGGGCCGCGACGGGCAGGCCCCCCTCCGGGGCGGTCCCGTCGGTCAGTCTGCCGATCGTCACACCGGCCGCCACGAGCGCGACGGCGGCCGCCGCGGCGAGGAACATCATCGCTCCGGGACGCCGGCGCGCACGCGCCGCGCCCAGGTCGACGACGGTCCCGCCGCCACCGGACCGGTCCTCGTCCGACTCGGTCCCCCCGGCAGCCGCCGGGTCCGGGGTGGATCGCGCGCGAGGCGCCTCCTCGGCCACGAGCTCCAGGACGCGGTCCCGGAGCGCCGGCGGCGGGGGGACGTCCAGGTCCGCGTCGGCGACCAGGTCGGCCGCGAGCTCGCGGGTCGAGCGGATGTGCGCGAGCATCGACCTCCGCTGATCGGGCGTCGCGGACACGAGGGCGTGTTCGACGGCGTCGGCCTCCTGTGGGCTCAGGGCGTCGAGGGCGTAGAGATCGAGGTCCTCGGGAGGAACCGTGCCCGGGGACTCGGGGTGGTCGTGGTGCAGGACGGTCATGACAGCTCACCTCCCAGGCAGCTCTTGAGACGGCGCATGCCGTCGCGGATTCGGGACTTGACCGTGGGGAGCGCGGCGCCGAGTCGGTCGGCCACCTCCCGGTAGGTCAGCCCGGTGAAGTACGCCATCTCTATGGACTCGCGCTGGTTGTCGGTGAGGGTCCCCAGGCAGCGGCGGACGTTGGCGGCGTCCTGGTCGCGCGAGATCTGCTCGGTCACCTGCTCGGCGATGTCCCCGGCGTGGGTGACGGCGGTGGCCGCGTCGACCTCGTCCCGACGGGTGGCCGAACTCTCCGACCGCACCCGGTCCACCGCGCGGCGGTGGGCGATGGTCAACACCCAGGACTGGACCGACCCGAGCGCCGGGCTGTAGCCGGATGCCTGCTTCCAGACCTGCAGGAACACCTCCTGCACGGTCTCCTCGGCGTACCCGGGATCCCGCAGGATCCGGAGCGCGAGGCCGTGGACGCGGGGAGCCATGAGGTCGTAGAAACGGGCGAACGCATCGAGATCGCCGGCCGCCGCCAGTTCCAGCAGGCGCCCCGGGTCGGCCAGCGAGGTGGCGGTGGGTTCGGACACCCTCGACATTCTAGTGCGAACCGGCCGCGGTGCACGGGACGGGCGGGTCCCGGGCCGCGGGGCGAGGAGGACGGCCATCACGCCACCACCCGGAAGGTGCGGTTGTGCCAGCCGGTGGCGCCGTCGGGCACGGGCGTCCGTCGGGTCTCGGTCTGGACCTCGCCCGTCGAGTCGGTGGCCCGGACGTGCAGCGTGTGCAGTCCGGGTTCGGCGTCCCAGGTCCACGACCACATGCGCCAGGTGTCGACGGAGTACTCGGCGGACAGCCGGGCGTCCTGCCACGGCTCATCGTCGACCCGCACCTCCACCCGGTCGATCCCCCGACGCTGGGCCCACGCCGTACCGGCCACCACGACGGGCCCCGGGGCGAGCTCCGCCAGTGGTGCGGGCCTGTCGATGCGGCTGGCGGTGCGGATCGGGCCCTTCTCGCCCCAGCCGCGATCGGTCCAGTAGGCGCTGGCGCGGTCGAAGCGGGTCACCTCCCAGTCCACCACCCACTTGGTGGCCGAGACGTAGCCGTAGAGGCCGGGCACCACCTGCCTGACCGGGTAGCCGTGGTCCAGGGGAAGGGGGTCGCCGTTCATCCCGACGGCCAGGAGGGCGTCGCGGCCGTCGAGGAGGGCGTCCAGCGGCGTGCCGGCGGTCCAGCCGTCGACCGAGGTCGAAAGGAGCATGTCCGCCCCGGGCAGCGGCCCCGCCTCGGCGAGGAGGTCGGCGATCGGGAAACCGGTCCAGCTCGCGGTGCCCACCAGGTCGCCCCCGACCTCGTTGGACACGCACGTCAGGGTGACGATCCGCTCCTGCGCCTCGCGGCGGACCAGGTCCCCCCAGTCGATCTCGACCTCGCGTTCCACCATCCCGTGGATGCGGAGCCGCCAGTCGGCGGAGGTGATGGTGGGCACGCGCAGCGCCGTGTCGATGCGGTAGAAATCCTCGTTCCGCGTGAGAAAGCCCGTCACCCCGGGGGCGTCGGGGACGACGTCGGCGGGGACCGGCGGGGCCGCGTTCCGGGAGAGCACGGCGGGCAGGCGCAGCCCGGTCCGGTCGGCGAGGACGTCGGCCGCCCTCCGGCCGAGGGCGGCTCCGGTCGCCCCCGCGGCGGCGATCACGGCGAGCGACGATCCGGCCAGTGCGAGGAAGCGTCGCCGGTCGGGGTGCTCCGCCGTCACCGGGCCAGCGTCGCCGTCAGCGTCACCGTCCGCGTCACCCTGCGCCCGGGACCGGGGGGATTCGGCGTAGAGGGCCCCGATGAGAAGCCGGAGGGCGAGCACGCCGGCGGCGGAGCCGAGCAGCGTCGGCACCGCCCACGCCGGGCCGCCCGTCGGTCGGGTCGCCGCGGCGAGTGCGCCGACCACCCCGAGCACCAGGATGATCGCGGAGCCGGTGGGGCGGTGGGGACGCTCCACCAGACCGGAGAGAGCACCGACCGCGACCAGGATCACGGAGAGGCCGAGCAGCAGCGCCGGCTTGTCGGCGGTGCCGAGCGCGTCGATCGTCGCCTCGCGGACGACCGCCGGGGCCCGGTCCACGACCGTGTCGGCCACCGCGAGGAACGGGGACGAGCGGCTGTCGAGGGTGCCCGCGATCGCGTGACCCACCGCGAGGGCGACACCGGTCGCGAGGAGTCCCGCGATCGCCCGGGCCGCGACGGGGGGATGTTGTTGGCCTGTCTTCACATCTGGTGTTCGGAGCGGGGCCGCCGTCGGACCGGTCGGAGAAAGTTCCGATCCGACACCCATCCGGCCCCGCCACAGTGTCGAAGTACCGGTGACCCAGCACACGGGCCCCAACGACCGAGGGCTCCATCGGAAGGACCATCATCATGGGCATCAAGATCTCCCGACGCATGGCATCTGTCGCGGCGGCCGCCGCGGTCAGCGGGCTCGTCCTGGCCGGCTGCTCCACCGACGACGGCTCGTCCGACGCCGAGGCGACCTCGTCGCCGATGGCCACCTCCTCCGCGATGGCCTCGTCCTCCGCGACCTCGAGCATGGCCGCCGACCCGGCCGCGATGCTCGTCGGCCCCGGCTGTGCGGACTACGCCGAGTCCAACCCGAGCGGCCCCGCGTCGGTCGACGGCATGGCCATGGAGCCGGTCGCCACCGCAGCCTCCAACAACCCGCTGCTCAGCACGCTCGCGTCGGCCCTGTCCGGCGGCGTGAACCCGGATGTCGACCTGGTCGACACCCTCAACAGCGGCGAGTACACCGTCTTCGCGCCCGTCAACGACGCCTTTGCGGCGATCGACGCCGCGACGTTGCAGACGCTGCAGACCGACCCCGAACTGCTCACCGGCATCCTCACCTACCACGTGGTGAAGGGACAGGCCTCGCCCAAGGACGTCGTGGGTGGCCACACCACGCTCAACGGCGCGGACGTCGAGGTCACCGGCGAGGGCGACGAGCTGAAGGTCAACGGCGCGAACGTGATCTGCGGCGGCGTCCAGACCGCCAACGCGACCGTCTACCTGATCGACCAGGTCCTCATCCCCGAGCAGTGACGGACTGAGGGGTTCCCCTCCTCACCCCGCCACGGTGGCCCGGGTCGACGCGCGAGCGTCGACCCGGGCCACCGGCGTGTACCGGATCAGAACCACTCGTCGCGCATGTCGAGGGTGATGCGGTCCCCCGCGGCGAGCAGGTCGAACTTGGCGTCGACCAGGGGGAGTTCCCGCCGGAGGAAGTACCGGGCCGCCCGGAGCTTGCCGGCGGCAAACGCATCGGCGTCGTCGGCGACCCGCGAGCCCAGGGCCAGCACCTGCTCCAGCCAGATCCACGCGATCACCACATGCCCGGCGGCCTCGAGGTACTCGGTGGCGTCGGCGAGGAACGCCTCGGGGTCGGTGGCGCCCACCGCGGCCAGGGCGGTGGTGACCTCGATGAGCCGGGTGACCCGCGGCCGCAGCAGCGACGCCAGCTCGGCGAGCTCGCCGCCGGTTCCCGACGCCCGGTCGCACGTCGCGGTGATCCGGTCGGTCAGCGCGGCGAGCCCGGCCCCGCCCCCGGCGAGGACCTTGCGGCCGAGCAGGTCCCGACCCTGGATCCCGTGGGTGCCCTCGTGGATGGGGTTGAGCCGGTTGTCGCGGTAGTGCTGTTCCACGTCGTAGTCGATCGTGTACCCGGCCCCGCCGAGCACCTGCACCGCCAGCTCGTTGGCCTTGAGACACCACTGCGACGGCCACGACTTGGCGATCGGGGTGAGCACGTCGAGCAGCATCGTGGCGACCGCGGACTCCTCCGGTGAGCCGGTCTTGTCGTCGTCGACGAGCCTCGCGCAGTACAGGCCCAATGCCAGCGCGCCCTCCACGTACGCCTTCTGGGCGAGCAGCATCCGCCGCACGTCCGCGTGCCCGGTGAGCATGACCTGCGGGGAGGACGGATCCGCGCCGACCGGCCGGCCCTGGGGCCGGGTGCGGGCGTAGTCGAGCGATTTGAGGTAGCCGGTGTACCCCAGCGCCGTGGCGCCCAGGCCCACGCCGAGGCGGGCCTCGTTCATCATGGTGAACATCTTCTTGAGCCCGGTGTTCTCCTGCCCGACCAGGTAGCCGACCGCGCCCGGCCGGCCGCCGGGCGTGTGCAGGCCCTGGCCGAGGGTGGGCGCGGTGTTGACCGTGCCGCGGAAGCCCATCTTGTGGTTGAGGCCGGTGACGACGACGTCGTTGCGCTCGCCGAGCGAGCCCGCGTCGTCCACCAGGAACTTCGGCACGATGAACAGGCTGATCCCGCGCGTCCCGGCCGGGGACCCGGGGACCTTGGCCAACACCAGGTGCACGATGTTCTCCGCCATCGGGTGCTCGCCGCCCGAGATCCACATCTTCTGCCCGAACAGCCGGTAGGTGCCGTCCGGCTGAGGCTCGGCGCGCGTGGTGATGTCCGCGAGGTTGGAGCCGGCCTGCGGCTCGGACAGGCACATCGTGCCGGTGAACCGTCCCTCGATCATCGGGCGGACGTACCGCTCGATCTGCTCGTCCGACCCGTGCGCCAGGAGCAGGTTCGCGTTGCCGGTGGTGAGCAGCGGGTACGCGGCGGTGGAGACGTTGGCGGCGTAGAACCACGCCATGCACGCCAGGTATGCGGTGTAGGGGAGCTGCATGCCCCCGACCTCGGCGTCCATCGCCGCGCCCACCAGGTCGGCCGCGGCGAAGCGCTCGAGCGCCTCGCCGATCTCCGGGATGAGCTCCACGTCCTGGCCCACCAACCGCGGCTCGTGGAGGTCCGACTTGCGGTTGTGGGGCGCGAAGTACTTCTCGGCGAGCTCGGCCGACAGGTCCACCACCGCGTCGATCGTCTCCCGCGAGTGGTCCGCGTACCGCGGCCGGGCGCAGAGGTCGGACACGGCCAGCCAGTCGTGCAGGAGGAAGTCGAGGTCGGCGCGGGACAGCAGGTGCGAGGGGGTCATGACCCGCAGGCTACTCGCGGCCGACGACACCGCCCGTGGCCCGCGCGAACTTCTGCCCCATCCCCGTCATGGTCCTGGCGTAGACCGCTGGCAGGAAGCGCTTGCCGCGGTAGGAGCGCCGGGCCTCGGGGTCCGGGAGGACGAGGAACTGCTTGGCGTCGAGGGCGGTCATCACCTCGGCCGCGATGTCCTGGGCGCCGCGCTCGGAGCGCTCGATGAGCTTGCTCGCGAATCCGCTGGCGGCGGGGTCCGAGACGTTGAGGCTGGAGGCGAGGTTGGTGCGGAAGAACGACGGGCAGAGCACGGAGACGTCGACCCCGAAGGGCTCGAGCTCCCACCGCAGGCTCTCGGAGATCGCCACCACCGCCGCCTTGACCGCGGTGTAGGACGTCATGGTGGGCGGGTGCACGAGCCCGGCGAGCGAGGCGGTGTTGACGATGTGTCCGCGGCCCTGGCCCTTGAGCATCGGCACGAAGGTGCGGCAGCCGCGGGCCACCCCCAGGAGGTTGATGTCCACGATGAGCTGCCAGTCCTGCTCGGTGAGGAGCTCGATCCGGCCGCCCTGCGCGATGCCGGCGTTGTTGACCAGCACGTCGAGGCCGCCCCAGATCTGCTCGACCTCCGCCCGGGCGGCCTTCCACTCGTCCTCGGACCGCACGTCGAGCCGGAGGTAGCGGGCGTCGGAGGGGACCGTCGACGGGCGCTCGTCGGTGGGGGCGAGGTCGGTGACGATCACGCGGTCGCCGCGTTCGAGGAACGCCGTCGCCAGCGCCAGGCCCAGCCCCGAGGCGCCCCCGGTGACCAGCACGCGCCGGTTTGTGTCCTCCGGGGACGGGTGGGAGGACGGGGCGAACGGCAGTCGGGACAGTCCGGGGACCGGAAGATCGGGCAGGGAGATGCTGGGCAGGCGCATGGGGAGAAACTACCGAGCGGGCAGGGGCGCCGGTTGTCCGACACCCCCGAGGAAGTCCGCGGCCATCGCCACCGCCGGCCCCGAGGAGTCCGCGCCCTCGATGAGCACCGCCAGCGCGAGGTCCCCGGTGGAGCCGACGAACCAGCCGTGGGCGGGGCCGGAGGCCACCTCGGCCGTCCCGGTCTTGCCGCCCAGCCCGGGGATCGACGACGCCGCCGTGGCGGTGCCCGACCGGACGGTCTGCTCCATGTATCGGCGCAGGGTGTCCACGACGCCGCGGTCGAGCGGTGGGGGTGACTGGTCGGCCACGGCCGGCATGCCGGCGATCACCGACGGCAGGATCATCCGACCGCCGTTCGCGAGCGAGGCCTCCAGGACGGCCATGCCGAACGGGCTGGCCAGCACCTCGCCCTGCCCGATCGCCGCCTCCACCCTCGCCGGTCCCCGCTCGGTGACCGGCACCTGCCCGGTGATGGTGGTCAGGCCCGGGGTGGTGAAGTCCACGCCCAGCCCGAGCGAGGCCGCGGTGTCCCGCATCGCCTCGGGGGTCAGCCGGTCGCTGATCACGGCCTGGCTGGTGTTGCACGAGCGCGCGAACGCGGTCTCCAAAGGGACCGGGCCGAGCGCGAAGTCGCCGTCGTTGGGGATGGTCCGCCCCGAGACCGTGATCTGCGCCGGGCACGGGACGATCTCGTCCTCACCCACGACCCCGGCCTGGAGCGCGGCGGCCGTGGTGACGGTCTTGAAGGTGGACCCCGGCGGGAACAACCCCTGCAGCGAGACCGGCCCCTGGGCGTCCGCGGCCTGGTTCTGGGCGACGGCCAGGACCCCGCCGGTCGAGGGCTGGATCGCGACGATCGAGGCGGCCCGGCCCGAGGCGTCAACGGCGCGCTGGGCCTCGAGTTGGATGGACGGCTGGAGGGTGGACACCAGGTCGGCGACCTCCCCGGCGGGCGCTCCGCCGAGGGGGATGGGCGCGACCCCGGGGTTGGCGATCTCCGCCGACCAGCCGCCCGCCGCCCGCAGCGCCTCGAGCCACGCGTCGGGCAGCCCGGTGAGGGCAGGGGATCGCAGGGCCCGGTCGACCTGGATCAGGCGTCCGCTCTCGGCGAGCGAGACGCCGGGGACGGCGGCGAGCCGCTCGCGGAGCGGATCGACGTCGGCGGGCCGCAGGTCCACCACCTGATAGGGCTGGTCGGGCGTGGCGGCCATGCCGTCGCGGATCGACTGCCCGGTGATCGTCGGCGCCGGCCCGCTCACCAGCGCGGCGACGGCGTCCGCGCTCCCGGCGGCGTCCGGCGCGATCGTCACCGCCGTGACCGGCGTCCACTGCATGAGCGGCGCGCCGGTGCGGTCGACGATGTCGGTGGCGTAGTCGAGTTCCTCTACGAACGTCAGGCGGCCCCCGTCGAGCAGCCGGGTGTCGAGGACGGTCGGTGCCCACTCGACCCTCCACTCCCCGTCCACCTCGGTCGTGCGGGCCTGCCCTGAGGTGGTGACCGTGCGCGGTGCGGTGCCCGGAGCCGCGCCGTCCGCCGCCAGGGTCCACGTGTACTCCACGGTGACCGGGTCCCGATCGGGGCGGCGGTCCCCGTCGGGGGTGGAGGAGGCGAGGACCGGGTACCCCATGCCGGCGAGGCTGGCGGTGAGGGCCTCCTGGGCGGCCTCCGGCGCGGTGGTCAGGGCGGCGGCCCTGGTGACGTCGCCGCCGGCCAGGGCCTCGCGGAAGTCGCGCAGTTCGTCGGCGCCGGTGTCGCCGGTGAGCGCGGCGCACCCGGTACCGGCGACGACGACGACGAGGGCCGCAGCCACCAGGCCGGCGGTCCGGCGGCGGCCCCTGCGGGGAGCGCGAAGGTGGGACGACTCGGTGCTCATGCGTCCACGAAACCAGACTCGGGCCCGCCGCGCTGCCTGCCGTCAGTGGCCGGGACCCCCGCGGCCGCCGAGGACGCCCGCGTCGGCCCCCTTGAGGATCGCGTCCGCGTCCGCCCGGGTGAGGGTGCCGTCCGCGACGGCCGCGTCCAGGCGGTCGCTCAGTTCGGCCCTGCGCTCCTGGTCCCGCTCGGCGTGCACGGTGTCGAGCGCGGCGGCGACCTCCTCCTGGGAGACGCCGAGCTTCTCGGCGAGGGCGGAGGCCATCTCCGCCTGCCGGGTCTCGCGGTCGGGCCGCGTCCCGTCGGTCTGGCCCTCCGTCCGCAGTTCGTCGCGCACGTCCCGCAGCGCCTGCTCGACCTCCGCGGTGTCCTTGCCGAGCGCCGTGGCGATCTCGGAGGCCATCTGGTCGGAACGGTCGCCCATCCGGTCGCCCATCCCGTGGCCCCCGCCGCCCTTGCCGCCGCGGCCGCCGTCAGCATGCTGCCCGGTGGTGGTGTCCGACCCGGTGTCGTCCTGGGCGTTGGCGACGGCCAGCCCGCCCACGCCGACGGCGGCGACCACGGCGAGCCCGCCGAGCGCGGCGACGGTCTTCTTCGACAGGGTGCGGCGCGGGGCCGAGCCGTCGCTCTGCGTGGTTCCGTATTCCTGCACGGGGTTCCTCCTCGTTCTCCGGCCCGGGTCCGTCCCCGGCCTCGACCCCACTCTCGCCGCCGTCGGTGGGAGGCGGCTTGAGGCGACCTGCGAGGTTGCTGTGAGTCGCGGCCGGTGTCCAGCGACTTCACAGCAACCCTCCAGGGAGTTGACTGGTTCGGCTCCTACCGTCGGGACGTCCACACCACGACGATCGCCCCCGCGAGGAGGACTCCATGTCCCGTATCCGCCGCTCACCCGCCGCCGGCCACACCGCTGCCGGAGGTGGCGACCAGCCGCACGACCACGACCTGGGTCTGCACCACGATCTCGCCGTGATGAACCGGCGGGCGGCGCTCCGGGGCCTGTTCGGCGTGGCCGGGCTGGGGGCGGTGGGTCTGGCCGTGGGCTGCGCTCCGGGAGGCGAGGCCGGGGACGCGTCCCCGGCCGGTGACACGGCTGCGGGAGGCGGGACCGCCTCGTCGTCGTCGACCTCCACGGCACCCGTCCCGGACGGGTGTTCCGATCCCGCGCCCGGCGAGACCGCCGGCCCCTACCCCGGTGACGGTTCCAACGGCCCCAACGTCCTGGTGGAGTCCGGCGTCCACCGATCGGACATCACCTCCAGCTTCAACGGCATGACCGGCACGGCCGAGGGCGTGCCGATGACGCTGACGATGACCCTGCAGGACCTCGTTGAGGGCTGCGCACCCGGCGAGGGCATGGCCGTCTACGTCTGGCACTGCGACCGGGAGGGCCGCTACTCCCTCTACAACGAGGGGGTCACCGACCAGAACTACCTGCGCGGCGTCCAGACCGCGGACGAGTCCGGCCGCGTGGAGTTCCGCAGCATCTTCCCCGCCTGCTACTCCGGTCGGTGGCCGCACGTGCACTTCGAGGTCTACGACTCGCTGGCCTCTGCGGTGGCCGGCGAGAACGCCCGCCTGACCTCGCAGATCGCGCTGCCGGCGGAGGTCGCCGACGCCGTCTACGCGCACGACCCCGGCTACGGCGCCTCGATCCGCAACATGGCCGGGGTGAGCCTGGAGTCCGACATGGTCTTCTCCGACGGGTGGCAGGCGCAGATGCCCACGGTGACCGGCTCGCCGGAGACCGGATACGAGGTGCGGATCACCATCGGCGTCGCCGCCGCCGAGGACAACGCCCCCGGTGGACCCGGTGGACCCGGTGGACCCGGTGGACCCGGCGGTCCCCGCGGTCCCGGCGGTCCCGGTGGGTCGTCCTGACGGTGGGGCAGACTCTCCTCATGGACATCGGCCGGGATCATCGCGGGGGAACGCGCGTGCTGGTGTGTGACGACGAGCCGGGCATCGTTGAGCTCCTGCAGGTGAGCCTCAAGTTCCAGGGCTTCGAGGTGGCCACCGCCCGGGACGGCGCGCAAGCGATCGACGTGGCCCGCGGTTTCCGCCCCGACGTGGTGGTGCTCGACGTGATGATGCCGCGGATGGACGGATTCGACACGATCGGCCGGCTCCGCGCGGACGGCTGCGACGCCCCGGTGCTGTTCCTCACCGCCCGCGACGCGGTCGAGGACCGCGTCCGCGGGCTCACGGTCGGCGGCGACGACTACGTGACCAAGCCGTTCAGCCTGGAGGAGGTGATCGCCCGGGTCCGGGTCCTGGCCCGGCGTGGCACCGCCCCCCGGGACGAGGCGGCCGACAGCCGGATCACGTTCGCCGACCTCGAGCTCGACGACGACACCCACGAGGTGTTCAAGGCGGGTGACCCTGTCGCCCTCTCGCCCACGGAGTTCCGGCTGCTCCGATACTTCATGGTCAACGCCGGGGTGGTCCTGTCCAAGAGCCGGATCCTCGACCACGTGTGGGACTACGACTTCGGCGGCGACGCCGGGGTGGTCGAGTCGTACGTCAGCTACCTGCGCCGCAAGGTCGACACCGGCCCGGTCAAGTACCTCCACACCCTGCGCGGGGTCGGGTACGTCCTGCGTGAACCGCGATGACCCCGGACACGCGGGGGACCGAGGTCCGGCGCCCCGGCCCCCTCGACCGCCTCCCGCTGAGGGTGCTCCTCGTGGGGACGATGCTGCTGCTCGTGGCCGCGGGACTGCTCGTCTCGGGCGCGGCGGTGGCCCTGACGATGCGGGCGCAGCTCGTCGAGCGTGTCGACGATCAGCTGGCCGACGGAGTGCGGAGCTGGGCGCACCGGGGCACCCCGGACGCCAGACCGACCGCCCCGTCCCGGCAGCCGCGGTCGGGCCAACCGTCGCGGGAGCGTCCGCCGTCGCAGTTCTACGTCGAGGAGCGCGCCGCCGACGGCACTGTCCTCCTCGTGGTGGACGACATCGGCGCCCGCCCCGCCGTGCCCGCCGACCTCCCCCCGGGTGAGCCCCGGACCGTCCCCTCCGCGGGCGGAGGCGCCTGGCGGGTCCTCGCGACGCCCGCCCGGGGCGGCGTGGTGGTGCTGGGGCTCCCGCTGGACCGCCAGGTCGACCGCACGGTCGGGCTGCTCGTCGGGGTGTCGGCCGCCGTCGGGGCGGGGGTGCTGCTCGTGGTGGGCACAGCCGGCTGGTACCTCGTTCGCCGGGCGCTGCGGCCCCTCGGGCAGGTCAGCGAGGCGGCGGGGCAGATCGCGGCCGGCGACCTGGACCGGCGGTTGCCGGGGCGCCCCGCGGGGCCGGAGGGCGGGGGGCGCCCCCCCCCGCTCCACCAGAGGATCGACCGGCGCCCGGCCGCCCCCCCCCCC
>NZ_CALMYY010000126.1 GCF_937873725.1 uncultured Dietzia sp.
CTCCACATCCAACTGCTCTCAAACATCGTCTTCATGGCGGCTGTGGTGACGCTCGTCGCCGCAGTCGTGGTGTGCGTGAGGTGGCTACGGGCGGACGAGCGGGAGTCCGAGCCCGGTCCGGTTCGAGAGCCTCTGCGAGGGGGAGGGCACCTGTAGCCGCCGGATCCTTACCGCCAAGCAAGTGCTTGGTAGTGTGTCGGGCATGACCAAGAGCACGAGGCCCGCGTCGGAGTTGACCGACGACGAGTTCGCCGCGGAGTTCCGCGAGTGGTTGGACGCCAACCTCGTCGGCGAGTTCGCCGAGATCAAGGGCGTCGGCGGGCCGGGCAGCGAGCACGAGTTCTTCCCACAGCGACTGGCCTGGGAGCGGCACATGGCCGCCGCGGGCTGGACCTGCGTCGGGTGGCCCGTCGAGCACGGGGGCCGCGGCGCATCGCTCAGCCAGCAGGTGCGCTTCCACGAGGAGTACGCCAAAGCCGACGCCCCGGCCCGCGTGTCCCACCTCGGCGAGACGCTGCTCGGGCCCACCCTCATCGCCCACGGCACGCAGGAGCAGAAGGACCGCTTCCTGCCGAAGATCGTGGACGTGTCCGAGCTGTGGGCCCAGGGTTACTCCGAGCCGGGTGCCGGCTCGGACCTCGCGAACGTCGCCACCACCGCCGAGCTGCGCGAGGACGGCAGGTGGCATATCAACGGCCAGAAGGTGTGGACCTCGCTCGCGCATCTGAGCCAGTGGGCGTTCGTGGTGGCCCGCACCGAGGAGGGCACGAGCCGCCACAAGGGTCTGAGCTTCCTCCTGGTCCCGCTTGACCAGCCGGGAGTGGAGATCCGGCCGATCCAGCAGCTCACCGGCACCAGCGAGTTCAACGAGGTGTTCTTCGACGACGCGGTGACCGACGCGTCCATGATCGTGGGGGAGCGGGGCGAGGGCTGGAAGGTCGCCATGACCCTGCTCGAGTTCGAGCGCGGCGTGTCCACCCTCGGCCAGCAGGTCGGTTTCGCCCGAGAGCTCGAGCAGATCACCGGGATGGCGCGCGCCAACGGCAGCGCGGACGTCCCCGCCGTGCGCGAGGCGATCACCCGCGCCTGGATCGGCCTCAAGGTGATCCGCGCCCACGCGCTGCGCACCCTCGCCGAGCGGGACGCCACCGGGGGCAACGCCTCCGCCGCCAAGCTGCTCTGGGCTAACTGGCACCGCGATCTCGGCGAGCTGGCGATGCTGGTGCAGGGCGCCGAGTCCCTCACCGGCCCCACCGAGACGTCCGAGGGGGCGCCCAACGACCTGCGGGACCCCGAGCACGTGGAGCTGGCGCTGTGGCAGCGGCTGTTCCTGTTCACCCGCTCCGACACCATCTACGGCGGGTCCAACGAGATCCAGCGCAACATCATCTCCGAGCGTGTGCTCGGACTACCCCGAGAGGCCAGGCCGTCATGACCGAGCACAAGTCCCCCCTCGCCACTGTTCCCGAGGAGACCCCGGGCCACGGCCTGCTCAAGGGCAAGAAGGTCGTCGTCACCGCGGCGGCCGGCACCGGCATCGGCTTCTCCGCCGCCCGCCGCGCCGCGCTCGAGGGTGCCGACGTCCTGGTGTCCGACTTCCACGAGCGGCGTATGAACGAGGCCCGCGACGCGCTCGCCGCCGAGTTCCCCGAGCAGCAGTTCGAGGCGATCACCTGCAACGTGCAGTCGACCTCGGACGTCGACGCGCTCATCACCGGTGCCGCCGAGAAGCTCGGCCGGATCGACGTGCTGGTCAACAACGCCGGGTTCGGCGGCGAGGGCGAGCTCGTCGACATGACCGACGAGGACTGGGACCGCGTCCTGGACATCACCCTCAACGGCACGTTCCGCGCCACCCGCGCCGCGCTGCGGTACTTCCGCGACGTGCCCCACAACGGGGTGATCGTCAACAACGCCTCCGTCCTGGGCTGGCGTGCACAGCGGGCCCAGGCCCACTACGCCGCCGCCAAGGCCGGCGTCATGGCGCTGACCCGCTGCTCGGCCATCGAGGGGGCGGACTTCGGCGTGCGGATCAACGCGATCGCACCGTCCATCGCGCGTCACGCGTTCCTCGAGAAGTCGGCCTCGGCGGAGTTGCTCGACGAGCTCGCCTCAAAGGAGGCCTTCGGGCGCGCGGCGGACGTGTGGGAGGTGGCCGCGACCATCGCGATGCTCGCGAGCGACTACACCACCTATCTCACGGGTGAGGTCATCTCCATCTCCTCGCAGAGAGCCTGAGCTGACAGCAGTGGACGGTCGCCCATCTCACCGCTGGTGGGGAGGATGTCCGCAGGCGGTCGGACCCATTCCGGTCACGGTCCGTGGCAAGGAGATCCTTATGTCCGGCTCAGGTCGATAATCGGGTGCAGCCACCCAGCCGAGCCGAGGCTGGTCCGGACGTCAGGAGCCTGGCATGGATATCAGTGACATCGTGTACGACCTCGCGGATGACGTGTGGGGGTCGGCGGACGACATCTCACCCGAAGGGTCGATCGGAAACGTGATCGGCGGGGTGCTCAAGATCCCCGGGAACCTTCTGTACTTCATCGGCGACATCCTCTGGGACTTCGGGTCCTGAGACCCGCCGCGCCCCGCCCACCAAGGAGAAGACCATGCTCAGCGATTTGCTGCACGACGCCCACGAGGCGATCGACGGATCCGTCAGTGACCTCACCCTGCCCGAGAGTTCGGTCGGCGACGTGCTCAACGGCGTACTCCGCCTGCCCGCACGGCTGATCAGCCTGCTCGAGTACCTGTTGGAGGACTTCGGGTCCTGACCCCTAGGCCCGGCGGATCTTCTCGACCTGCCTGGCAAACACGTCCACGGCGGTGTCGCGGGCGGCGTCGGGCACCGGGCCGCCCGCGCCCGTCGCGGTGACGGACACCCCGACCCCCCGGACCACGCCGGTGATCATGAGGTTGCCGGTGCGGATCTCGGTCCCCATCATGGTCATCGTGCTGTCCTGCGAGACGGCGGCGAAGTCGGTCACGCCCTCCGGCGGATCGAGCGGCAGAAGCGTGTTCTGCGTGACGGACGCGACGTCGGCGCCCTCGATCGGGACCGTCACGGTCATGACGGGGCAGTCGGTGATCACCCTGTCGCGACCGGGGACCCCGTCGGTCACCGTGGTCACCGCCACCGCGTACGAGGTGTCCCCGGACCGGCCGGCCTGGATGGCCATCGCGCCGGGCCGGGCCTGGGCGAGGAAGGCGTCCTGGCTGAAGTCCGCGCAGTTCTCGGGCTCCACGCGCAGCCCGGCGGTGAGGGTCTCCAGGGAGTCGATGCCGCCGGTGAGTTCCTGGGGGGAGATCGGCGCGAGGCCGAGGTCCGGGGCGTCCTGCGCGGAGAGCACCAGCTGATCCATGGGCGTGGCCGGGGTGTCCGGGGCCGGCGGCTCCTGCCCCGGCGCGACCTCGGCCGCCGCCGACGAGGGGGGAGCGGCGGTCTCGTCGTCGTCCCCCTCCCCGCTCGCGCACGCGGCGAGGCTCAGGGCGAGGCCGAGCGCCGCGGACGCCGCGAGGACGCGGCGGCCGGGCCGGCGGGGTGGGCGCGTGGTGGAGGTCCGCATGCGGGGAGCCTAGACCACCTCCCCCGCGAGGCGGACCCGTACCTAGCAAGTGCTTGGTTGGTACCCTGTCCCCATGACCAGCACGACCAGACGTGAGGAGCTCCTGGCGATCGCCGCCGGGCTCTTCGCCGAACGCGGCCTGCGCGCGACGACCGTGCGCGACATCGCCGACGCGGCGGGCATCCTCTCCGGGAGTCTGTACCACCACTTCTCCTCCAAGGAGGCGATCGTCGACGAGATCCTCAGGGGCTTCCTCGACTCGCTCTTCGGGGACTACCGCAGGATCGTCCGGTCCGGCTCGCCGCCCCGGGAGACCCTCGAGGGGCTGGTCCACGCGTCCTTCGAGGCGATCCACCGCCACCGCGACGAGGTGGCCATCTACCAGGACGAGCTCAAGCACCTCCGCGGCAACCCGCGTTTCGAATACCTACGCGAGCGCAACACCGAGTTCCGCGACATGTGGACCGATGTCCTGAGGCAGGGCATGGACTCCGGCGAGTTCCGCGGCGACCTGGACATCCGGCTGACGTACCGCTTCCTGCGCGACACCGTGTGGGTGGCCGTGCGCTGGTACCGGCCCGAGGACCGATACGACCACGCGGAGATCGCGGACCAGTACCTCACCATCGTGCTCGACGGTCTGGCCGTCGAGTGACCTTCTTCACCCCATCCCGAGGAGACCAATGACCAGTGTGACCGGCCGCGAGGCCTATGTGATCGACGCAGTGCGGACGCCCGTGGGCAAGCGCGGCGGGACCCTGTCGGGACAGCACCCGGCCGACCTCGGCGCGCACGTCATCCGCGCGGTCGTGGAGCGGACGGGGATCGACCCCGAGGTGGTCGACGACGTGATCTTCGGCTGCGTGGACGCGATCGGGCCCCAGGCCGGCAACATCGCCCGGTCGGCGTGGCTCGCGGCCGGGATGCCGCTCGGCGTGCCCGGCACCACCGTGGACCGCCAGTGCGGGTCCAGCCAGCAGGCCATCCACTTCGGCGCCCAAGCGATCATGTCCGGGACCCAGGACGTGGTCCTGTTCGGCGGCGTGCAGAACATGAGTGCCCTGCCCATCTCCTCGGCCATGCTCGCCGGGCGCGAGTACGGCTTCGACGACCCGTTCACCGGGTCCACCGGGTGGGTCGAGCGCTTCGG
>NZ_CALMYY010000127.1 GCF_937873725.1 uncultured Dietzia sp.
CGCCCGGGGCGGGCCCGTCGCCGACGGGGGCGCGCGGGTGCGCGGCCCCCCCCGTCCCCGGTCCGGCGGACCCCGCCATGTCGGTGCGCACGACCCCGAGACCGAATCCCGGGACCCGCTCGGGCGGCGAGAGCGGGTACCTCGACCAGACGGCCACGCCGGCGGTCTGCGGGGCGGGATCCAGGGCCTCGTGCGGGAGGTTCGCGGTGAGCCCCGCCGCGCGTAGCCCGTCGACCGCCTCCGGGGTGGCCTCGACCGTCACCAGGAGGTCGACCCCGCCCTCGCGGACGGCCCTCACCACGTCGGTCGGGACCGCCCGCCCGAACTCCAGGTTCTGCACCAGGACCCGGAGGTCGACCCCCTCGTCGTCGTCCCCACCGGACGGGGAGACCAGCGGGCCGTACTGGACCGCGCCCGCGCCGGCGAGCACCACGGCGAGGATCGTCAGCGCGACGGAGCGGGCGCGCAGCGCCGCGACCAGCGCGAGGAGGGAGAACGCCCACGCCGCGAGCGCGAACGACGCCAGGACCAGCACGGCGGGGAGATCCGAGTCCGAGTGGTGGAGGGCCACCCCCGTCGCGGCGATCAGGCAGGACAGGACGGCCAGCGCCCGGGCGACCGGGCGGCGGCGCCTCACCGCAGGAACTTGCGCAGATCCCCCAGCGCGGTGAGCACGCGGTCCAGATCATCGCCGTTGCGGACCATCGACCGGACGGTCTCGGCGACGGAGGCGATCGACGGCGACACCCCCGGCCCGGCGGCCGGCGCGGGCGCCTGCCCCGACAACGCCCCCGAGGCCGCCCGTGCCGCGCCGGGGCGACGCCGGTCGGGCCCGAGCTCCACCTCGAAGCGGTCGCCCTTGTCGTCCGAACCCAGGCACCGCACGCGCTCGTCGGCGGGGACGCCGGCCGCGCGGACCGCGTCGACGAACTCGTACAGCTCGCCGTAGGTCACGCCGTCGAGGGTGAGGGTCAGGTTCATCGTCACAGCCATGCCCCCAGGGTATCCGCGGCCGGACCCGCCGCGCATCGGTGGACACCCTGACCCCCACCGGGGTGGCGGGCTAGATCTCGCCCCAGAACACGTGGTCGACGGCCTTGCGGCCGTGGCGGGTCACCCGGAGGTACTCGTTGAGGAACTCCGCCCCGTCGGACGACCCGGTGCAGATGCTCGCCACCGCGGACAGGATCTTGCCCTGACCGGGGAGCTGGTCGACCGCCTTGCCGCGCGCCAGGACCAGCGCGTTGCGGGCGTGGCCGGCCATGAGCCACGACTGCACCAGGGCGTCCCGCTCGCCCTCGGACAGGAGCTCGGCGGAGGCCGCGGCGTCGAGCGCCTCGAGCGTGGAGGTGGTGTGCAGGCCCGGGACCCGCGCCGCGTGCTGCATGGTGAGCAACTGGGCGCACCACTCCACGTCCGCCAGGCCGCCGCGCCCGAGCTTGGTGTGGGTGGCCGGGTCGGCACCGCGCGGGAGTCGTTCCGAGTCGATCCGCGCCTTCATCCGCCTGATCTCCTGCACGACCTTGGGCGGGACGCCGTCCGCGGGGTACCGGAACTCGTCGATCATGTGCAGGAAGTCCAGTCCCAGCTCGCTGTCGCCGGCGGCGAACGCCGCGCGCAGCAGCGCCTGCAGTTCCCACGTCTCGGCCCACTTCGCGTAGTAGGCGCGGTAGGACGCGAGGGTGCGGACGAGCGGACCGTTGCGGCCTTCCGGCCGCAGGTCCGCGTCGAGGTCGAGGGGAGGATCCGACGACGGCGAGGACAGCAGCCCGCCCACGCGCTCGGCCACCTGCACCGCCCACCGGACGGCCACGTCCTCGGCGACGCCGTCGACCGGGTCGCACACGATCATGACGTCCGCGTCGGAGCCGTACGACAACTCGTCCCCGCCGAGCCTGCCCATCCCGATGTACGCGAGCCGGGCCGGAGGGGGCTCGCCCTCGGGGGCCATGTCCCTCATCACCGCGGCCAGCGACGCCTCGAGCACCGCACGCCACACGGCCGACAGTCGCTGGCCCACCTCCGGAACTGAGACCAGCCGGAGGACGTCCGCGGCGCCTATCCGGGCGAGTTCGGCCCGCCGCAGGGACCGCGCCGCGGCGATGACCTTCTCCGGGGTGCGGTGACGCGCGGCCGAGGCCGCCAGGGCCGAGGCGATGTCCGACACCCCGGTGTCCACGAGCACCGGCCCCTCCGTCCCGTCGGTCAGGTCGGGGATCACCTCGGGGTTGCGCAGCAACAGCTCGGACACGAACGGCGAGGTGCCCAGGACCGTCACCAGGCGGCGGGCCACGATGCTGTCGTCCCTGAGGATGCGCAGGAACCACGTGACGTCCTGGTGCTCGTCGCACAGCTTGCGATACGCCAACAGGCCCGCGTCCGGGTCCGGGGTGTCCGCGAGCCACTCCATGAACGTGGGCAGAAGGAGCGCCTGGATCCGGCCGCGCCGGTTGCTCTGCCCGGCGAGCGCCCGGAGGTGACCGAGCGCGTTGCGGGGCGACCCGAACCCCAGGGCCGCGAGCTGCCGCTCCATCGCCTCGGTGCTCAGGGACAGCGCCTCCGCGTCGTACGAGGCGATCGAGTCCAGCAGCGGACGGTAGAAGAGCTTGGAGTGGAGTCGGCGGACCCGGCTCCGGATCTGGCGGAGCTCGTCGCGCAGCACCTCGGCCGCGTCGAGTCGCCCGGCCGGCCGGACGTGGGCGGCCCGGGCGAGCCAGCGGTAGCCCTCCTCGTCGGGCTCCTCGGGAAGCAGGTGCGTGCGTTGCAGGCGCTGGAGCTGGAGCCGGTGCTCGAGCAGTCGGAGGAACTCGTAGGCGGCGACCAGGTTGGCGCCGTCCTCGCGCGCGATGTACCCGCCCGCGCGCAGCGCCCCGAGCGCCTCCACCGTGCTGGTCACCCGCAACTCCTCGTCGGTGCGACCGTGGACCATCTGGAGCAGCTGGACGGCGAACTCCACGTCCCGCAGGCCGCCGCGGCCGAGCTTGAGCTCCCGCTCGCGCAGCACCTCGGGGACGTTCTCCTCGACGCGGCGGCGCATGGCCTGGACGTCGTGGACGAAGTCCTCCCGCTCGGCGGCGGTCCAGACCAGGGGGTGGACGGCGTCGTGGTAGTCGGCGGCCAGTGCGAGGTCGCCGGTCATCGGCCGGGCCTTGAGCAGCGCCTGGAACTCCCAGGTCTTGGCCCACCTCTTGTAGTAGGCCTCGTGGGACTCGAGGGTCCGGACCAGCTCGCCGGACTTGCCCTCCGGGCGGAGCGCGGCGTCCACCTCGAAGAAGGCCATCGACCCGATGCGCATCATCTCCCCCGCCACGCGGCCGGTCTTGGCGTCCGCGGGCTCGGAGACAAAGATGACGTCCACGTCGGAGATGTAGTTGAGCTCGCGGGCCCCACCCTTGCCCATGGCCACCACGGCGAGCCTGGCGGGCAGCGGGGAGTCCGGGTACACGGTCGTCACGGCCACCGCGAGGGCGGCCGTCAGCGCCGCGTCGGCGAGATCGGCCAGGCGCCGCCCGACCTCGGCGAACGGCAGCACCGGTTGGTCCTCGACCGTCGACGCCACGTCGTGCGCGGCCAGCAGCGCCACGTGGTCGCGGTAGGTCGACCGCAGGACGTTGACCGCGGCGCCGCCGGTGACGGCGGCCCGATAGGTTCCCGCGCTGCGCAGGTCCTCCGCCTGGGACGGCGGGGGCGCGCCCTCGACGGGCGCCTCCGGGACCGCCCCGACGGCCCCGAGCATGTCGGCCAGGACGTCCTCGCGGGCGGGCAGCTCCGAGCGGAGCGAGGCCCAGCGGGTGGGCTCGGCCACCAGGTGGTCGCCGAGGGCGCTGGACGACCCGAGCAGGCCCAGGAGTCGTCCGCGGAGCGGCAGATCGGAGCGCAGCGCCGAATCGAGGGCCGCCACGCCGGTGTCGATTCCGGCGCGCGCAGACGAGCTCTTGCCGTGGGATTCCGCCGCGAGGGATTCCCGGAGCCGGACCAGCGCGCCCAGCGCCAGGTCCGGATCGGGGGCGCGCGACAGGGCCCAGAGCAGCGGGATCGCGTCCTCGCCGGTCCAGCCCAGGTAGTCGAGCCAGTCCCCCGCCCGGGTGTCGAGCAGGCCGAGCCGCCCCGGGCTCGGCATGCGGGGACGGGAGGAATCCCTGCTCATCGCGTGCGTCCGGTCACAGGCTGAGGTAGTTCCGGAGCTCGTACGGGGTGACGTCGTTGCGGTACTCCCGCCACTCGCGCCGCTTGTTGCGCAGGAAGAACTCGAAGACGTGCTCGCCGAGCGCGTCGGCGACGAGCTCGGACTCCTCCATGGCGTCGAGCGCCTGCTCCAGGCTCCCGGGGAGGTCGGTGTAGCCCATCGCGCGCCGCTCCTGGCGGCTCATGGTCCACACGTCGTCCTCGGACTCGGGAGGGAGCTCGTACCCCTCCTGGACGCCCTTGATGCCCGCGGCGAACATCACCGCATAGGCGAGATACGGGTTGCAGGCCGAGTCCGGGCTCCGGACCTCGATCCGGCGGGAGGAGGCCTTGTTCGGGGTGTACATCGGGACCCGCACGAGCGCCGAGCGGTTCGCCCGACCCCAGGTGGCCGCGGTCGGGGCCTCGCCGCCGCCGATGAGGCGCTTGTACGAGTTGACCCACTGGTTGGTGACCGCCGAGAACTCGGGCGCGTGCCGCAGGATGCCCGCGACGAAGGACTTGGCGGTGGCCGACATCTGGTACTCGTCGTCCGGGTCGTGGAACGCGTTGGTGTCACCCTCGAACAGGCTCATGTGCGTGTGCATGGCCGAGCCCGGATGGTCGCGCAGGGGCTTGGGCATGAACGACGCCCACACCCCGTTGTTCATGGCCACCTCCTTGACCACGTAGCGGAAGGTCATGATGTTGTCCGCCATGCTCAGGGCGTCCGCGTAGCGCAGGTCGATCTCCTGCTGCCCCGGGGCGCCCTCGTGATGGGAGAACTCCACCGAGATGCCCATCGCCTCCAGCGCCTCGATGGCGTGGCGACGGAAATGCGGCGCGGTGTCATGGACGGCCTGGTCGAAGTAGCCGCCGTTGTCGGTGGGCACCGGCTCCGCCCCGTCGGTGTCGAGGTCCTTGAAGAGGAAGAACTCGATCTCCGGGTGGACGTAGCAGGAGAAGCCGAGGTCCGCGGCCTTGTTGAGCTGGCGGCGCAGCACGTGCCGCGGGTCCGCCCAGCTGGGGCTGCCGTCCGGGTTGAAGATGTCGCAGAAGATGCGGGCCGAGTGTTGGCCGCAGTCGGCGTGTGCCCACGGCAGCACCTGGAAGGTCGACGGATCCGGCTTGGCGACCGTGTCCGCCTCCGAGACGCGGGAGAAGCCCTCGATGGCCGAGCCGTCGAAGCCGATCCCCTCGCCGAACGCCCCCTCGAGCTCGGCCGGGGCCACGGCCACGGATTTCAGGGTCCCGAGCACGTCGGTGAACCACAGCCGGACGAACCGGATGTCGCGTTCCTCTAGGGTCCTGAGAACGTACTCCTGCTGGCGGTTCATGCCGTCCAACCTAGTGCCTGCCGTGTTACGTCCGTGTGACATCCGGTACGCGCCACACTCGCCGGCCCCCCTCGACCCCGCCGTGGCAGACTCGTCGGCGACGGGATCTCCCGCCATCGCCCCCTGTCCACCCGGGGACCGACACCCCCGTCGGCCTCGAGGTCACCGTAGGAAGGCCACACCGCCATGAGTGACACCACCGACACGCCGGTCTACGGATCCGGTGGCGCACCGGCCGAGGATCGACAGGGCCTGACGCGGGTCACCCGCATCCACCACCTGGCCGAGCTCAAGGCCGCGGGCGAGCCGTGGCCCATGCTCACCGCCTACGACTTCGTCTCCGCCCGGCTGTTCCAGGAGGCGGGGATCCCCGTCCTGCTGGTGGGCGACTCGGCGGCCAACGTCGTCTACGGCTACGACACCACCGTCCCGGTCACCGAGGACGAGATGATCCCACTTGTCCGGGCCGTCACCCGGGGAGCGCCCATGGCGCTCGTGGTGGCCGACCTGGTCTTCGGGAGCTACGAGGCCTCGCCGACGCAGGCCGTCGCGGCCGCCACGCGGATGATGAAGGAGGGCGGCGCCCAGGCCGTCAAGCTCGAGGGCGGCGTCCGCATGGCCCCGCAGATCAGGGCGATCGTCGACGCCGGGATCCCGGTCATGGCCCACATCGGCTTCACCCCCCAGTCCGTCAACGGCCTCGGCGGCTTCCGCGTCCAGGGCCGCGGCGACGCCGCCGACGCGCTCCGGGCCGACGCCCGCGCCGTCCAGGAGGCCGGGGCGTTCTCCGTGGTCATGGAGATGGTGCCCGCCGAGCTGGCCCGCGAGGTCACCGCCGAACTGGCGATCTCGACGGTCGGCATCGGCGCCGGCAACGGCTGCGACGCCCAGGTGCTGGTGTGGCAGGACATGGCCGGCCACGGCACCGGGCGGACGGCGAAGTTCGTCAAGCGCTACGCGCGACTCGCCGACACCCTCCGCGACGCCGCCCGCGAGTACGGCGACGAGGTCCGCTCCCGGGCGTTCCCCGGCCCCGACCACTCGTTCTGATCACGCCGGGATCGTCGATGGACACGCAGACCGCGCGCCGCGCCCCGTACCCGGAGATCGGGCCCCACGAGACGGGGATGCTCGACGTGGGCGACGGCCAACGCCTGTACTGGGAGTGCTCCGGCAATCCCGCCGGGGACCCGGTCCTGTTCGTCCACGGCGGTCCCGGCGGGGGGACCTCCCCCGCCCACCGTCGGATGTTCGACCCCGCCGCGTACCGGATCATCCTGGTGGACCAGCGCGGCTGCGGGCGGAGCACCCCGCACGTCGCCGACGGCGCGGACCTCGCCGTCAACACCACCTGGCATCTCGTGGCGGACCTCGAGCGGTTGCGGGAGCACCTGGGGGTGGACCGGTGGGTGGTGTTCGGCGGGTCCTGGGGCACGACGCTGGCCCTGGCCTACGCCCAGGAGAACCCCGACCGCGTGCGCGCGCTGGTCCTGCGCGGGATCTTCCTGTGCCGCCCCTCCGAGATCGACTGGTTCTACCGGGGCGGCGCAGCCCACCTGTTCCCCGACGCCTGGGAGGGATACCTCGCGCCGCTGGTGGCCGCCGACGGCCCCGGGGCCGTCGGCGCCCCGGGGTACGACCACGTGGTGGCGTACCACCGCCTCCTGCACTGCGGTGACCCCGCGACGGAGGTCGAGGCCGCTCGGGCGTGGACCACGTGGGAGACCTCGACGTCCGCCCTGCTCCCCCGCCCCGCCGTCCCGGACGGCGATCCCGACAGGTTCGCGCTGGCCTTCGCCCGCATCGAGAACCACTACTTCGTCCACGACGCGTTCCTGGACCGGGCGCCGATCCTTGCCCGCATGGACCGGATCGCCCACCTCCCCGCCGTGATCGTCCACGGGCGATACGACGTGGTGTGCCCGGTGGCCAACGCCTGGGAGCTGCACGCGGCGTGGCCGGGGTCCGAGCTGCACATCGTCCCCGACGCCGGGCACGCGATGGCGGAGCCGGGCACGACCCATCACCTGCTCGAGGCGACGGACCGGTTCCGCCCCTGACCCTGCTCCCGCCGCTCCGGTCAGACCACCCCGAAGCGGCGCGAGATCGCGACCGTGCCCTTCTGGTAGCCGGCCGGGAACAGGCGCACCAGGGCGTCGAGCACGTAGGCGTCCGGGCCCACCAGGACCCGGGCGCGGCGCCTCTCGACCCCGTCCAGGATCACCCGCGCGGCCGTCGAAGCCTCGGTGCGCGCGAACTTCGAGTCGAAGATCGCGGCGAAGTCCGCACTGTCCAGCCCCTCGGCCGCACCCGCGCTCCGGGCGACCGCGGTCTTGATCCCCCCGGGGTGGACGCAGGTGACGTCCACCGGGTGTCCGGCGGCGAGCATCTCCATCCGTAGAGACTCGGTGAACTGCTGCACCGCGGCCTTGGCCGCGTTGTAGGCGTTCTGGGTGGGCACGGACAGGAACGCGAAGATGCTCGAGACGTTGACCAGGTGGCCGTCGCCGGAGGCGATGAGGTGCGGCAGGAACTCCTTGGTGCCGTGCACGACCCCCCAGTAGTCCACGTCCATGATTCGGGCGATGTCCTTGTACGAGGACTGCTCGACCGATCCGGTGAACGCGATCCCGGCGTTGTTGACGACCAGGTTGACCACGCCGAAGTGCTCGGCGACCCGGCCCGCGTACTCCGCCACCGCGGCCTGTTCGGCCACGTCGAGCCGGTCGGAACGCACGTCCGTCGCCCCGTCGGCCCGGGCCAATCGGACCGTCTCGGCCAGGCCGTCGGCGTCGATGTCGCTCAGCGCGAGCCGGGCCCCCCGCCGCGCCGCCTCCCGGGCGAGTTCGCGCCCGATGCCGGAGCCCGCCCCCGTGACGACGACGACCTTGCCGTCCATCCGCCAGCGGGGACGGCGGGCCACCACCCCACCCAGGGAGCCGACGAGTCCGCGGACCAGTGCGCTCATCGCAGTGCCTCCTGCCCGGTCGGCGTCACGGCCGGTTCCCCGGGCGGCCCCTCGGCCGGACCGGTCGACGCGGTGCGGCGGTAGGCGCTGAGGTCGAAATCGCGGGTCTCCCGGCGGAAGGAGAACGTGAAATCGGGCCACACGGCCGGGGCGTTGCCCTTGGCGTCGAGGTACCAGCTCTTGCAGCCGGTCGTCCACACGGTCTCGCCGGTGGCCTCACGCAGCTCGCGGTTGTAGGCGTCCTGGACGGCCTCCCGGACCTCGACCGTCTGCAGTCCGCGGTCGCGCATGGTGCGGAGGGCGTCCACGAGGTAGTTGAGCTGGGATTCGATCATGTAGATCATCGAGGAGTGGCCGAGACCCGTCGCGGGGCCCACCAGCACGAAGAGGTTGGGGTAGCCCGCGACGGTGGTGCCCTTGTAGGCCTCCATCCCCTCGCTCGCCCACTTGGCGGCCAGCGTCCGCCCGTCGGCCCCGTGGACCCGTTCGAAGAACGGCGAGTCGGTGACGTGGAACCCGGTGGCCACCACGAGCACGTCCGCCGGATGCTCCACGCCGTCGGCGGTGACGATCCCGGTGTCGGTCACCCGGCTGATCGGCGCGGTCACCAGGTCGACGTTCCGTCTGGTCAACGCGCGATACCAGGCGTTGGACAGCAGGATCCGCTTGCACCCGATCTCGAAATCCGGGGTCACCTCGGCGCGCAGCGCGGGGTCTCGCACCTGCATCGCCAGATGCGCGCGCCCGATCGCCCGGATCGGCGCGAGCGCCGCTCTGCTGCGGGTCAGTCCCACGACCTGGAACTCCCGGCTGCCGTACTGCAGCGCCCGGACCGCCCGCTGCAGACCGGGAACCCGGCGGTAGAGCGTGCGCTCGAACCTCGGATACGGTCGATCCACCCGGGGCAGCACCCAGGGCGCGGTGCGCTGGTAGACGTCGAGGTGCGCCACGGCCGGCGCGATGGAGGGCACCACCTGGATGGCCGAGGCGCCGGTCCCGATCACCGCGACGCGCCTGCCCGCGAGCGGCACCGAGTGGTCCCAGCGGGCGGTGTGGAACACGGGCCCCCCGAACCCGGCGATGCCGTCGATCTCGGGGAGCCGCGGCTCGCACAACGCCCCCACCCCGAGCACCACGACGCGGGCGTCGTACTCCCCCGCGGTCGTCTCGACGCTCCACCGACCACGGGAGCCGTCGAAGCGCACCGAGGTGACCTCGACGCCGAACCGGATCTTCCGGCGCACCCCGGTGTCGTGGGTGACCTTCCGGATGTAGTCGTAGATCTCGCCCTGCGGCGAGAAGGCCCGGGACCAGTCCGGATTGAGGGCGAAAGAGTAGGAGTAGAGGTGGGACGGCACGTCGCAGGCGGCGCCCGGGTAGGTGTTGTCGCGCCACGTCCCGCCGACGTCGGAACCCCGTTCCACCACGACGAGGTCGTCCATCCCCTCCTCCGTGAGCTTGATCGCGGCCCCCAGGCCGGAGAATCCGGCCCCGACGATCAGGGTGTCGACGACCGTCGTCCCATCCGCTGCTTCTCCCTGATCCACTGCTTCTCCCCACGACGCGCCTGTGATCCGGACCACTGTGATCTTACCCGCAGGTAAGTCCCGTGGGGGTCGCACCCGACGCCCCGTTCACCCGAGCCTGGTACAACCAGTCCATGACGATCAGCGAAACCGTCGAGGTCGAGAGCAAGTTCGAGGTCGGCCCCGACATCCCCGTCCCCTCCCCGGGCGCCTTCGCCCCGCTGACGGCGGACGAGCCCGCGGTGCACGACCTCTCCGCGACGTACTACGACACGGACGACCTCTCGCTCACGCGCCACAAGGTGACGCTGCGTCGGCGGACGGGCGGGGACGACGCCGGCTGGCACCTCAAGCTGCCGTCCGAGGCCGGCCGGGTCGAGCTGCAGGCACCACTCGGCGACGAGGTACCGCCGGACTTCGTCGCCGCCGTGGCCGGCCTGGTCCGCCGACGACCGCTCGCACCCGTCGCCCGTGTCGACAACGAACGGCACGTGCTGACGCTGCGGGACTCCGACGGCCGGGCCGTGGTGGAGTTCTGCGACGACCACGTCACCACCGAGTCCTTCGTCCCCGGCGGGTCCGCGGCCCGGTGGCGGGAGTGGGAGGCCGAACTCGTCGACCCGTCGCTGGACGGTGCCGTGGGCCATCTCGCGGCCGTCGCCTCCGCCTGCACAGACGCGGGGGCCACCGCCTCGTCGTCGTCGTCCAAACTCGCCCGCGCGATCGGCGCCCTCCCCGACCCGTTCCCCCGGGGCGCCTCGCCGGTGCGGGACGCCCTCGTCGAGGACCTGCACCAACTGCTCGACCACGACCCGGCCGCCCGGCGCGTCACGATGGTCGGGGTCCACCAGATGCGGGTGGCCGTCCGGGGCCTGCGCAGCACGATCAGCTCCTACGCCGCCGAGCTCCAGACCGAGACCGCGGACACGGACATCGACCTGGCCGTCCTGCTCGAGGAGCTCAAGGTCCTCGCCGCGGTGCTGGGCAAGGTGAGGGACATCCAGGTGGTCGACGTCCGTCTGGAGAACCTGGCCGCGGAGTTCCCCGAGGACATCGTGAGCCCCGAGACGAGGCTGCGACTGCGCACCGAACTCGATGCCGAGGAGCGGCGCGCCGGGCACCGCGTGACGGCCGCCCTGGGCACCGACCGGTACCTCGACCTGCTCGACACCCTTCACCGGCTCGTCGAGGTCGCGGGGTCGGCCCCTTCCGCCGCGACCACCGCGGGTGAGCACGGGCGGGCCGGGGGCCGGAAGGCGCGGCGGGAGTCCGAGGACGTGATGCTGCGCGGGGTGGATCGGCAGTTCGCCAAGTTCACCAAGGCGCGCACCCGCACCGAGCGGGATCTCGAGGCCCTGGAGCTGACCCTGTCCCAGCGGGAGGCGCTGACCCACGTCGTCCGCAAGCGCGCCAAGGCGCTGCGGCGCAACGTCAGCTCGCTCCAGGAGGGGGGCGGCCTCACCGTGGCCCCGCTGCGCACCGCCTGCCAGCGGTTGCACACGGTGCTCGGCGAGGTCCAGGACAGCGTGACCGCGCGGATGTGGATCCGGCGCATCGCGCGCCGCGCCGAGTCCGCCGGCGAGTCGACGTTCGGGTTCGGGGTGCTGTTCGAGCACGAACGCGGCTTCTCCGAGCGCACCCTGGCCGGATTCGAGAACGACGCCGCCACGGTCACCGCGGCCTACCGCGAACTGTCGGAGTCGCGGCGGGCGGCCCGGCGGCGCAAGAAGACCACGCGCAAGAAGGGGTCCACGGGCACCCGCTGAGACCGCCCCGGCCGTCCGCTCCTGGGGGTGGGGCGGTCCAGGGGTGGCTGCTCCTCGGCGTGGCTAGTCCTGGGCTTATCTAGTCCTGGGCGTCCCACGCCTCGTTGCGCGCCTTCGCCTTGGCGAGCGCCGCCTCCGCCTCGCCGCGGGTGGCGTACGGTCCCATCCTGTTCTCCCAGTTGGTGACCTTGCCCTGGACCGCCTGACCTGTGGCGACGTCGTAGTACCACTGCTCTTCCGACATGCCGGACCTCCTCGGGTCGCTGTGGGATCTGGTGCCCGTCCGACCCTACTCGGCCGCCCCGCGGGAGGACGGGGCGTGAGTCAGAAGAGCCGACGCATCACGGCCTGCGCCACGCGCCCGTAGGGCGGGTACACGATCCGCGGATCCACCGCGAACCCCTTCACGGCGACGGACTTGAGGTGGCTCAGCGCCTGGAATCCGGCCTCGCCGTGGTACGCCCCGATCCCGCTGTCCCCGACGCCGCCGAAGGGCAGCTCCGGCATGAGGTAGTGGATCGCGCAGTGGTTGATCACCGCGCCACCGGCGGGAACGGAGTCGACGATCCTGTCGGCCAGGTCGGTGTCCCTCGTGAAGACGTAGAGGCCCAACGGCGCGGGGCGACCGTTGACGAACTCCATGGCCTCGTCGACGTCCCGGTACGACACGATCGGGAGGATCGGACCGAAGATCTCCTCCGTCATCACCGGCTCGGACGGATCCGGGTCCACGACGATCGTGGGGGCGATGGTCAACTCGTCGGCGTCGGTCTCCCCGCCGAGGACGATCGAGCCGCGGGTCTGGCCGAGGTATCCCGCCAGCCGGTCGAACTGCCGACGGTTGACGATCCGCTTGGGCCCCTCGGCCGAGGTGAACTCCGTCACGACCGCCGACAGGCGCGCCACGAGGTCGTCCTTCACCGACTCGTGCACCAGGACGTAGTCCGGGGCGATGCAGGTCTGACCGGAGTTCATCAGTTTCACCCAGGCGATCCTGCGCGCCGTGACGTCGAGATCCGCGTCCTCCGCGACGATGACCGGGCTCTTGCCCCCGAGCTCGAGGATGACGGGGGTGAGGGTCTTGGCTGCCGCCTCCATGATCTTGCGGCCCACCTCCGTGCCACCGGTGAAGAAGACGTGATCGACTCCCAGGGAGATGAGGTGCTGGGTGGTGGGACCGTCGCCCTCGACCACCCCGAACGCCTCCGGATCGAGGTACGTCGGCAACACCTCGGCGAGGAGGCGTGAGGTGGCGGGCGCGATCTCGGAGGGTTTGAGGACCACGGCGTTGCCTGCCGCGAACGCCGCCACCATGGGTCCGAGGGCCAGGTTGACGGGGTAGTTCCAGGGGGCGACGACGAGCGCGACCCCCAGGGGCTCGTACTGGATGCGCGCGCGGGCGGGCTGCTGTGCGAGCGGGACGGGTCGGCGCCGGGGGCGCATCCAGCGGCGCAGGTGCTTGAGCGCGTGCGCGGCCTCGTTCCTGGGCGGGGCGATGTCGCCGAACCACGCCTCGAAGGCGCTCCGCCCCAGATCCCGGGCGAGCGCCTCGGCGATCTCCCCCTCCCTCTCATCCAGGAACCGGAGGAGTCCGCGGAGCTGCGTCTCGCGCCACTCCACGGGCCGGGTCCGTCCGGCGCGGAACGCCGCTTTGAGCCGGTCGACGGTCTCGGCGGGGCTCGGTGCCGCCGCCGACCCGATGGTCTGACTTGTCATCACGCCTCAATTCCCGTTGATCCGACGGTCATAGTCCGATCGACGGGATCGGTCGACGTCGAGGAAGGTGTCGTACGCGCCGAGCGCCCGGTACATGCCGTCCCGGAGCCGACGACCGACAAGTGGTTGCATCGCGAGGAGCGGCCGCAGCAGGCCCGGGGTGTAGACGTCCTTTTTCCGCTTCACGATCGCGGTGGCGATCTCGCGGGCCACCTCCTCGGGCTCGACGGTCCTGACCAGCCTCGCCCCCTTGGTCCCGGAGATCAGGTCCGTGTTGGTGAAGAAGGGGATGACACAGGTGAAGTCGACGCCGCGGCCGGCGAACTCGATCCGCGCGCCCTCGGTCAGGTGCACGAGACCGGCCTTCTGGGCGCCGTAGTTGAGGCCGCCCGGAACCGCGGCCTTGCCCGCGCTGGAGGAGACGTTGACGATGTGGCCGCGGCCCCGGGCCAGCATGTCGGGGAGCGCGAGCCTCATGCCGAGGATCGGCCCGATGAGGTTGATGTCGGTCGAGCGGCGCACGATCTCCTCGGACTGCTCGAGGAAGGGTCCGATCGGCATCACCCCGGCGTTGTTGATGAGGACGTCGAGACCGCCCATGTCCGACCGGGCCTGATCGAGGAACGCGGCGAAGGAGGCCGAGTCCGTCACGTCCAGCACCGACGAGGTGACCGAGGGGCCGAGGGCTTCGGCGGTGTCGCGGACGCATCCGGCGTCGATGTCGCCTATGCACACCGTCGCTCCACGTCGGACGAGTTCGGCCGCCGTCGCCCGCCCGATCCCGCGCCCCGCGCCGGTGATGGCGATGCGCCTGCCTGCCAGGTCCTGGCCGGAGGTGTTCTTCATCTGCTGATTCCTTCTTCTGATCTCGTTGACCCGGGACGGTCGTCGCCGGGATCCGGCCGGCGCCCTCACGGAGCCGGGACGGGCTCCCACTCGCTGGGGTCGACGGTCGCGAGCATGGTCCGGTGGGCCTTGGCACTCCATGGCCAGACCTCGGGAACGCCGTCGTCCCCGAGGTACCAGGACCGGCACCCGGTGGACCAGATGTTGTCGGTGCTCCGGAGTTCGTCACGGACGGCGCGGTTGAAGGCGTCCATCGCCTGACGGCTGGGGGCGCTGGGACCCCATTCGCCCCGGGCGAACCGGGCGGCCCACTCGACGATGTAGCGCGTCTGGGTCTCCGCCACCGTGATCTGCGACTGGTTCCCGAACGGGCTGTGGGGGCCGAGGAGCATGAAGAAGTTGGGGAACCCGGCCAGGGCCACGGTGCGGTGTCCGCGGGCCCCGTCGGCCCACTCCTGGTCGAGCGTGCGTCCGTCGAGACCCGTGACCGTGATCGGGCGGGTGAACGCATGGGCGTCGAACCCCGTGGCGAGCACCAGGACGTCGAGTTCGTGGAGTCGACCGTCGGCTGTCCGGACACCGCGGGGCTCCACCCGCACGATCCCATCGGTGACCAGGGCCACGTCGTCGCGCTGGATGGCGTCGTAGTAGCCGTCGCAGAGGACGAGCCGTCGACACATGGGCTCGTAGTCCGGGGTGAGTGCGCGCCGCAGTTCGGGGTCCCGGACCTGCCCGAGGTTCCGCCGGGCGGCCCAGCGAACGATGTCGCGGCGGAGTCCGGGCTTGAGGACCGCCGCGCCGAAGGTGTGCTCGAACCAGATCTGCACCAGCCTGCGGTAGGCGTTCCGAAGCGGGCCGAATCGGCCCAGGGCTCGTCTCACCCACCCCGGGATCTCGGGATTGCCCCAGCTCAGGACCCACTGTGGCGTGCGCTGGAAGACGGTCAGCCGGGCGGCTCTGCCGGCGACGGCGGTGAGGATCTGCGCGCCGGTCGACCCGCTGCCGATGAGCCCGACCCGCTGGCCGTCGATGGCGACGCCGTGGTCCCAGCGGGCCGAGTGGAACATGGCGCCCTCGAAGGTCCGGAGGCCGTCGATGTCCGGCATCGCGATCTGGTGGACGACACCGGTGGCCGAGACCAGGATGTCCGCGACGTCGCGGCTCCCGTCGCTGAGGTCGAGCGCCCAGTGATCGCCGCTCCAGGTCGCCGCGAGGACCTCGATCCCGAACCGGGTGCGGTGCTGCAGGTCGCGTTCGGCGGCGAACGTCTCGAAGTACCGTTGGATCTCCTCGCCGCCCGCAAAGACGTGACTCCAGTCGGGGTTCTGCGCGTGGCTGTAGGAGTAGTAGGCCGACGGCACGTCGCAGGCGACCCCGGGGTAGGTGTTCTCGCGCCACGTCCCGCCGAAGCGGTCGGCCTTCTCGTAGATGACGAAGTCGTCGAGACCCTCTTCCGAGAGCCGATCGGCCAGTCCCATCCCGGACATGCCGCCTCCGACGATGGCCACCCGTGGGGCTCTGCGGGCGTTGGACTCCACTGCTCTCTCCTCGTCGCTCACTGCTGGCCGTCCGCGCGGGAACGCGCCTCGGCGAGATGGGCATCGACCCTGGGCGCACCCCACCGGAGGATGCGCTGCATCAACCGGATGGAGGCGGACGGCCGGATCGGGTGAGCACGGCGATCGGCCGGGTGGGGGTGGCGCTGACCACCACCTCGTTCCGCCCGGTCCGCAGACCCCGGACCACCGCTCGGCCGACGGCTGCGGGGGTCCTGGTGGCGACGCGCTCCAGGACACCGGGGGTCAGCGCCCCGGTGTAGTTGGCCCCCATTCCGGCGTCGCGGATCAACCCGGGGAAGACCGTGGTGATCGCGATCCCCTTGTCGCCCACCTCGGCGGCCAGGGCGCGGTTGAAGGCGGCGATCCCGTGCTTCGAGGCCGCGTAGCCGATCAGGTAGGGGATGGCCATCATGCCGCCGATGGAGGAGATGGTCAGGACGTGGCCGCGTCCCCGTTCGACCATCCCCGGCAGGACGGCGTGGGTGAGCAGCATCGGAGCGACGAGGTTGAGATCGACCTCGAAGGCGAGGTTCTCCGGGGTGCGGTCGTGCCACGGGGCGACGAACTCGATGCCGGCGTTGTTGATGAGGATGTCGAGCGGCCCGAGCGCCTCCTCGGCACGGCGGACGAGGTCCGACGCGGCTGCGCGATCGGTCAGGTCGGCGTCGAGTGTGGCGACCCGGACGCCACGTGAACCCAGGTCCCGGGACAGTCCGCTGAGATCGGTGCCGGGACGGTCGGTGAGGACGAGGTCCACCCCCTGCTCCGCGAGGGCGACGGCGATCGTCCGCCCCAGTCCCCCGCCGGCTCCCGTGAGGAGCGCACGTCGGCCCGCCAGGTCGGTTCGGTCCCGCAGCATCAGCATTCTCCTTGGTCGTCCGCCGCGTCCGCGGCGGAGGTCGCGCCACGATCCACGGCGCTGGTCAGGGTGAGGATCGTCGCCACGACGGCATCCGGGTCGTCGTGCATGGGTACGTGCCCGGCCCCCGGCAGCCGCGTCAGCCGCGCGTGCGGGACGGCGGCCAGGAGGCCACCCTCGTTGCTCTCGGGCGGCAGGAGCCTGTCGCGGTCCCCCCAGGCCACCACGACCGGGGTCGCGCAGTCCGCGGCGATCGCGGGGAGGCGTTCGGCGATCACGGCGTCGAGGATGGGGACGAAGCCGTCACACCCGGCGAGCCCGCGCAGGAACGACGACGCGACCCGCGGATCGATCCCGGCCCCGTCCGCCGAGACATCCGCCATCAACACCCGTCGGAGAGCCGCGCTGCGGAGCAGTCCGACCATGGCGGGCGCGGCGTACTTGGCCGCGCGTTGGCTGACCCTCAGTCGCATCGAGAGCCTCGCCTCGAACCGGGAGCCGCGCTCCCACCCGCCGGCCGGGCACAGCGCGGTGACCGAGCGGGCCCGCCCCCGGGCCAGGAGTTCGAGGGCCAACCAGCCGCCGAGGGAGTTGCCGACGACGTGCGCGGTGTCGATTCCGGCGTCGTCCAGGACGCGCTCGAGATGATCGGCGAGCTGGGCCATGCGAACGGGGCGGCGCGCATCGAGCGGCGGGCCACCGTGGTGCCCGGGAAGCGTCGGCAGGATGAGCCGACGCCGTCCGGCCAGCGGCCCGGCGACCGTGCGCCACGCGCTGGCGGTGTCGCCGATGCCGTGGATGCAGAGCAGTGGAGTGCGGTCGTCGCTCATCGACGGACACCGTCCTTCATGAGGTTCAGCGGGCGCAGTTCGAAGTCCGTCGGATCGACGTCACCCAGGCGGCGCCGCATCTCACCGGTGGACCACGGCCACATGGTGGTGTTCCTGCCCGAGTCGTCCATGAACCAGCTGGAGCACCCGCTCGCCCACACGGTGTGCGCGATCGCGTCCTGCAGCTCGTCGTTGAAGAGCCGCTGGATCTCCGGGCGGACGGTGACCGATCCCAGCGTGTGGTGGCGCGCGTAGCGCAGTAGCGTGACGAGGCGATCCACCTGGGCCTCGATGACGTCGACGATCGAGGAGTAGACGAACGAGTTGGGACCGGTCAGCAGGAACAGGTTCGGGAATCCCGCGACGGTGGTGCCGAGGTAGGCCTGCGCGCCGCCCTCGGCGAAGTACGCGCTCATCGAGCGACCCCGCCCGTCGTGGAACAGCTCGGCGACGGGTGGTGACGCGGCGTGGTACCCGGTGGCGAGGATGAGCGTGTCCACCTCGTACTCGACTCCCTCGCCGTCGACGATCGAGTGCGGCCGGATCTGGCGGACGTCTCCGTCGACAACCCGGACGTTGGGGCGGGCCAGCGTCTCGTACCAGCGGTTCGACAGCAGGATCCGCTTGCACCCCATCGCGGTGGAGACCGTCACCCGACGCCGCAGGGCCGGATCCGTGATGTGGCGGCGCATGTGGGCGGTGGAGACCCACTCGAGGGGCCGCAACACGAGCGGATGCCGAACCCCGTACGTCCCCGCTTCGAACACCAGATGCGTCAGCCGCCGCATCACCCGCTGCGCTCCGGGCAGACGCCGGTACAGCGCCCGTTCGCGGTCCCCGACGTGCCTGTCCGGCTTCGGCAGCACCCACTGCGCGGTGCGCTGGAAGATGGTCAGCGAGTCGACGAGGGGCTGGATCTCCGGGACGAACTGGATGGCCGAGGCCCCCGTCCCCAGCACCGCGACACGGCGTCCCCGCAGGTCGTGCTCGTGGTTCCACCGAGCGCTGTGGAAGAGCGTGCCCTCGAAGGTGTCGATGCCCGCGATGTCCGGCATCGACGGCCGATGCAGCGGTCCGCAGGCCGCCACCACCCACCGCGCCGTGACCGCACCGGCGGAGGTCTCGAGCCGCCACGTGAGGTCGAGGTCGTCCCAGTGCGCCGACTCGACCTTCGTGCCGAAGCGGATCAGACCGGTGACGCCCAGATCGTCGGCGGTCCGACGCAGGTAGTCGTGGATCTCCGCATTGCCCGCGTACATCCGGGTCCAGTCCGGGTTGGGCGCGAACGAATAGGAGTAGAGCGCGGAGGGGACGTCGCAGGCGCAGCCGGGATAGGTGTTCTCGCGCCACGTCCCGCCGAGCTCGTCTGCCTCCTCGAAGACCACCACGTCGCGGAATCCGGACTCGCGCAGCTTCGCGGCGGCCGCGATCCCGCCGAATCCGGCGCCGATCACCACCACCTCGTGCTCCGGGGCCACTTCTCGGGTCATGGCGAGGACGCTTACACTTATTCCCAGTGGTGGGAATGAGTGCTTCTGGAATGATCGCAGCCATGTCCGCCAGGCCCACGCAGGAGGAGCGAGTCCAGGCCTCCACCGAGGCGCTGCTCGACGCCGCCGTCAAGGTCGTGGCCGAACGCGGGTACGCGGGAGCCAGCCCGGCGCTCATCGCCGCGCACGCCGGCTTCGACAGGAAGATGGTCCACCACCGATTCGGCTCCAAGGAGGGACTGTTCCGGGCACTGTTCGAACGCAGCTTTCAGCGCCCGCTGCTCGCGCCGACCACCGCCGTGGGCGTCCCCGGGCTCGACAGGGCCGCCAACACGATGCTCGCCCTCGAGGACATGTGGCGCGACGATCCCGACTTCCTGCGCGCGATCTTCACCGTCGCCTTCCAGGTGGCGGGCACCCGATCGGAGATCGGCGACATCTTCCACACGTGGATCGCCACCGCCCGCGACGCCGTGGAACGCGCCCTCGCCGACGGCCAGCGTGACGGATCCGTCCGCCCGGACCTCGACGCCGCGCGTGCGGCACAGGCGGCGGTCGACGCCACCACCGGTCTCACCTACCGGTGGTGCCAGGAACCCGACTCCACCGACCTCGCGCTGGAACTCCGGTCCTGGGTCACCGTCGCACGGCAACTGTTCGGCACCCGGCCCGGCTGACCGGCCCGATTCCGGGCGCTACTCGCGGTGGACCGGGGCTGCGCCGGGTCGTGGGACGTCGAAGCGGACGCGTCGACCGGAGACGTCGACCTCCGCAACCACCGCGGCGACGCGCGTCCCCGCCTCCGCTGGCCCGGTCACCTCTCCCGTCACGGGCGGATCGGCGCACCAGGCCTCGCCCGCCCGGTCCCCGGCGGGTGCCCGCAACACCACCACCGGACGCTCCTGGCCCAGCAGCCCCTCCAGGGCCAGAGCCTCCGCGAGGTCCACGCACGCGCGGTCGACCCTGCCGGCGAGTTGGTCGGACGCCGCCATCACGCCGGCCAGCTCCCTCAGCCTCGACGTGGCCCAGTCCGGGACGGGACGACCGGCGTGGAGGGCCAGGCAGATCTCGGTGCCGTAGCGGTCGACCACCCGGCGCAGCGGGGCGGTCACGTGCGCATACACACCGCCGATCCCCGCGTGCCCCAGGTCGTCCGCCGCGCTCCCCGGGCCGACGACGGTGTACGCGGCCCCCCGGAGCGCGGTGGTGGCCTCGCGCATCATCGCCATCCCCGCCGGGGTGTTGGGGTCGACACGGTCGAGCATGGTGCCCAGCCCCTCCGACGACGACCACGCCAGGCCGAGCGCCTCGGCCGTGCGTCGCAACCCGGCGACCACCCCGTCGGGGGCCCCGGGCAGGGTCCGCACCAGACCGTGCCCGCCGGCGACCATGAGCTGCGCCGCGGCGCGCCCCACGAGCAGGGACATCTGCGCGTTCCACTCGTCGGCCGCGACGCGCGGCTCGATGGCCAGCGTCCAGCCCCACTCCGACCCGACCACCTCCTGCGCCGGCAACCGGAGCGAGATGGCGCCCGACCTGACCCCCCGGAGGCGGAGCCGGTCACCGACCAGTGGTAGCGCCGCGATGGACGGGTGGAGTCGACCCGTGTCGGCGTCGGCCTGCACGCCCGCGTAGTCGAGCCTGGCGGTGTTGCGCACCAGGGCCCGCCCCACCTCGACGGCCACCGTCTCCCCCTCGGGGTCCACCTCGACGGACCACACCACCGCGGGTCGCGTCTCGCCGGGAAGGAGGCTGCCCGACCCCTCGGACAGGGACCGCGGGTGCAGGGGAACCGAGCCGTCCGGGAGGTAGAGGGTCTGTCCGCGCCGCAGCGACTCGGTCTCGAGCGCCGACCCCGGCTCGATCACGGCGCCCACGTCGGCGATCGCGTAGCGGACCCGGTGTCCCCGGTCGGTCGCCTCGATGTGGACCGCCTGATCGAGGTCGCGCGCGCCGGGAGGGTCGATGCTCACGAACGGGATGGCGGTCAGGTCGACCCGGGAGCCCGCCTCGCGGTCCGACGCCGTCTCCGCCTGGCGCAGCACGTCCTCCGGGAACTCCCCCGGGAGCCCGAACTCCGCCCGGAGCGCGCCGAAGTCGATGGCGTCCGCGTGCAGGATCATTCCGGCCTCCTCGCCGCTGGGGTGCGTGGTCCACCATGCCGGACGGGGAGGGACCGCGGGAGCGTTGCGAACGAGTCGGCCTGTAAGCCGGATCCTGTGCCCTCCGCGAAGGGAGGGCGACGACCATCCATCTGGACACACCGTCACCGGGTGCCTCGAGCGGTCCACCCGCGGACTCGGGCGAGCAGCCCTTCACGGTGCATCGCTGCACCACATCCGCGCAGCCGCACCCTCGCGGGTGCGGCCTTCGACCTTGCTCCGGGCGGGGTTTACCGAGCCGCCCCGGTCACCCGGGGCGCTGGTGCGCTCTTACCGCACCGTTTCACCCTTACCGCGCTCGAGAGCGCGGCGGTCTGTTCTCTGTGGCACTGATCCCGCGGGTCACCCCGGGTTGCCGTTAGCAACCGCCCTGCTCTGTGGAGTCCGGACTTTCCTCGGGCCGGGGCCTGCTCGCCTCACGGCGTCGGTTCCCCCGTCCGCGGCCGTCCGGCCGACTCGTTCGATCGCAGAGTCTAGTCGAGATGCGAGGTGTCGTTGACCAGGTGCACCGAGGTCGGGCCGTCCGGGTAGAAACGGACGTCCGACACCGACGCCAGGTCCAGGTGCAGGCGGAAGAGCAGCTCGTCGCCGACGCCCAGTCCCGCCTGGATCACGAGTTTGATGGGCGTGACGTGGCTGACCACGGCCACCACACCGCCCGGGCGGTCCTCGACGATCCTCCTGAGCCCCCGCTCGACGCGGGCGCGGACCGCCGCGAAGCTCTCTCCCCCCGGCGGCGGGACGGACACGTCCCCCAGCCAACGGGCGTGCAACTCCGGGTCCTGCTCGGCGGCCTCCCGGAAGGTCAGCCCCTCCCACCGCCCGAAATCGGTCTCGATGAGGTCGTCCTCCACCACGAGGGGCACCCCCGCGGCCTCGGCGGCACGTTCGGCCGTGCCGAGGCATCTGCCCAGCGGCGACGAGACGACCGCGGCCAGATGCGGGATCGACGCCAGTCGCCCGGCGGTCCGCTCGGCCTGGAACACTCCCAGGTCGGTGAGCTCGGGGTCACCCTGACCCGAGTAGCGCCGGTCCACGGACAGAGGGGTCTGGCCGTGCCGGGCCAGGACGATCCGGGTGGGCCGGCCGGTGGCGCCGGTCCAGCCGGGCCCACCGCTCACGAGTTGTCCGTGCGGACGACGATCACGCCGCACTCCGGGCAGGTCAGGACGTCGTCCGTGGGCGCGGACCGGAAGGTGGACACGGCGCTCCGGCTGAGGTCCATGGCGCAGGCCGAGCAGCGCCCACCGTTGAGGATCGCCGCTCCCACCCCGGCCTCCTCGGCGCTACGGGCGTAGAGCGCGAGGAGCTCGGCCGGGAGGCCCTCCGCCTCCCGCGCACGCTCCGCGGTCGTCGCGGTGACGGCGTCCTCGAGCTCGGCGAGGGCGGTGTCCCGGACCGTGACCGCCATGCCCAGCCGGGCATCGAGATCGGTGATGACGGCGCCGGAGTGGCGCACGTCCGCCTCGACGGCCTCGTGGCGCTCGGTCAGCTCGGCGAGCTCGGCCGTGAGGGACTCCTCGCGGCGGGCGAGCGAGCCGAGCTCGTACTCGAGCTCGGTGGCCTGGCGCTCGGACAACCCGCCGGCGGCCACCAGACCGGAATCGCTCTCGCGGCGCCGCCGGACGGCGTCGAGGTCCGATCGCAACTTGGCGATCGCACGATCCAGGTCCTCCACGTGGATGCGGGCCCGCGCCGCGGACTCCACGGCCGCGCGGCGCTCCGCCTCGAGCCCGTCCAGCGCGGCCTGCTCCGGGAGCGCGGTCCGACGGTGCGCCAGACCGCCCAGGCGCAGGTCGAGTTCGGCGATGTCGACGAGTCGACGCTGGTCGTGGGGATCGGCCTTCATGAGGGCCAAGACTACCGCCCGCGGACCCCTCCCCCCGACGCCGCCGTCCACGGGTCGGTTCGCAGCGCGCACACGGTCGCCGTCACCCCGGCCTGCTCCTCGAGAAGCGCCGCGGCCTGAGCGCACCACGGGAACTCGAGAGCCCAGTGCGCGGCGTCCACCAGCATCGGGCCGCCCCCGCGGAGGTGCTCGTCCACCACGTGGTGACGCAGGTCACCGGTGAGGTAGACGTCGGCGCCCGCCGCCCGCGCGGCGCCCAGCAGCGAGTCGCCGGAGCCCCCGCACAGCGCGACCCGCCGGATCTCGGCCTGGGGGTCACCGGCCGCGCGGACACCCCAGAGGGTCTCGGGGAGCCGGGAGCCCACCAGCTCGGTGAACTCGGCCAACGTCATGGGGTGCTCGAGTTCGCAGATCCGGCCGAGGCCGGTGTCCTCCGGCCCCGGGCCGGGGCCGGCGTGGTTGACCAGGACGTCCATGGCGGGTACCTCATACGGGTGCGCGGCCGTGACCGCGCGGCGGACCGCCGACCTGAGTTCCGGCGGCGCCACGAACTCCACCCTCGTCTCGGAGACGCTCTCGGGCTCACCGACCGTGCCGAGGGCGGGATCCGTTCCGTCACCGGGCCGGAACCGTCCGGTTCCCGGAACGGAGAACGAACACTCGGTGTACCCGCTCATCCGGCCGGCCCCGGCGGCGAACACGGCGTGCAGCAGATCCTCGACGTCGTCGTGGGGCACCGTCACCACCCACCGGTCCACGGTGCCGTCACCGGTCGGCGACAGCGGTGGGCCCGGCGTCAGGCCGAGCGTCTCGGCGAGGGCGTCGTTGACCCCGGGACGGGCGGCGTCCGCGTTGGTGTGGGCGGAGTACAGCGCGCAACCGCCCTCGATGAGCCGGTGGAGCATCCGCCCCTTGGGGGTGTCCGCAGCGACCGAGTGAACCGCCTTCAGCAACGGCGGATGGTGCACGAGCAGCAGGTCCGCACCGGCGCCGAGCGCGTGGTCGACCACCGCGTCGGTCGCGTCGACGGCCACCACGACCGTCCCGATCACCGCTGCGGGGTCACCCGCGACCAGCCCGACGCGGTCCCACGACTCCGCCAACCGCGGTGGGTACGCGCGCTCCAGGAGGTCGATCACGTCGGCCAGCGTGGGCCTTCCTGAGCTCATCGTCGTCCTTCCCGCCCGCCCCGCCACGCGCGGACGAGGTCGACCACCATCGTGCACCCGCCGCCGACGGTGCCCGGCGGGATCCGCCAACAACGCCGGCCCACCGGTCGTGCGGCCGTCCCGCGCCCTGATGGGGTGGCCGCCACTCCCCGGGCGATACCCTGGAGCAATGCGGACTCTCCGGCGTTTCATCAGTCCCGGATGGGTGATCGGCCTGCTCGGCGTGATCCTGTTCGCCTGGGCCTGCTTCGCGCTGCTGGCCCCGTGGCAGCTCGGCAAGAGCGACGACCTGGACGCCCGGAACGCGCGCCTCGCCGAATCCGTCCAGGCCGACCCCGCCCCCCTCGCCCAGGTGGTCGACGACCCCGGCGGGTACGTGGATCGCGAGTGGCGACTGGTGACCCTGGAGGGGCGCTGGCAGCCCGACGCCGAGGCCCTCCTCCGGCTCCGCTCGGTGGACGGCGAGCCCGTCTACCAGGTCCTCACCGTGTTCGATCCCGACGAGGGCGGCGACATCCTGGTCAACCGCGGGGTCGTCCCGGTCGGCGAGAACAACACCGTCCCCGCCTTCCCCGCGGCACCGGGTGGCGAGGTGGGGATCACCGCCCGGGTCCGCGCGACCGAGGCCGGGCAGGCCGAGCCGGTGGTGGTGGACGGCTTCCCGGCGGTCCGCGTGGTGGACCCGGTGGTCATCGGCGGCACCCTCGGGCACGACCTCGTTCCGCAGGGGTACCTCCAGCTGGTCGGCGGACAGCCCGGATCGCTGACCCCCGCCCCGATCCCGGGGATCGAGAGCGGCCCCTACCTCTCCTACGGACTGCAGTGGCTGGCGTTCGGAATCCTCGCGCCCCTCGCCCTCGGGTATTTCGCCTGGGCCGAGATCCGGGCCCGGCGCCGCGACGCCGAGCGGGACGAACCCCGCGCCTCCGGAACCCCCGACGGCAGCCCCGCCCCGGACAGCCGCCACGACGTCCCGGCGGGGAACCCCGCCTCCCCCGCCGACGTCGAGGTCGACGCCCGCGCCCGCGCGATGCGCGCCCGCTACGGGGACCGCGACGACGCCGAGCACCGCCGCGCCTTCAAGCGCGCGGATCGCCTGCGCGGCTAGGGGCTGGTCCCACACCACGAGATCGAGGTCCCCGCGACCGCGATCTCCTCACCCGGCCGCGTCCCCGACGAGTGGGTGCACCGGATGCCCATGGGTGCGCGCGGAGGGAATCGAACCCCCGACCGCTGGTGTGTAAGACCAGAGCTCTAACCGCTGAGCTACGCGCGCGCGAACACCGGCGCGACGAGCGCGCCGGTGTCGGTCAGATTAACCCATCGGGGAGGCCGTCTCGGCACGGGACGCCTCCGCCTCCCGGGGCCCCGTCACTTCCGCGGGATGCTGTTCTTACGCAGGGCGAGTCGGCTGCCCGCCCAGTCCCCGAGGGCCACGGTCCGGGTCTGGAGCATCCCGGCCGTCTGCGCCGACTCGGCGATCACCGAGGGTTCGACATGACCGTCGATCCCCGTCTTGGGGGTGAGAACCCACACGGAGCCCTCCTCCGCGAGCGGGGTCACGACGTCCATGAGCCGGTCCACGAGGTCACCATCACCGTCGCGCCACCAGAGCAGGACGGCGTCGACGACCTCGTCGGTGTCCTCCTCGAGCAACTCCGATCCGACGGCGTCCTCGACGGCCTCACTGATCGCCTCGTCACAGTCGGAATCCCATCCGACCTCCTGAACGAGCATGTCCTTCGTCAGTTCGAGCTGAACAGCTACCTGCTCCGCTCCGCCCTGCTGGTTCGCCGCGGCGACCACCGTGGTGTTCCTCCCTCGTATCCGGGTTGTTCTTCTCGGTCCTTCGCTGACCAGGAACACTACCCGCGTGCCTCCCCAGGGGAAACGAGTACCGCCCATTTGGCCGGTCGGCACCTCGCCTCGTGTCGCACGTCACCGTGTGGGGCACAATCGGGGACGGACGTGTGTCGGCCACCGGCCCACGCTCTGCCACCCGGCGATCCGCCCCACACCCGCGGCGCGTCAGGTCGGCCGGACCCTGCACCCCGACATGTGCGCGCACCCCACCGGGTGGCCGCCGCACGCATCGCAGAAGCGAGGACGAGACGTATGACCGAGACCGTAGGACCCAGGGATGGTTCAGCGCCCACCAACGTGCCCGTCCTCCGGGAGGGGGTCGCCTCCTACCTCGCGGATTCGGATCCCGAGGAGACCCAGGAGTGGATGGACTCGCTCGACGGCATGCTCGCCGAGGCGGGCCCCGAGCGCGCGCGGTACCTCATGCTCCGGCTGCTCGAACGCGCCTCGAAGCAGCGTGTCCCCCTGCCCGCGCTCACCTCGACGGACTACGTCAACACGATCCCCACCAGTCTCGAGTCCGATTTCCCGGGAGAGGAGTCGGTCGAGCGCACCTACCGTCGGTGGATCCGCTGGAACGCGGCCATCATGGTGCACCGTGCACAGCGACCGGGCATCGGTGTGGGCGGCCACATCTCCACCTATGCGGGGGCGGCTCCGCTCTACGAGGTCGGATACAACCACTTCTTCCGCGGCAAGGATCATCCCGGCGGCGGTGACCACGTCTTCTTCCAGGGCCACGCCTCCCCCGGGATGTACGCCCGCGCCTACCTCGAGGGTCGCCTCCGCGAGCACGACCTCGACGGATTCCGGCAGGAGAAGAGCCACCCGGGCCGCTCCCTGCCCTCCTACCCCCATCCCCGATCGCTCCCCGAGTTCTGGGAGTTCCCCACCGTCTCGATGGGCCTCGGTCCGCTCAACGCCATCTACCAGGCGCGGTTCAACCGCTACCTGCACCACCGCGGGATCAAGGACACCTCGCAGCAGCATGTGTGGGCATTCCTCGGGGACGGCGAGATGGACGAGGTGGAATCGCGCGGCGCCCTCCAGGTGGCCGCCAACGACGCACTCGACAACCTCACCTTTGTCATCAACTGCAACCTGCAACGCCTCGACGGTCCGGTCCGGGGCAACGGGCAGATCATCCAGGAGCTGGAGTCCTACTTCAACGGTGCCGGCTGGAACGTCATCAAGGTGGTCTGGGGTCGCGAGTGGGACGCCCTCTTCGAGAGGGACACCGACGGCGCGCTCGTCTCACTGATGAACTCCGTCTCCGACGGGGACTACCAGACCTTCCGCGCCAACGACGGCGCCTGGATCCGCGAGCACTTCTTCGGCCGCGACCCACGGACGGCGAAGCTGGTCGAGGACATGTCGGACGACGAGATCTGGGCGTTGCGCCGGGGCGGTCACGACTACCGCAAGATCCATGCCGCGTACAAGGCCGCCCTCGAGCACACCGGGCAACCGACGGTCATCCTCGCCCACACCATCAAGGGATTCGGTCTGGGCCAGAACTTCGAGGGGCGCAACGCGACGCACCAGATGAAGAAGCTCACGCTCGACGACCTCAAGCTGTTCCGCGACAACCAGCTCATCCCCATCACCGACGAGGAGCTGGAGGCGGACCCCACGCTGCCGCCCTACTACAACCCGGGGCCGAACTCGCCGGAGATCCGCTACCTGCTCGAGCGCAGGTCCGCGCTCGGCGGACACGTCCCCGAACGACGCCAGACCTTCACCCCGCTCTCCGTGCCGGGAATCGACTCTCTGGCCTCGCTCCGCAAGGGCTCGGGGAAGCAGTCGGTGGCCACCACGATGGCCCTGGTGAGGACCATCAAGGAGCTCATGAGGGACGAGTCCCTGCGCAACCGTTTCGTCCCGATCATCCCGGACGAAGCCCGCACCTTCGGCATGGACTCGTGGTTCCCGACGCTGAAGATCTACAACCCGCACGGGCAGAACTACACCTCGGTCGACCACGACCTCATGCTGAGCTACAACGAGGCCAAGGACGGCCAGATCATGCACGAGGGGATCAGCGAGGCCGGCTCGGTGGCGGAGTTCACCGCCGCCGGGACCGCGTACGCGACCCATGGTCAACCCATGATCCCGCTGTACATCTTCTACTCGATGTTCGGTTTCCAGCGCACCGGCGACGGCATCTGGGCCGCCACCGACCAGCTCGCCCGCGGCTTCCTGCTCGGTGCGACCGCCGGGCGTACCACCCTCACCGGTGAGGGGCTGCAGCACATGGACGGCCATTCGCCACTGCTCGCCGCCACCAACCCGGGCGTCGTCTCGTACGACCCGGCCTGGGGCTTCGAGTTGGTCCACATCATGCGTGCGGGCATCGAGCGGATGTACGGGCCCGGGTCCGCCCACGAGACGGAGACCGACGGCATCGACCGGAACGTCTCGTACTACATCACCCTGTACAACGAGCCCGTGCCGCAGCCCGCCGAGCCGGAGAATCTGGACGCCGAGGCCCTCCTGCGCGGCCTCTACCTGTTCCGCGCAGCGGGGCAGGGGTCGCGCAGGGCGTCGATCCTCGCCTCCGGCGTGGCGATGTACGCGGCCGTGGAGGCCCAGCGGGTCCTCGCGGAGAAGTGGGACGTCGCGGCAGACCTCTGGTCGGCGACGTCGTGGAACGAACTGGCCCGCGACGGCTTCGAGTGCGAGCGCCATGCCCTCCGCCACCCGGACCAGCAGGCGCGCATCCCGTTCGTCACCGCCGCGCTGCAGACCAGCGAGGGGCCGAAGGTGGCCGTGAGCGACTTCCAGAAGGCGATCCCCGAGCAGATCCGCGGCTGGGTCCCCGGTGATTTCACGGTCCTGGGCACGGATGGATTCGGATTCTCCGACACCCGCCCCGCCGCCCGTCGCTACTTCAACACCGATGCCGAGTCGATCATCGTCGCGGTCCTGGCCGGCCTGGTCCGCGAGGGCAGTATGGAGAAGCGCACGCTGATCGAGGCCGCCCGCCTCTACCGGATCGACGACGTCATGGCCGCGCCCGAGCCCACCACGGACCCCGGAGTGGCGTGACCGAGACGACGCAGCCCGAGCCCCAGGCCGGGACGGCCGCGCCGCCGCCGCGGAAGCGGGCCGCGCCCCGGCTCGCGCCGGATGAGCGGCCGGTCTCCGATGCGCTCCTCAAGCGCATCACCCGGTACTCGGGCACCCTGTCGACCGAAGCCGTCCGGGCACTGGAGCTGGAGCTGCCCTTCTTCGCCGAACTATCAGCAGACCAGCGCGCCGAGATCCAGTTGATCATCCAGAGCGCCGTGCGGGACTTCGTCACCTGGATGCGCAACCCCGAGGCTCAGCACTCCGACACGATCGCCGGGTTCAAGCCGCTGCCCAAGGGACTCGGTCAGGGGCTGTCCCTACAGCAGACCGTGCAGCTCATCCGGTCCACCTGTGAGTACTTCGAGTTGGTGATGCCGAAGATCACCCACAACGAGCGCCAGCGCGGGCTCATGATCAACGCGGTCCTCAAGTTCGGACGGGAACTCGGCTTCACCGCCGCGTCCGTCTACGCGGCCGCCGCCGAGAACCGCGGCGCGTGGGACACGCGGATGGAGGCGATGTTGGTCGACGCGGTCGTCCGCGGGGACCGTCACGCCGATCTCGCCTCCGGGGCCTCCGCCCTCAACTGGGATCCGACCACGGCTGCGACGGTGATCGTCGGACGCCCGCGGGAGGACCTCGTGCTGGCCTCCGTCCCGGCCGTGCACAGGGCCGCCGTCTCGGCCGGCCGGCAGGCGCTCGCCGTCGTGCAGGGAGCCCGCCTCGTCGTCATCCTCTCCGGGGAGCTCGACTCCGCCTCGTCGGTCCCGCAATCGGTCCTCGACGCGTTCTCCCCCGATGCCCCGGTGGTCGTCGGGCACACGGTGAGCTCCCTGGCCGAGGCCCCCGACAGCGCGGCGGAGGCCATCGCCGGGGTGGCGGCGGCGAGCGGGTGGCCGGGCGCCCCTCGCCCGGTCGCGGCGATCGACCTCCTCCCGGAGCGTGTCCTGGGCGGCGACCGGGGGGCCGCGCAGATGCTCGTCGAGCGGATCGTCACCCCGCTCCGCGGAGCCGACAGCTCACTCGAGGAGACCCTGAGGGCCTACCTCGATTCGGGTGGCCACGTCGAGGCGTGCGCGCGCGGGTTGTACGTCCACCCCAATACGGTGCGGTACCGACTCAAACGGGCGAGCCAGATAACCGACTTCGACCCCCTGGACGCCAGGGACGCGTTTGTCCTCCGAATAGCGCTCGTGCTCGGCAAGCTCGCCGAACGCAGTCCTCAGGAGAGCTAGATGGTCACTCTGATCACACCGTGTAACGAATTCCGCTTTGCGACAGATGGACGGTCGGCCAACTCGGCTTTTGTGGGAACCCCACAAGATCCGGCCGCGGTTTCTGGTTACGAGAACATCATCCGAATCGGACCAACCCGTGTTCTCTGATACTCGTGCTTTGTCTCACCGCCCCTGGACAAGGGTCCCAGAAGGCCGGAATGCTCGTGCCGTGGCTCGAGCTACCCGGCGCCTCCGACCGTCTCGACGAGTGGTCCGCCGCGAGCGGACTCGACCTCGAGCGGCTCGGCACCACGGCGACCCTGCAGGAGATCACGGACACCGCGGTCACCCAACCCCTGGTGGTGGCCTCCGCCCTCCTCGGTGCGGCGGAGCTCCGCCGACGGGGCGAGGTGCCGTCCGACTCGATCATCGCCGGCCACTCGATCGGTGAGGTGGCCGCGCTGGCGATCGCGGGCGTCATCTCGGAATCGGATGCACTCCGGCTGGCCTCCGTCCGCGGGGCCGCCATGTCGCGGGCGTGCGCCGACCGTCCCACGGGGATGATCGCCGTCCTCGGTGGGGTCGAGGCCGACGTCCTGCTCGCGCTGGAGAACGCCGGGCTCGAGCCCGCCAACCGCAACGGCGCGGGACAGATCGTGGCCGCCGGGCCGCTCGAGGCGTGTGACGCACTCGAGCAGAACCCTCCGAGCAGGGCACGCCTGCGCCGCCTCGAGGTGGCCGGGGCGTTCCACACCCGCCACATGGCCCCGGCCGTCGACGAGGTCCGGGCGCTCGCGAACACCCTCGAGGTGCGCGACCCCGGGTTGACCCTGGTGTCGAACGCCGACGGAATGGTGGTCGGCTCCGGGCGGGACGCAGTGGACCGCGTGGTCTCGCAGATCACCCACCCCGTCCGCTGGGACCTGTGCACCCAGACCATGGTCAAGCGCGGCGTGGATGCGTTCGTCGAGCTGCCGCCGTCCGGCGCGCTGGTCGGACTGGCCAAGCGGATGATGCGCGACGTCCCGCGGCACGGCGTCACGACCCCCGAGGATCTCGACGCCGCGCTCGAATCCGTCCCCGCGCTCAGCGGCGCCTAGACCACCCCCGCCCACCCCACGGTCGCCGGCCGGATCCGGCGACCTTCCTGCGACCCCGACGACGCGCCCGACCGGGCACGCCGACACCACCCGAGAGGACACCACATGGCACGCACCGAGGCCGAGATCATCGCTGGACTTGCAGAGATCGTCGAGGAGGTCACCGGAATCGAACCCTCGGAGGTGACCCCGGAGAAGTCCTTCGTCGACGATCTCGACATCGATTCGCTCTCCATGGTGGAGATCGCCGTGCAGACCGAAGACCGCTACGGGGTGGAGATCCCGGACGAGGACCTCGCCAAGTTGCGTACCGTGCAGGATGCGGTCGACTACATCCAGAAGATCGACCAGAGCTGACAACTCGTCCCGTCGCCACGGGGCGGGGACGCGATCAGGGCCGAAGGTGCGGTCGGTGCACCACGTCGAGCCCGCGTCCCCACCCCCGCACTCGGGGCATGACACGCATGACCACCCCGCACCCAGCGGGGTGACGGGCGGAAGGTCCGGCCGGGACGGGGGTCCCGGACCGATGACCTGTCGCCCACCAGCCAGTCCGGGGGTCCATCAGAGGCGCACTCTCCCTATCCGGGACGTGCGCCATGGAAAGGACTGCACTCGATGACCATCACCAGCACCATGGACCAGAACACCCAGATCGACCCGCGCGACCCCGTCGTTCGGCTCGAGAATCTCTTCGACCCCGCGTCACTGGAGTTCCTCACCGAACCCGACGCCTCGGGCGCACTCGCCGCACGCGGGCTGATCGACGGCGTGCCCACCGTCGCGTACGCCACGGACGCCACCGTCATGGGTGGCGCCATGGGCTTGGACGGGTGCCGCCACATCGTCCACGCGATCGACGTGGCGATCGATCAGCACCTGCCGATCGTCGGGGTGTGGCACTCCGGTGGCGCCCGCCTGGCCGAGGGCGTCGAGGCGCTCCACGCCGTCGGCACCGTCTTCGAGGCCATGGTCCGCGCGTCGGGCCACGTCCCGCAGATCTCCGTGGTCCTCGGCCCCGCCGCCGGCGGTGCCGCCTACGGCCCCGCACTCACCGACGTCGTGATCATGGCGCCGGCGGGCAAGATCTTCGTCACCGGACCCGACGTGGTCCGCTCCGTCACCGGTGAGCAGGTGGACATGGAGGGCCTCGGCGGCCAGGACGTGCACCACCGCAAGTCCGGCGTCTGCCACATCGCCGCCAGCGACGAGCGGGACGCCCTGCACCGGGCCCGGCGGCTCGTCACCCTCCTGTCCTCCCAGGGGGAGTTCGACCTGCGTGCGCTCGAGGGAGACCACACGGATCTCGCGGGCCTGCTCCCCGAGTCCCCCAAGCGCGCCTACGACGTGCGCCCGCTCGTCCACGGCATCCTCGACTCGTCCGAGTTGGACGGCAGCACCACCTTCGAGGAGCTGCAGGCTAAGTGGGCCCCGAGCATCGTGGTGGGCTTCGGCCGGATCGCGGGCCGCACGGTCGGCGTGATCGCCAACAACCCGCTCCGGCTGGGCGGGTGCCTCAACTCCGAGTCCGCCGAGAAGGCCTCGCGGTTCGTCCGGCTCTGCAACGCCTTCGGCGTCCCGCTGCTCGTCCTGGTGGACGTCCCCGGTTACCTCCCGGGCGTCTCCCAGGAGTGGGAGGGCGTCGTACGCCGCGGCGCGAAACTGCTGCACGCGTTCGCCGAGGCGTCGGTCGCCCGGGTCACCCTGGTCACGCGCAAGATCTACGGCGGTGCCTACATCGCGATGAACTCCCGGGCGCTCGGCGCCTCCGCCGTGTTCGCGTGGCCGGACGCGGAGGTGGCCGTCATGGGTGCCAAGGCCGCCGTGGGTGTCCTCCACAAGCGCGCCCTGGCCGCCGCGCCGGATGACGAGCGCGAGGCCCTCCACGAGCGTCTGGCGGACGAGCACGCCGCCATCGCCGGTGGGGTGGGTCGCGCGGTCTCCATCGGGGTCGTCGACGAGGTCATCGAGCCCACCGAGACCCGGCGACGACTCGCCGAGGCCCTGAACGAGGCCTCCCACGTCCGCGGGCAGCACAAGAACATCCCGTTGTGACCTGACCGGTCCGCGCACGCGAGAACGCCCGCATCCCCAAAAGGGGGTGCGGGCGTTCTGGTGGAGCCGGGGCCGGGGTCGGGCGGGGTGGGTCAGCCGACGCGGGAGAGCCAGGTGACCTCGGCGGCGGCCGGGTGGCCTCGGAGCGGTTCGAGTGCCAGGTCCCAGGCGGTGCCGAGCTCGGCCTCGACGGCCGTATGGAACGCGGCGGGTCCTGCCGCCATGAGGAGCCGAAGCCGGTTCTCGCCGATCACCACGTCGCCGTTGGCGCCGGTCTGGCCGCGCCACATCCCCAGCTCGGGGGTGTGGGAGAAGCGTTCGCCGTCGACGAGTTCGCTCGGGTCCTCGGTGACCTCGAAGGCCAACATGGACCACTTGGCCAGGGAGTCGGCTAGGCGCGCGCCGGTGCCGACCGGACCGATCCAGTCGACGATCGCCTTCCTGGCGCCGGGCTGGGCCGGCTGGTCCTCCCAGCGCATGGCCGAGTTCGCGTCGAGGGTGCTCGCCAGAGCCCACTCGACGTGAGGGCACAACGCGGTCGGCGCGGCGTGGATGAACACCACGCCGGTCGTCGTATCCGCGAAATGATTTAGGTCAGACATCGCTTCACTCCCGACTCACTGAGGGACGTCTTCCCCAACGACCTCATGAATTCGTGTGAACGATGATGCTTATGTGATTGTTGATCACCACTGTGCCTCACGTGGTGGAATTACACCAGCGAGACTCCTGGACTCTCAGCAAAGTTACAGCACGGTGGTCCCGACGCCGGCAGCACCCGCGGCGTGTCGCGGTCCGCCTGTGTCCCGGCCGGGAATCCGGCGGCGGGGTGATCTCCTCGGACGCCGACGGGCGACTCAGCCGCCGAGCGCGTCCTCGTCCCGGGTCCGCGCGCAGGCCGCGTCGACGACCCGGTCGGACAGGGCGGGCCACAGGGGTTTGGCCCAGTCTCCGAAGTCGCGGTCGGTGAGCACGACCAGGGCCGTCTCGATCTCCGGTTCCACCCAGAGCATCGTGCCGGACTGACCGAAATGGCCGAACGTCGACGGCGAGTTGTGCTGCCCCGTCCAGTGCGGGAACTTGGCCTCCCGGATCTCGAAGCCCAGCCCCCACGGGCACGGCTTCTGCATCCCGAAGCCGGGGACCACGCCGTCGAGACCGGGGAACTGCTCGGACACCGCCTCCTCGAGCGTCTGGGGGGCGAGCAGACGCGGGGAGACCAGTTCCCGGGCGAAGGCCGCGAGGTCAGCGAGGCTGCCCGAGGCGCCGTGGCCGGCCGACCCCTCCAGCACGGTCGACGTCATCCCGAGCGGCTCGCACACCGCCTCGACCAGGTACTCGGCGAACTCGATTCCCGTCGCCTCCGCGATGTGGTCCGCGAGGACCTCGAACCCGGCCGAGGAGTAGATGCGCCTCTCCCCCGGCGCACACCGCACTCTCCGTCGGTCGGAGAAGTCGAGCCCCGAGGCGTGGGCGAGCAGGTGGCGCACGGTCGACCCCTCGGGCCCCGCGGGGTCATCGAGTGAGATCGCCTCCTCCTCCACGGCGAGAAGCGCCGCCACCGCGACGATCGGCTTGGTCACCGAGGCCAGCCGGTACACCCGCGAACCGTCCCCCCTCGCGGCGATCACCCCGTCCGGGCCGACCACCGCCGCCGACACGTTGTCCACCGGCCACTCGTCGATCGTGGCGAGCGCCTTCTCGAGCAGATCCTGCGACATCGTGTCCTCCCTCGATGGTTCCTCGGCCGATCCCCGTGAGTGTCCCAGGTCCTCGATCACGTCCGCGGCACGTCGCGACGTCGGAACCCGACCAGCCCGGCGGCCACGAGGACCACCGTCAGCACCAGCAGCACCGCAACGCCCGTGGAGTCCACCGGACCCACGGGGGCCATGCCCACCGCGCCGAACGGGGACACGCGCATCTGCGCCTCGGTGAGCCGGAGGGTGGGACCCATGAACGTGACGACGGCGGCCGCGACGAACAGCGCCCAGGCCAGGACCTGCATCCGGGGGACCACGCCGAAGAGCGCCACCGACAGTCCCGCAAACACGAGCACCGCGGGAATCTGCCAGGCGCCGGCCGCGACGATCCTGCCCACCGATCCGGGGTCGTCGAGCGCGATGGCGGTGGTCAGCGCGAACGCGGTGGAGCCGGCGGCAACCACCACCACGGCCCCCACCGCCACTACTGCGGTGTGCAGGGCCAGCCACGACCACCTGGACCGCCCGGTCGAGAGCTCGAGCTCGAGCCGCCCGGAGGTCTCCTCCCCGCGCAGCCCGGCGAGGGTCTGCAGCACGAACCCCGCCCCGAGGATCCCCACGAACACCACGAGCATCTGCACGAGCGCGTCGACGAGCGCCGGGGACTCGAGAAGGAACCCCGCGAGCGCGGGGTTCGAGACGATCGCCTCGACCACCACGTCCATCAGGGCGCCGTACATCGACATGAGCGCCACGACTCCGATCGTCCAGCCCACGAGGGAACCGAGGTGCTGGTGGACCGCCACTCCGACCCCGGAGCCCCGCCACCTCGACGCGGTCGCGGGTCCCGTGCGCGCCGGCATCATCCCCGCCCCCACGTCCCGACGCCCGGAGAGCCACAGCGCGACCGCGGCCAGCGCACCCGCCGCCGCCACGGCGACGAGGAGCGGGACGACGGTGGGGTCGCCGAACGGTCGCACCAGGCCGTGCCAGCCCAGCGGCGAGGTCCAGCTGATCCAGTTCTCCTCGGTGTCGCCGATGCCGCGGGTCACCAACGTGAGGCCGGTCAGCGCCAGCCCGGTCGCCCACACGGTGCGATTGTGGGCCAGGATCTGCGCGAGAACGGCCGTGGCGGCCGCGTACACCCAGCCGGTGGCGACGAGCGAGGCGGCGTAGTACGCGGCCCCGGTCCGGTCGACCGGGATGGTGAGGGTCGCCGCCCAGATCCCCGCACCGAGGAGGACGAAGATCCCGGCGACGACGACGAGGGCCGCCGTGACCGGGGCGAGCCGACCGATCCGGGCGGACAGCAGGAGTTCAAGCCTGCCGGTCTCCTCCTCCCGGCGGGTGGACCGGGCCGTCAGGGCGATGGCCATGATCGGAATGGCGAAGCCCACGATGAACGCGAACTCGTTCATCATGACCCCGCCCAGGGTGTCGATCCCCGCCACCCTGCCGTCGAGCATGATCATGGAGTCGCCCAGCGACGCGGCGTACGTGGCGAGCTTCTCCGGGGTGTCGTAGAGGGCGGCGATCGAGAACCCGGTGACCAAGTACATCAGGACCAGGCCGAGGATCCAGGCGGTCGCGGAGCGCCAGCCGGTACGCAGTGCGGTCCAGATCACCAGTCCGGTCCCGGCCAGGGGTGACTTCACCGCGGGCCCGCCGCATCGCCCACCGCATCGCCCGCCGCGGTGGCCTGCCCGGCGCCGGGGCCCACGGCCGAGAAGGCGTTGCGGAACAGGTCGTCGAGGCTGGGCGGCGTGGCGGTGAACGTGTGGATCCCCGCCTCGTGGAGGATGCCCGTCACCTCGCCCAGGCGGTCGGCGGAGACGTGACAACGGACGTCGTACCGCCCGGCGCCGTCGACCGCGACCCGCAACCCCTCGATGCCGTTCACCGTCGCCGGGACGGCGGGGGCCCGCTCGGTCACCGCGTGGACCTCGGTCGTGGTGTGGCGCCGCAGGTCGCTCAGGGTCCCGGAGCTCACGGTCCGCCCCTCGCGAATGATGCTCACCCGGTCCGCCAGTTCCTCGACCTCCCCCATGATGTGGCTGGACAGGAGCACGGTGGAGCCGCCGTCGACCGCCTCGCGTATGCACTCCTGGAACTCCTGCTCCATGAGCGGGTCGAGACCCGACGTGGGTTCGTCCAGGACGAGCAACTCGGCGTCGGACGCCAGCGCCGCGATGAGCGCGACCTTCTGCCGGTTGCCCTTGGAGTAGTCCCGGGTGCGCTTGGTGGGATCCAGTCGGAACCGCCCGATCAGCTCGTCCCGGCGTGCCGCGTCGAGTCCTCCCAGTGCCCGACCGAGGATGTCGATGCACTGCCCCCCGGTCAGGCGCGGCCACAGCGTCACCTCCCCGGGGACGTAGGCCAGGCGGGAATGCAGATCGACCGCATCCCGCCACGGGTCCCGGCCGAACAGCCGGACCCGCCCCGAGTCCGCCCGCATGAGCCCGAGCAGGATCCTGATGGTCGTGGACTTGCCCGAGCCGTTCGGCCCGAGGAACCCGTGGACCTCGCCGCGGCGGACCTCCAGATCCAGACCGTCGAGGGCCCTGGCCCGTCCGAATGTCTTGACCAGCCCCTCCACCCGGACGACGTCGTTCGTTGCTGCGTCCATGACCTGTCCCTTCGTCGGTTCTCCTCGATCATCCTGCCGATGCCCTGCACAATGTGGCAATGCGCTCACCCATGTCCGGACATCGGACCTACCGACCGTCGCTGCAGGACCGGCTCTCCAAGATCGTCATGACGTCGGCCGGGGCGCTCCCCGGCCCGGTGATCCAGCTGGTCGCGGGCGCCCCCGAGGCGATCGACGGGCAGCTGCTCGATCCGCACTTCCAGGCCGGGGTCAAGGCGATGTCCCTGCTTTCCGACGGGGAGTACGAGGACATGACCATCGAGAAGGCGCGCAAGACGGTCGAGAAGTCCGCGTTCACCGTCTCGGGCGACCGGATCGACCTCGCCGTCGTCTCCGACCTCGTCCTCCCGCTCGGCGGTGACGATCCGGCGCGCGCGGACCTTCCCGCCCGCCTCTACTCCCCCTCCCACGGCTCCGAGGCCCTCCCGATGCTCGTCTACTTCCACGGTGGCGGCTGGGTACTGGGGAGCGTCGACTCCCACGACGCGACGTGCCGCTACCTCGCGCGGATGGGCGGACTCAAGGTCCTCAGCGTGGACTACCGGCTCGCCCCCGAGTTCCTCTTCCCCACGGCCGTCGACGACGCGGTGGCCTCGTTCCGCTACGTCCGGGACAACGCCGCCGCGCTCGGCGTGGATCCCGAGCGGATCGCGGTGGGCGGGGACAGCGCCGGCGCGAACCTCGCGACGGTCGTGTGCCACCTCACCCGCGACGCCGGGGAACGCACGCCCGACTTCCAGCTGCTGTTCGTCCCCGCCACCGACATGTCCGCGCGGACGAGGTCGTACGAGATGTTCGGCGAGGGGTTCTTCCTCACCGCGAAGAACATGGACTTCTACGAGAGCACCTACCTCCGCTCGGACGACGACCGCCTCGACCCCCGCGCCTCACCGTTGCTGGCCGAGGACTTCTCGGGGCTCCCACCCGCGCACGTGGCCACGGCCGGATTCGACCCACTGCGCGACGAGGGCGAGGCCTACGCGCGGAAGATGGCCGATGCCGGCGTCAAGGTGTCGATGCGCCGGCACGCGACCATGGTCCACCCGTTCGTCAACGCCGTCGGCGCCAC
>NZ_CALMYY010000128.1 GCF_937873725.1 uncultured Dietzia sp.
CCGGGGCCCGGGGGGGGGGGCCGCGCCCCCGCCCTCCCCTTCCCCCTCCCGCCCCGGGGGCCCCGGCCCCCCCCCGCCGCCCCCGCCGTGCCAGCCGTGCCGCCCGCGCCCGCCGCGGCCAGGGCGTCCGCGCTCGGGGCCGTCGCGCCCGCGGGCCGGATGACGCCGTCGATGTTCCACGCCGAGGCCAGATCGATTCCGCGCGCCCCGCCCAGCGCCGAGGTCGACACCACCCGGTACGGGGCGGGGATGTCCAGGTCGGCGAGGTTGGCGTCCATCACGGCGGGGCTGTAGACGGTGTTGACGATCGCGCGGGCCTGGTCCTCGGCGGCCGCCCGGGCCGCCGCCATCGATGCCTCCGACGTCCGCGAGGCCGGACCGAGCGCCGCTCCGGCGCCGCTCGCACCGCCCGGCGTCATTGTCTGCGCCAACTCGAGTTCGGAGGCCTGCGCCGAGATCTGCGTGCGGGTCACGCCGAAGCCGTCCTGTGCGATCGAGGCCTTGTCGGCGGCCCGGTCGAGGACGTCGGCGTAGAGAGCGACCGATTCGGTGAACGACCGCACCGACGTGCTCGCCTGCGACGCGAACTCGCCCTGCCACCCCGAGGTCAGGACCTCGCCGAGACCGCCGTGGAGCTGCTCGCCCGCGGTCCGGAGCTCCGCCGCCACCCCGCGGACACGGTCGCTCACCTGCTGGAAGTGCTCCGGCTGCAGCGCCTGGGCGCCCGACACCATCCGGGCCAACGGGGCGCCCTCCACGTTCTCCGGCCCCACCCGGTCGTACCCGCCGACAGCGCGGGCGTCCGACGGACCATTGATCATCATGGCGAACGGCGTCAACGAACCCAGCAGACCCAGGCTCTGCAGCCCCGCAGGCTCCTCCGACGCCTTCCCCAGGGCTGCCGCCAGCGCCTCGTCCTGCGCGTCGATCAATCCGCCCGCGGCGGCGAAGAGCATGGCCATGGCGGAAGCCTGGTCAACGAAACCACCCATCATCGTCCGAAGGTCCTCGCCAGCGAACAATGAATACACAGTGCCTATCTGACGGGCGGTGTCGAAGGCGTCTGGGCGACTCTCGGTCGAATCCATCAAGTCGGAGTTCGCGGCGATCTTGACAATGTCGATAAACTCCGCGCAACTCCGCATACATGCCTTTGCGGCGCCAGATTCAAGATGCATGGCCACTAGAAATCCCCTCCTGGAACGAATGGAAGCACCGGCGAGATGGCGTTATCGAATACGTCACACGCTTTGGAGAAGCGCTCACCGCGATACTCACTCAACGCGCCAACAAGGTCGAGCTTGATCCACGTGCTACCTCGATCCGTGAAAAACACGTGGAGGCATGAACGGTCCGTGCCGTCCCCAGATTCCGACAACCGCAGACCTCTCCCAAGAGGACTGCTAATTCCCTGGCTCTCGAGTACGAAACTCGGATCGGCCAAATAGTCCGACTTGGACTTCCAAGAAGACGCTGAAGTGAACTGCACTTCGTCGTTAGACCACCCACATCCCATGAGCCGACCCGGACGATGCCTGGTGAGCCGCTCATCAAGTTCAACCGGCCCACCCACCCCCTGCTCTATCGCCTCGACCGGGATCTCGGCGCACGGATCGAACAAGGCCGGCCTCTGCTCGATCGGCAGATCCCAGGGATTGCCCGGGGCTTCGGTGGCGGATGGGCTCGTCGTCGTCGCCTGTTGTCCCCCCTCCCCCGACGCGCATGCGGACAGCACCACACACGCCGCCAGCGCGGCGGCCACACCTCTAGATGTCCTCACGCTCTGTACGACGCGCCGGTGCGCCACACGGTTCCGCCACCGCGAGAATTCGTGGACGTCGACGCGCCCGCGCGACCGTGGCCCCGGAGGGAATGCCCACCGAGCATCTCAACGCTCGGCGCCGCGCGGGCGCCCCTTCCGCGGCGAGAGGTCGACGGGATGCTCCGCATCACCGCGCCTTTCCGGTCGTCCGCGCGATCGGCCGCACCGAAAAAACCGTGGCTGGCCTGCGGCGACGCATCGTGTCGTACCCAGATGATCTAATCGAACACATGAGCGAGACAGGTGGTGCGGGAGGCGCGAAGGCCGGCGGCGAGCTGACGGCCGTCCTCGACGCGCTCGATCACCACCTGCAGCGAGAGTGGGCCAACGTGAGCGCTGAGCAGCTGCATGCTGAACTGGTTGCCCTGGAGCAGGCTCAGCGTCGGATCCGTGCCTCCCAGGCCCGGGTCCTGGTGGCCGTCCGCGCCTCGGGCACCGCCCGACAGATGGGGTTCATCAACGACCGCCAGATGCTCACCGGTGGACTGGGTCTGGCGCCGGCGGATGCCCGCGGTCGGCTCGAGGACTCCGGGATCGCCGAGACCGCCCGCATGCGCGCCACCGCTCGCGGTGACCTCTCCGCCGGGCAACTGAAGGTCATCAACGCCGCCCTGGCCTCGCTGCCCGATGAGTGCGACGACGAGACCCGCGATCAGCTCGAGACGCAGCTGTTGGCCGGGGCCGCCGACCGGGCCACCTGCAAGCAGCTACAGGAGCTGGCGCACCGACTCCTGGACGCCCTCGATCCCGGGAGGACGGAACGAGGTGCCGCCGAGAGGGCACGCCGCAGGTCCGTCACCTGCGGCGGCCAGGGACTGGACTTCATGGCCCGGGCCAGCATGACCATGGACCCGCAGCTGGCGGCTCTGATGCGGGAGGTCCACGCCCGCTGGGGACAACCCGGACGACTGTGGCCCGATCCGGACACCACGGACTCCCGCACGGACGGCCAGCGCATGCACGACGCCCTCGTGCACGCCCTGCACCTGGCCCTGTCTGCGGACGCGCGCAAGGCCGGTGCCCCCGCCGCGATCGTCATCCGCATGGACCTGGACCAGCTCGCCACCCTGGCCGGCTGCGGCCAGACCGACGGCGGCATCCGCGTCCCCGTCCCCCAGGCCCTCGCCATGGCGCGGGGTAACCACTGGTTCCTCGCCCTCTGCGACCGGGAGATCAACCTGCGTCTGTTCCGGAGCCGAAGAACCGCCTCCCGATACCAACGCCTGGCACTGTTCGCCGCGTACGGCGGGTGCACCCACCCCGACTGCGACCAGGACGCCAGACACTGCGAAGCCCATCACGCGGGCAGACCCTGGTCGTCAGGCGGGCTGACCAATATCGACGAACTCGCGTTGGCCAGCGGGGACTGCCACGCCATGATCCACGCCACCGGCTGGTCGACGGAGCCCGACCCGCGCGCGCCTCAGGGCGTTAGATGGATCCCGCCCGCCGGCACGCCCCGCGCCGACAACCCGCCGCCGCCCGCGCCCGGCCCGCCACCACTGGCGCCCCTCGACGCACCCGCCCTGCCCTTCGCGCTCCTACGAGACCTCGACCAGGTGATCGCCGATCGGCGCGGCGCCGGGCGGGAGGCGGCATGACCACGCGAAGCCCGCAGGGGTCAGATCGGCAGGGTGGTGTCGGAGATGGCGAAATCCCGCAGCCAGTCGATGAACATCGCCCACGCGCCGGTGAGCAACATCAGACCCACGAGGATCAGCATGATGCCGCCGAACACCTGGATGGCGCGGGTGTGCTTCTGCAGCCACCCCACGGTCCGCATCGCCCACGTGGAGCCGAAGGCCACCACGACGAAGGGCAGGCCGAGCCCCAGGCAGTAGGCCACGATCAGCAGCACCCCGCGGGCAGCGTCCACGCCGGTGCCCGCGGCCACCGACAGCGCGGCGGCCAGCGTCGGGCCGAGGCACGGCGTCCACCCCAGGGCGAAGACCGCGCCCAGCATCGGGGCGCCGACCCACGTGGACAGCGACTTGGGCTGCATGCGGGTGTCCCGCTGCAGCGTCGGCACGAGGCCGATAAAGACGAGGCCCATGAGGATCGTCACGACGCCGCCCAGGCGCTGCAGCAACTCCTGCTGCGGCGCCAGGTACTGCACGGTCCCGAGCACCATGGCGCTGAGCATCACAAAGACCACGGTGAACCCGGCCACGAACAGCAGGGACGCCCCCACCACCCGGGTGCGGGAGGCCCGGCGGGTGCGTCGCTCGTCCAGGGTCAGGGTCGCGGCGGCGGCGCGCTGGCGCTCGGCGGCGGCAGCGGTGGCCGGGGGGCGCTCGGCACCCACCACGCTGGCGAGGTACGCGAGGTACCCGGGCACCAGCGGAATCACACACGGCGAGGCGAAGGACACCAGCCCGGCGAGGACGCAGGCGCCCAAGGCGAGCAGGATCGGGCCGCTGGCCACGGTCTGCTGGAACGTCTCGCCCACGCCCTGCGCGAGCACGATCAGGTCCGGACTCACCCCGGCTCGACCTCCTCAGCCAGCAGGGCGGTGACGGTCTCGCTCAGCTTGTCGTCGGTGATCTCGGCCAGGTACACCGCCGCCACCCGGTGCTGCTTGTCCAGGATGATCGTCGCCGGCACCACGGAGGTCGGGAAGCCACGCAGCGCCGCGACCGCGGCATTGCTCGGGTCCCAGATCGAGGGGAAGGTGATGCCGTTGTCCTCGACAAAGTCGACGGGCTTCTGCCTGTTGGGGTCGCGCAGATTGATGCCGAACACCGTCGCACCCTGCGGCTCGAACTCCTCCTGCAGACGCTGGAGATCATCGGATTCGGCGCGGCACGGGCCACACCACTGGCCCCACAGGTTGAGTATCACCACCTGCCCGGCGAAGTCCTCCTGGACGGTGAGCGTCCGGTCGGGGTCCAGCAGGTCGGGGCCGGTGAGCGTGGCCACCGGCTTGCGGTCGGCGGGGGGATCGTAATGGATCTCGATCTGGCCGTCCGGGCTGACGAACTCGAACGTCTCGGGGCCCACCACCACGGCGTCGTTGCCGGTCGCGCAGGCGCCGGTGGCCAAGACCCCGGTCAGCAGGAGCGCGGCGAGGGCCGCCTTGGTCCTGCGCATGGATCAGGCTCCCGTCTGCGACGGATCGGACGCGCCCGCCGGCTCGGAGTAGACGATGTCACGCAGCGTGGTGCCCTCGAACACCAGCGAGGTGACCGAGGCCAGCGAGCACTGCCGCGACCGCGGATCGTGCCACAACCGTCGGCCCTCGAGGAACCGCCGGGTGGTGTAGACGGGCAACTGGTGGCTCACCAGGACGGCTTCGTGCCCGCGGGCGTTGTCGAGCGTGGAGTACACGGCCCCGATCATCCGGTGCGCGATCTGCAGGTAGGGCTCGCCCCACGAGGGACGCAGCGGGTTGGCCAGCATCGGCCAGTACTTGGGGTCGCGCAGGGCGCCGCCCCGGCCGCCGACCTTGTGTCCCTCGAAGCGGTTGTCGGCCTCGATGATGTCGGCGTCGATCCCCACCGGCAGGCCCAGGGCCTCCGCCAAAGGGGCGGCCGTCTCCTGGGCGCGCTGCAGCGGCGAGGCCACGATCGACACGATGTCGTGCCCCTGCCCCAGGACCCGGCCCACGGTCTCGGCCTGGCTCAGCCCCAGCTCGGACAGCCGGAACTCCGGCAGCCTCCCGTAGAGGATGCCCTCGGGATTGTGGACCTCGCCGTGGCGCACCAGGTGGACGATCGTCTGCGCCTCGGTGCCTCGGGCCGAGGAGTCACGGGAGGTCGACGACGAGACCGGCTCACCCGGGGCGGAGATCGTGCCCGGCTCGGCCCCGTACGCCTCCGCTCCCTCAGCGTGCTGCGCGGCGTGGTCCTCCACCCGGCGCGCGGTGGTGGCGGACCCGCCCAGCGACGGCGGCGCCTCGGCGGGTGCCGGATGCTCCCCACGAAGGGGTATGGGCAGTGAGGTCGGGCCCGTCGACGGGACGGCGAGCTTGCCGCGCAGACCCCGCTTGTTCGCGCTCATCGGACGGCCTCCGGGGCGGTCGCGGCCGCTGCCGCCGCGGCGGCCGCGGGCAGGGCGTCGGCTATGTGCTGGAAGTCGTCGTCGGTCAGCGCGGTGGAGACGAACCACGTCTCGAATGCACTCGGAGGCCCGTAGACGCCGCGGTCGAGCAGGGCGTTGAAGAACGGCGCGTACCGGAACGTCTCGGCGGCCTTGGCCCCCGCGTAGTCGGTGACCCGGTCCTCGGTGAAGAACACGCCGAGCATGGTTCCGGCCCGCTGGATGGTGTGCGCGACCCCCGCCGCCTGCAGGGCGTTGCCCATCAGCGCCTCGAGGCGGTCCGCGTTGGTCTGCAGCGTGTAGTAGGCGGAATGGTCGGCCAGCCGCAACGAGGTCAGTCCGGCGGCCACGGCCACGGGATTCCCCGACAGGGTGCCGGCCTGATAGACGGGCCCGGCGGGGGCGAGGGCTGCCATGACGTCCGCGCGACCACCGAACGCGGCGGCGGGCAGGCCGCCGGACATGACCTTGCCGAAGGTGGTCAGGTCGCCGGCCACGCCGTCGATCCCCCACCAGCCGCGGTCACCGGCGCGGAAGCCGGTCATGACCTCGTCCATCACCAGCAGCGCGCCGTTGGCCGAGCACAGCGAACGCAGTTCCTCGTTGAAGCCGGGCAGCGGCGGGACGGTACCCATGTTCCCGGCGGCGGCCTCGGTGATCACGCACGCGATCTCCTGCCCGTGGTTGGCAAAGACCAGGCGGACCGCCTCGACGTCGTTGTACGGCAGCACGATCGTGTCGTGGGCGGCCGCACCGGTCACGCCGGGCGAGTCCGGGAGCGAGAACGTCGCGACGCCCGATCCCGCGTCGGCCAGCAGGGCGTCCACGTGGCCGTGGTAGCAGCCGGAGAACTTGACGATCTTGGAGCGGCCGGTGAACCCGCGGGCCAGTCGAACGGCACTCATCGTGGCCTCGGTGCCGGAGTTCACCAGGCGAACCTGCTCGACGGAGGTCCGCGCCACGATCTCCCGGGCCAGGTCGACCTCACCCTCGGTGGGGGTGCCGAAGCTCAGGCCGCGGCCCGCGGCGGCGCGCACGGCCTCGACGATCTCGGGGTGGGCGTGGCCGTGGATCATCGGGCCCCAGGAGCACACCAGGTCGATGTAGGTGTTGCCGTCGACGTCCGTCATACGCGAACCCCGCGCGTCACGCATGAAGCGCGGGGTTCCGCCGACGGAGTTGAAGGCGCGGACCGGGGAGTTGACCCCGCCGGGGATCAGCTCGCGGGCCTCGGAGAAGAGCTCGGCCGATCGGGTGGTGCCGGACAGGCCGGACGGGGTCGGGAGGGCATCGCTCACAGACGTCACCTCACCAGTGTCTCAAAGTCCGCGTCCGAGCACCCCCTCGCGGTGTCAGACCTGCGGCGACACGGCCGGCGCGGGTGGGACGAACAGCGCCTTGACGGCGGTGTCCACCTGCCCGGCCACGTCCTGCAGGGCCTGCTCGGCCTGCTGGTGCAACGCCTGCGGGGTGGGCAGTGGGGCGGGTGCCGCGCCGGCGTCGCGGTGGGTGCCGTACCAGTCGTCGGCGCCGGCGACGGGGGCGGACATCCCCTGCTGCGCGGCGGCGGCACGCTCGGCCTGACCCCACCTGGGCAGCGGCTCCGGGGACGGCTTGCCCTCGAGTCGACCCGGCTGCGCGACCCCGGTCTCGAGGAACGTCATCACCACCGCGTCGACGGCCGGGTTGCCCATGCGGAAGAGGCCGTGGTCACCGCCGCCGACGGTGACGAGCGTGCCGCCCATCGCCTCGGCCACCCGGAACGCACCGGCGATCGGGGTGACGGAGTCGCGCTCCGACTGCAGGACGAGCGGCTTCTCCTCGAGCGCGTCACCGTTCGGCCGGATCGTCCGGGCGACGGGGTTCCAGCCCACGCAGTCGTCACCGGCGGCCTCGACGGCGGCGCGGGTCGTGAGCGTGTTGCCGCCGGTGTACCTGTCCGCCTTAGCCGCGATCACACCGAGCGCGTTGGCGGGCGAGGCGGTCTCGTTGCAGGTGACGATCGAGTTCATCTCGATGTCCGTGCGGTAGACCGGCGAGCGGTTCTCCTGCGCGGCGATGATCAGCGCGACCGTCGGGTAGTCGACCCGGGCGATCCGGCCACCGTCGTTGTAGTACTTGAGCATGTGGGCCAGCATCGGCCACGCCTGCTCGGAGTAGGTGGCGCCCACCGTGGAGTCGAACATGCCGGTGGTGGCGTTGTTGGTCAGACCCTGCAGTGCGGCGGCGCGGGCGAAGCCCTCGACCCGGGCGCGAGCGGGTGCCGACCCGTTGATCGCGTCGATCGCGGGCTGCTCGAGCGGGGTGCCCCGAAGCTCGACGGGCAGGTCGCGGGTCTGGGCCGGCGGCGGCGTGAGGTTGGCGGGTCCGCCCACCTCCTGGTCTGTGATCCACTTCCAGGAGTAGAACACCTTGAGGGGGGTGTCGCCGAGTCCGTAGTAGTCGTCGCGCTCGGCGATCCACGCGAACATGTCGTTGATCCGCTGCTCTTTGGCCATGGCGGTCTGCTCGGCCTGGGCCGACCAACGCCAGTCGGGGTTGGTGTTGGAGTCCAACACCATGCGGCCGGTGTGCTGCGGGAACAGGGTGGCGTAGTCGGTGCCGATCGCGGTGCCGTAGGACACTCCCACGTAGTCGATCTTGGCCAACCCGAGCGACTCGCGGACGGCGTTCATGTCGCGGGCCGCGTTCTCGGTGGTCATCGAGGCCATGTAGGCCGGATCGGTGCCGTAGCAGGCGTCGTGCAGCGGGTTGACGGTGGTGGGACCGACAAAGGCGACGTCGCACACCAACGGGTTGGAGCCGTAGAGCCCGCGCGGCTGGACCGCCACCAGGTCGTGGTTCTCGTACAGGCCCGCGGGGGTCGCACCGTCGGTGGCGGGGCTCCAGAAGTTCAACGCGTAGTTGCCGGGGCCGCCGGGATTGCCGAACACGGCGGATCGGGCCTGCCCGGACGTGGCCTTGATCCGGGTGAGCGCGATGTCGGTCTTCGCTCCGTCCGGCGCGGCGTAGTCGACCGGAACCTCGACGGTCCCGCACTCGAGCCCGGCCGGGACGTACTCCGCCTCGATCCCGAGCATCTCGGTGCAGTCCTGCCACTCGACCGGGGCGGCCGCAGCCACTCCCGTCCCGAGAAGTGCGATCGCCCCGACGACCGCGGTGGTGCCAACGAAAGTGCTAGACGGCTGCACCGATCCCCAATTCCATGTTCTGTAGGTGATGTCACTGCGAATCGGACGCCGCGACCCCCCGACTTCACGAGAGTCACACGCGTCCGAACCGCACCAAATGTAGCCTGTGCCGCGCGACACGAAGAATCCACCAGGGTCCACTCAGGGAACCGACACTCGATCGTTACCGGGGCACCCCGCTCGCGGGGGAATCCGCAGGCAGATGGAGATATATCACCCTGGTCGTGGCGTGCCCATCCTCAGCACGGCGACCGTGGCCGAGACCATCGCCACCCCGGCCGAGAGCGTGGCCCCCAGCAGCAGCCACGGATCGGTCCGCGTCCGAATGATCGACCCCTCGACTGGCGGGTCGAGCGCGGGCGGGAGCTCGGCCACGAGGTCCCGCGCCAGCCACCACAGCACCACGGCCAGCACCGCGGCGACCGCGGCCAGGAGGGCGTGCCGCCGGGCGCTCACGCCGGGTCCGGGTGGTGGCCGACCGCGGCCTCGAGCGCGGCGTGCAGGGCCGCCGGGTCCCGGGTCCAGGCGCGGACCTCCGCCCCGGTGTCCAGGCGCAGCCCCACGGAGCCGCGTCGACGCGGGACGTCACGCAGCTCGCCGAGGGTGCGGGCGGTCTCCCAGGAGGCCTCGGTCTCGTCGCCGGGCAGCGGGAAGACCTTCTCGACCCGGTCGAGCTCGAGGTCCTCGGTGCCCTGCGTGTACGTGGTCGGGGTCAGCCTCACGCGGCCGTGGACCCGGGTGGCGGCGATCATCACGCCGTGGCACATCGCCGAGGCGATGCCGCAGACGGTGAGCATGATCCAGTGGACGGGCGCGCCGGTGCCCAGTTCGAACACCGCGGCGCCTGCGCAGAACAGGGGCGCGGCGAGGATCCAGGCCCAGCTCCAGCCGTCCTCGGAGAAGAGGACGGGCCCGTCGGGCTCCGAGCCGGGCCGGTTCGGTTCACTCGCCGGCACGGACGCCCCCTGCCGTGAACGCCATGGCCTCGGCGGTGTGCTGGCGCCACACGGCGGTGGCCGCGCACAGCCCGGCGAGGATCTGCAGCGAGAAGACCGCGAAGGAGACGATCTCCCCGCGCTGACCCGCGACCGCGACCCCGCCGAACACGCCGATCACCACGGACACGGCGTCCACCACGAGGAAGATCGCGACGATGTCGAGCATCGTCCGCGCCCATCCCCTGCCTGCGCGCAGGCGGAAGGCCAGCCACACCGTCACGACGGAGGCGAGAACCGCCAGGACCGCCCCCACCACCAGGGCCGCGGTGAACAGGGCTTCCACGGAGAGCCCGGCCTCGCCGGCGTTCTCGATCGCCGCGCGGAAGCCGTCGCGGGTGGCCACCGGGAGATCCGCGAACCGCGCGGTGGCCGAGTTGAGCAGCATCCCGATCAGCGCGAACCCGGTGGCGGCCAACCACAGCACCCAGGCGGCGTGGACGTCGTCCGGCGGCCGACCCGCTGCCTTAGCGGGGGGCGCACGCCACGGCCCGCTCCCGGTCACCGGGCGCCCCATCCGTCGGCGAGGAGGCGTGCGGCATGCAGGGCCCAGTAGGTCAGGACGATGTCGGCGCCGGCGCGGCGGATGGAGGTCAGCGACTCCATGACCGCCGGGTCGTGGTCGATCCATCCGCGCTCGGCGGCGGCGGAGATCATCGCGTACTCGCCGGAGACCTGGTACGCGGCCACCGGGACGTCCGAGATCTCGGCGGTCTGGCGGAGCACGTCGAGGTAGGACATGGCGGGCTTGACCATCACCATGTCGGCGCCCTCGTCGAGGTCCAGCCGGACCTCGCGCAGGGATTCCCGCGAGTTGGCGGGGTCCTGCTGGTAGGTGCGCCGGTCGCCGCGCAGGGACGAGCCCACGGCCTCGCGGAACGGCCCGTAGAAGGCGCTGGCGTACTTGGCGCTGTACGCCAGCACGGCCACGTCCTGGTACCCCTCGCGGTCGAGGGCCTCGCGGATGGACGCGATCTGGCCGTCCATCATCCCGCTCGGGCCCACGACGTGAGCGCCGGCGGCGGCCTGCGCCACGGCGAGCTCGTCGTAGGCGGCCAGGGTGGCGTCGTTGTCCACGACCCGGTCGCCTCGCGGGTCGGTGCCGAGCACGCCGCAGTGGCCGTGGTCGGTGAACTCGTCGAGGCAGGTGTCGGCCATCACCACGATGTCGTCGCCGACCTCCGCGCGCACGGCGGCGAGCGCCCGGTTGAGGATGCCGTCGGGCGCGGCACCGCAACTGCCGGTGGCGTCCTTGTCCGCATCGAGTGGGACGCCGAACAGCATGATCCCGCCCAGCCCCGCCGCGGCGGCGGCAGCGGCCTCACGGCGCAGCGAGTCGACGGTGTGCTGGACCACCCCGGGCAGCGAGGAGATCGGCCGCGGCTCGTCGAGGCCGTCGGCGACGAACGCCGGCAGCACCAACTGACGCGGGGCGAGCGTGGTCTCGGCGACCAGCCGGCGCATCGCCGGCGTCGACCGCAGCCGCCGGGGGCGCACCAGCGGGGCCGGAACGGAGGCGGCGTCGGAATCGCGGGGTGTGGTCACGGGCTCCACTGTACGAAAGTCGCCGGTCGCGCGGCACGGCGCAGGCCGTGCCGACGGGCCGGACGACCGTGTGGATAATCATGAGAACCTGTTTCAATTTTACGGCAGCACGTCGGAGAAGGGCACATGACCACCCCGACCACCCACAGGCCGCGTCGACGCGGCCCGCTCGGACGCCTCCTCGCGGTGTCACTCGTCGTCGGCGTCGCCGCGGCCCTCCCCGTCGCCCCGGCGGGCGCGCAGACCGCCGAGTGGGACGGGCCGCTGCTCCCACCGAGCTACGGCGAGGTCCTCAACCCCTTCGCGGTGGCGGCGATCCGCGACGGCGTCCCCGCCTCGTTCGAGGAGAACGCCCGCGGCTTGTGGGGACCGGCGGGCGACTTCTACGACGAGCCCCCGGTCGACGACTCGATGCCGATGGGGCACCTGCTCAAGTCCGAGCCGTTCGAGGTGATCTTCAACGGCATCAAACCGGCCGGCGTCCGCGCCTGGCGCACGATGTACGTCACCGAGGACGTCCTCGGAGACCGGGTGGTCAGCACCGGGATCATCCTGCTCCCGGACGACGGCCGCGACGACTCCACCCGACCGGTGGTCGCGTACCAGGAGACCAACGATTCCGCGGGGGCGAGATGCCACCCGTCCTCCCAGTGGAGCGGCGGCGCGTTCGCGGACGCCTCGGCGATCTTCGCCGTGGGGCCGCTCCTGCAGATGCTCGGCGAGGGGGCCGCGGTCGTCATCTCCGACATCGGCAACGACGCCGACCCCGGCGTCCACGGCGTCTTTGCGGGCCGCTACGCCGGGATGGCGCTGCTCAACGGCCTGCGTGCGGCCTACGCGGTGCCCGGGCCGGGCCTGAACCCGCAGAACAAGGTGGGCCTGTTCGGCGTCGCCGGCGGTGGGGTGGGTGCGGCCTTCGCGCTCGAGTACCAGCCCTGGTACGCCCCCGAGCTCAACATCCGGGCGACGATGGTCGAGGCCCTCGCCGCAAACCAGAGGAACTTCCTGGACTTCGCCGACGGCCACCTCGGGTCCGGATTCGTGCTGGCCACCCTCGTCGGCCTCGAGGCGCAGTACCCGGAACTGCGGCTCGACGAGAAGCTCACCCCGGCCGGCCGGGCGCTGGCGGACGTGTTCCGCGACAGCTGCCAGGTGCCCTTCTACTTCGCGACCCCCTTCGTCCCGCAGGGCGTGCTGTTCACCGATGGGACCCGGCCGGCGCACAGGCCGGAGTTCCAGGACGTGTTCCGCGAGAACACCCTGGGACTCAACAACCCGGGCAACGACCCGGGGCTGCGGCCCCCGGGCAGGGTCCTCGTCTCCTCCTGCGTCGCCGACGACTCGTTCATGGTGGTGACCCCCGCGGAGGATTCGCGGGAGCTGGTCCGGTCGTACCGGGCCCAGGGCGTGGACGTGCGCTATCACGGCCTGAACTGCGGAAACGACGTCCTGATCACCGATCCCTACAGGTGGGCGACGGAGCTGTTCGGCATGCACACCGTCAGCTGGCTCATGGAGGAGATCCGATGAGGCGCCTCGTCGCGGCGGCGGTGGCCGCGGTCATGGTGGCGGGTCCCCTGCACCAGGTACCCGTGGCGGCCGCGCGCGGCCTCGACCAGTACCTCGGGCTGCCGCTGACCAACCGATTGTCCGACGTCGAGCCCGGAGGGGTCCACCGCGAGCTGCCGACGGACTCGGAGACGCTGGGCCGGCTGGTCGACCAGGCCCGGCGGTCGGGCCTCCCGGAGCCCTCCTACGCGGCGTTACTGCTGCAGTACCGCCTGGCGCAGGCCACGGAGGAGGCGGGCATCGATCTCGCGGCGTGGAATCCGTTCGACGGGTTCACGGCCAACCGCTCGAACATGCTCAAGTCGTACCGCTACTACGAGGATTTCCAGCTCGCCCGCCGGGAGCTGCAGTGGGCCGGGATGGGCGGGCAGGTGGGCGGGGACTTCGGTGGGGGCATCGCCGACATCGAGTGGATCACCCAGCTCTACGACACGCCGGGCGTCCAGGAGTCGGCGCGCCAGGTCTTCTCCGCGGTCGCCGACGCGTTCGGGCCCCAGGCGGTGGCGCAGCTCCCGGGCGGGCTGCGGGCGCTGGCGGACCACGCCGAGGCCATCACCACCGAGGACCTCTACTGGTTCGTCACCCGGGTGGTGATCATGCAGAAGGCGATCTTCTCCGACCTCATGCCGATGCACTACGTCTATATCCACGAGGGCATGGGCGGGCTGGAGGAGATGCACCGCGCCGGGCTGTTCCCCGACGAGATCATGGAGGCGTGGCGCGACGTGGCCTCGGGCGACCCGGACCGCGTCGCGCGGGGTAACGCCGTGCTGCTCAATCGGGAGCAGGGGTGGGTCGTGGGCGGGATGTGGGACGACGTCCGCGGGTACAAGGACGGTCTCGGGGAGGCGTTCACGTTCCTCATGACCCTCGCGGGGTCGCCGTCGGTGGCCGGTGTGCCGCCACTGCGGGAGCACTCCCCCGTCACCATCAGCGGTGTGCTGCCGGACGGGCGCACCGCCACCCTGCACACCCCGATCCCCGACTGGGACTGGTCGCGGTACGAGCAGCGCTGGGACTTCGTCACGACCCAACTGCTCCCCCGCTACCGTCACCAGTCGGAACACGACTGGCCGGCGCTCGAGGCCACGCTCCGAGTGCCGTACGAGCAGCAGTTCGAGGGCGCCCGGGCCACCTCGAGGATCCCCGAGATCCTCGGCGCGGTCGCGCGCTCGACCTACATCACCGTCCCCTGAGCGGGACCGATCGGAAGGAAACGACATGGTCCGAGACGAGCTGACCCCGCAGACCCTGCTGGGACTCCTGCCGAACGTCGCGCACTCGGTGGGCTACATGGCCACCTGGGGCAGCGGCGCCCTCTCGGTGTCGCTGGCACACGGGATCGACGCCGCACTCGGCGGCCCCGGCCGCCACTGACCGCGTCGCGTGCGGTCAGTGGCCGGTCGGTACAGCTAGGCGTTGATCCGCTGACGCAGACGGTCCGCACCCGGGCCCGAGAGCCGGTCCAGGTGCACCGTGCGTCCGGTGAGCATCAGGAACAGATCCCGCATCGACCCGATCACATCCGGCCCCTCTCCGGCCGCCCAGTCGTGGTCGTCGGCGACCAGACGCAGGCCGTCGGCGGGCAGCGTGCGAAAGACCTTGGCGTTGCCCCGCCCGCCGTAGCCGACGACCCGGTCCGCGGCCTCGGCGATCTCCACGGGCGGGATCGACACCTCACGCCGGAGCGGCAGGGTGATGTCCTGGGTATGTCCCACCGCATCGACCAGCGCCTCACGGCAGGTCAGGCCGGGAAACGGTCGGTGCAGCCCGACCATGCCCCGGATGGTGTCGACGATCTGACCGTTGGTCAGCCGGCGCGCCACGGCCTGTGATCCGTCGCGGATCGTGCGATTGGTGCTGCCCGGGTAGCGCAGGAACAGCGGCACCAGGCGCCACCGCGGGAGCGCGACGAGGGTGAGGTGCGCGGCCACCTCTCGCACGGTCCACGCCTCGCACAGGGAGCCGTGGTCCCACTCCTCCGGCGGCAGCGCGTCGAGATAGTCGGCGATGTCCTCGCGGCGTCGGTCGACCGCCGCCCAGACCGCGGTGTCCTCCATGACCACTCCTCCCGTCGAGCGGCCCGACCCCCCGGGCCGCGACTTAGTACCATAATAGGACTACTTGGCCCGTTCGATCCTGAGGAGTCGCCGTGGACACCGACACCGACCCCGACACCGCAGCCACCTCCGCTCGGCCCCCCACGAGCCTGCTCATGTGGCTCGGATACCGCGCCGCCGAGGACAGGATCGCCCTCGCGCTGGACGCCGCGGGGTTCGGTGACATCACCCGCGCGCAGATACGACTCCTGGCCGGGATCGACGACGACGAGGGCAGCCGACTGACCGTGTTGGCCGAGCGTGCCCGGATCGCCAAACAGACCGCGACCGCGTTGGTCGACCGGTTGGCGGCGGCGGGGTACGTGCGGCGGCTCCCGGATCCGGAGGACGGCCGGGCCCGGCTGGTGCGACTCACCGCCAGGGGCCGCGAGATCGTCCCGGTGGCCCGTGCGGAGGAGGAGCGGATCGACGCCGAATGGCAGGCGCACCTCGGCCCGGAGACGATGGCCCGCCTGCGGAGCGCCCTGGAGGATCTCCGCCCGCTCGTGGACCCCTGATACGCGGCCACCCCGCCCGCTGGTCGGCGGACGGGGTGGGCTCGCGTGGGCTAGCGGCGCCGGGCGCGGCGGCGCGGGGGCGGCAGTTCGCCGGCCTCGCGCAGCTGATCGGCATGCGCGGCGAGGGCGTCCACCAGGTCGAGCACCGAGGCGTGCTCGGGCTGGACGTCCACGCGCAGCCCGAACTCGGCGGCGGTCTCGGCGGTCCGCGGGCCGATGCACGCGATGAGCGTGCGGGTGTGCGGCTTGCCGGCGATCCCGACGAGGTTGCGGACGGTGGAGGAGCTGGTGAAGCAGACGGCGTCGAACCCGCCCGACTTGATCATTTCGCGGATCTCGGCGGCCGGCGGGGCGGCGCGGACCGTGCGGTACGCGGTGACGTCCTCGATCTCCCAGCCGCCGGCGGTCAGGCCGTCGGCGAGGGTCTCGGTGGCGATGTCGGCGCGCGGGAGCAGGACCCGGTTGACGGGATCCAGCACGTCGTCGTACGGGGGGAAGACCTCGAGCAGGCCCAGGCTGGACTGCTCGCCGGACGGCAGCAGCTCGGGCTGGATGCCCAGCTCGCGGACGTGGGCCGCGGTGCCCTCGCCGACGCAGGCGATCTTCACGCCGGAGAAGGCGCGGGCGTCGAGGCCGAACTCGACGAACTTCTCCCACACCGCGCGCACGGCGTTGGCGGAGGTGAACACGACCCACTGGTAGCGGCCGTCGACCAGGCCCTTGACGGCCCGCTCCATCTGGGCGGGGCTGCGGGGCGGCTCGACGGCGATGGTGGGCACCTCGACCGGGGTGGCACCGTGCTCGGAGATCCGCTCGCTCATCTCGGCGGACTGCGCCTTGGTGCGGGGCACCAGCACGTTCCAGCCGAACATGGCGCGCGACTCCCACCACTGGTGGCGGTGCCGCTCACCGGCGGACTTGCCGATGGTCACCACCAAATCGCCGTCCATCTCACGCCCGACGTCGGACATGGTGGCCAGGGTACCGTCGGCGGACTTCTGGGCGCAGAGCGATCCGGAGCAGGTCACGGTGACCGGGGTGCCGGCGGACAGGCCGTGTTCGGCCAGGTTCGACGCGGCCTCGGCGAGGTGCCGCCCAGTGGTGCGCAGGACGATCGGGCCGGGCGAGCCCACCAGCGCGGCCCAGTCGACCTTCCCGCGACCGTCGGCGAACACGTACCCGGAGCCGAGCGCGATGCCGGCGAACGCGGGCACCGCGGTGGCCTCGGCCACGCCCGGCACGACCTCGAACGGGACGACGGTGCGGCCGACGGAGGCGATCTCGGTGACGGTGGCGTCGGTGGTCATGGGGTCGCCGGCGACCAGTCGCACCACGTCGCGGCCCTTCTTGGCCTCGGCGACGAGCTGCTTGGCCACGGCCGCGGGCTCGCCCAGCACGGGGCGGACGTCGGCGGCGGTCGGCGCGGGCAGCGACTTGAGCCGCTTGATCTCCGCCTTGTCCTCGGCCTCGACGGCGGCGTCCATCTCGGCGCGTCGGGCGTCGAGGAGGTCGTCCGGGACGGGCACGTCGGCGGCGACGAGCGCCAGCACCTCGGCGGAGACGTCGGCGTCGGCGAAGACCAGCGAGTTGCCGGCGATGACCTCACGGGCGCGGCAGGTGAGCATCCCCGCGTTACCTGGACCGCCGCCGACGAAGCGGATGGTTCCGGTGCGGGTGGTGCGTGCTCGAGTCATTGTTCGTCTCTCCGTGGGGTGGGTGTCGCGCGCTGGCTGCGCGCGACGGGGAGCTGTCGGGGGCATCGATCAGGTCTCTGCGATGGTCGGGGGCGCCGTGGTGGATTCCCGCGGCACGAGCGGGGCCCGGTCCTCGGGCGAGTCCTCTGCCATGAGGTCGCGGGCGCCGCGGCCGAGCAGGTCCGCCGCGAGCCTGCGGCCCAGCTCGTCGGCGGCGGTGACGGGCCCGTCCGGGTGGTCACCGGTGTCGACGGTGCCCTCGGCGCGCAGCACGGTCGACCCGTCGTGCGCCGCGACCACCGCGTGCAGCGTGAGCACTCCCCCGGCGAGCTCGGCGCGCGCCCCGACGGGGGCGGTGCACCCGGCCTCGAGCTGGGCGAGCAGCCGGCGTTCGGCCGTGACCCGGACCCGGGAGGGGAGGTGGTCCAACAGGGCGACCGCCTCGGCCGCACCGGTGTCGTCCGCGCGACATTCGACGGCGAGCGCGCCCTGGGCCGGGGCGGGGAGCATCTCGTCGATGCCGAACCTCTGGGTGGCGCGCTCGCCCACGCCCACGCGATCGAGCCCGGCCGCGGCCAGCACCACGGCGTCGAGATCCCCGCTGGCCACGTAGCCCATGCGCGTGTCGATGTTGCCGCGCAGCGGGTGCAGGTCCAGGTCGGGGCGCAGGGCCGCGAGCTGCGAACGACGCCGGGGCGCGGAGGTGCCCACGCGGGCGCCGGTGGGCAGCGTCTCCAGCGTGAGCCCGTCCCGGGCGACCAGGACGTCCGAGGGGTCGACGCGCGGCGGCACGGCGATCGGGGCGAACCTGCCGTCCGGCGCGGTCGGCAGGTCCTTGTAGGAGTGGACGGCGACGTCGCAGTCCCCGCGCTCCAGCGCCGACCGCAGCTCCATGGTGAACACGCCCACGCCGATCCGCTCGACCGGCGCCATCACCACGTCGCCCGTGGTCCGCACGATCACCAGCTCTGCCGGGTAGCCCGCGGCGATCAGGGCGTCGCGGACGTGGCCCGCCTGGGTGGTCGCCAGGGTGCTCCCGCGGGTGCCCACCTTCAGGGTCCTGCTCATGAGGCCTCCTCGTCCACCGTGGTGTCCAGGTCGATGTTGTCCAGGTCGAACAGGGTCCGGACCACCGCCGCGAGGTTCTCCCCGTCCGGCTGGGCGGCGAGCTCCTTGAACCTCACCGTGGGCGGGTGGAGCAGCTTGTCGACCACGCGGCGGACGGTGTTGGCCACCTCGTCGCGGGTCTTGTCGTCCAGCCCGGGCATCCGCGCCTCGAACCTGCGCATCTCCGCCGCGACCACCTGGCCGCCGCGGCCCCGCAGCCGACCGATGATCGGCCCCACGCCCGCCATCCGCTCGGCCTGCGTGTACGCGGCGAGTTCGGTGTCGACGATCGTCCGGGCGGCGTCGGCGTCCGCGGCGGCGGCGGAGGTGTCGGGGTCGGCCTTGAGCGCCTCGATGCCCAGGACGGTCACGCCCGGCAGTCCGGCGACCGCGGGATCGACGTCGCGCGGCATCCCCAGGTCGCAGATCACGAGCGGACGTGCGGTGCCGCGTCGGGCGAGCGCGGTGTGCACGTCGCCCAGCGTCACCACCGTGCCGACCGCGCCGGTGCAGGTGAAGAGGATGTCGGCGCCGGCGATCCCGTCGGACAGGTCCTCGATGGGGAACGCGGTGGCCGGCGTCCCGGAGTCCCGGGCGATCTCCGAGAGGCGGTCCGCGCGCTCCGGGGTGCGGTTGGTGACCTCGATGTGGGCGATCCCCGCCCGCCCGAGGTGCGCGACCGCGAGCCCGCCCATCGCGCCCGCCCCGAGCACCACGGCGCGGCGCCCGTCGAGGCGGCGGTCCCCGGTGGCGGGCGTCCCGTCGGCGAGGATCTCGGCGGCGCGGTCGAGCGCCACGGAGACCACCGACGCCCCCGCGGAGTCGATCCCCGTCTCGGTGTGGACGCGCTTGCCCACGTGCAGCGCCTGCTGCGCCAGGCGGTGCAGGGTGGACCCGGCCGCCCCGATGTCGGAGGCCGACTGGTAGGCCGTGCGGATCTGCCCGATGATCTGCTGCTCGCCCACGACCATCGAGTCCAGGCCCGAGGCCACGGAGAACAGGTGCTCGGCAGCGGACTCGGAGTACCGGACGTAGAGGTGGCGGCTGAGTTCCTCGGAGGACAACCCGGAGTGGCGGGACAGGAGATCCACCACGTCGTCGAGCGCCGGGTGGAACGCGTCGACGGCCGCGTAGACCTCCACCCGGTTGCAGGTGGTGACGATCATGGCCTCGTCGACGTTGGCGCCGCTGATGAGGTCCTCGGTGAGCGCGTCGCGATCCGATTCGGCGATCGCCACCGACTCGAGAAGGGCGACGGGGGCGCTGTGGTGGGACAGTCCCACCAGGAGAATGCTCACAGCCGACCCCCGCGCGCGCGGGACGACAGGGCCCGTGCCAGAATGGCAACCACGACGTCACGCCGGGTGTCAACTCGGCTACCGACCCGTCTCCGGCCGGCCGGAGAGGGGCCACCGCTGAACGCACACGCGGAACAGTGGTCCACAGTCGGTCGTCTCCTGTCGGTGTGCACGGCTGTGCGCAGGGCGTGACCTCGCGGTGACCCCCTGCTGGGACGGTCGTGGCGTGAGCCTGCGACCATCCCGCAACGCGCTCCACCGTAACCCGCATGACACCCCGGGACAAAACCGTCGCCGGGGCGGATGCTATGTCCGCCACGGGCCGCGCGACCGTCATGAGCAGCGCGGACCCCCGCCGGGCCCCTGCCGGACCCCACCCGGCCCCGCCGGCCCGTCACCGGGTCCCCTGCCCACCGGTCGACGTACGGTGGCGTCGTGCCCCCTCGCCGCCGATCGTCCGCCACGATGTCCGCGGCGACCCGCGCGCGCTACGCCAGACGACGGCAGCGGCGGCTCGCCCGGGTGGACAACGACCTCACCGCCCCGCAGTGGGACGACCTCCTGGGCGCCTGGGGCGGGTGCGCCTACTGCGGGGCCGCCGGGCCGGGGCTCCAGCGCGACTGCGTCATGCCGATCTCCCGCGGCGGCCGATACACCGTGGAGAACGTGGTCCCCGCCTGCGCGTCCTGCAACGCGAGCAAGCACAACAGCGAGGTCACCGGGTGGCTCCGGCGCAAGAAGCTCGACGAGCGCGGGTTCCTGCTCCGGCACGCGACGATCCTGCGGGACCTGCGCGCGGGGGACTAGACGTACCCGTCCGGCCGGTCAGTCCCAGCCCGGGAACCGATCAGGACGGGCGAGGGTGGCGACGAGCTCGTCGTCGTCGACCTCCCAACACGAATGCTCGGCGCCGTCCACCAACACCACCGGAAGACGGTCCCCGTACTCCATCGCGAGCTCGGCGTCCTCGGCGCGGTCGACGTCCACCACCTCCAGCGGCGCGCCGGCCTCCGCGCAGAGGGGGATCAGTTGGCCGTGGACGCGGACGCAGCTTCCGCAGCCCTCGCGGGTCAGGAGGGTCACCGTGTGCACCATGACCTGATAGTGCCCGACTGTCGGAGGGCTGCCCTAGGATGGGGGCTCACGGCCATGAGGAGGTCCACCCCGGTGAACGACGAGACCGACGAGACCGACAGCACCGACGAGTCCGACGGCGCGGGCACCGGGTTCCGGCTCCCCGGCCGGGCGGACCTTACCAGCGCGATCGGCCGCCTGGCGTGGCGCCGCCGCAGCGCCCGCCGCCAGCGCCTCGCCGGTGAGGCCTCCGCCGAGAACGCGGTCCGGTTCACGCCCGACACCGAGCCCGGGGCGCACCCGCCGCTCGCCGACGCCACGGTCACGGACGCGGACGCGGTCACGGACGAGACGGTCACCGACGACGACCACGCCGAGACGCCCTTCGTCCCGGACCCGCAGGCGGCCGCGTTCTTCGATGTGGACAACACCCTGATCCAGGGTGCCTCGATCATCCTGCTGGCCCGGGGGCTGGCCAAGCACAAGTTCTTCACGGCCCAGGACGTCGCGGGGATGGCGTGGTCGCAGATCAAGTTCCGCGTCTCCGGCAAGGAGAACGCCGGCGACGTGGCGGCGGGCCGCGACAAGGCGTTGAGCTTCGTGGAGGGCCACACCGTGGCGGAACTCACGGCGCTGAGCGAGGAGGTGGTGGACACCTCGATGCTCGACCGCGTCTGGCCCGGGACGCGTTCCCTGGTGCAGATGCACCTCGACGCCGGCCAACAGGTCTGGCTGGTCACCGCGACGCCGGTCATGCTGGCGCGGGTGATCGCCTCGCGGCTCGGGCTCTCGGGCGCACTCGGGACCGTGGCCGAGGAGGAGGACGGCGTCTACACCGGCCGCCTGGTGGGCGACATCCTCCACGGGCCCGGCAAGGCCCACGCCATCTCCACTCTCGCGGAGGCCGAGGGCTTCGACCTGTCCAAGTGCTACGCGTACTCGGACAGCTTCAACGACATGCCCATGCTGACGATGGTCGGCCATCCCGTGGCCATCAACCCCGATTCGCGGCTGCGCCAGTACGCGTCCGAGAACGGGTGGGACATCAAGGACTTCCGCACCGTGCGCAAGGCCGCCAAGAAGGCCGTGCCGGGCGTGCTCGCGTTGGGCGGGCTCGCCGGCGCCGGCGCCGCGGTCCGCTCGTCGTACGGGGTGCGCACGATCGACCAGATCCGCCGCATCTTCTGACGCGGCGGGCGCGGCGGGCGCGGCGGGTCAGCCGAAGAACACGCTCCCGCGGCGGGCGAGGTTGCGGAACAGCGTGTTCTGGATGGTCTCGCGGACCTGGTCGGTGATCTCGAAGACCACCATCGGGTCGTCCGCCGCCTCGGGACCCAGGTGTGCGGTCTCGATGGGCTCACCGAACTCCATGGTCCACTTGGTGGGCAGCGGAATTCCGCCGAGCCCGCCGAGCAGCGGGAACGTGGGCGTGATGGGGAGGTACGGGACGCCGAACAGTCGGGCCAACGCGGGGATCTCGCCGAGCTTGGGGTAGATCTCCTCGGAGCCCACCACCGAGCACGGGATGATCGGCGCGCCGGCGGCCAGGGCGGTGGACACGAACCCGCCGCGGCCGAAGCGCTGCAGCCGGTACCGGTCGGCGAAGGGCTTGCCCAGTCCCTTGAACCCCTCGGGCCACACCGCCACCACGTGCCCGCTCTCCAGGAGCCGCTCGGCGTCGGCCGCGCAGGCGAGGGTCGCGCCGGCCCGCCGGGCCAACGGCGCGGACAGCGGCAGGGTCATGGCCAGGTCCGCCGCCAGCAGCCGCAGGGCCCGTCCGGCGTGGTCGTTGACCGCGACCGTGGTCATGAGCCCGTCGACCGGCAGGACGCCGGCGTGGTTGGACACGATGAGCCCGGCGCCCTCGGCGGGGATGTTCTCCGCGCCGATCACCTCGACGCGGAACCAGTGCTCGAACATCGGCCGCCACATGGGCAGCCAGACGGTGCGGTGGAAGTGCTCGTCGAAGCCGAACTCGTCGATCTCGTACGCGCCCGTGACGCGGGTGGCGATCAGCTCGCCGGCCCCGTTAATGGCGTCCACGATGCCGGACAGCGCGCTGACGTCGCCGGTCGCGAGCATCACGTCCACGTTGCGGGCCACGTCGCGGATGGGGGCGAGCGCCTCGGCGTCGACGGGCAGCGCCTCGAGCACCTGGCCGATCGACGACCGCATGGACGTGAGGAAGCGGTCGACGATCCGGCCGATCTCCGTCGCGGCGGCGTCGCTGGTGGTGGTGGCGCCGAGGAAGCCCTCCCCCACCACGCGGTCGCTCCTGGAGTCGCGGCGACCCTCCCCCCAGCGGGGACCACCCAGGGGCTGACTCAGGTCGAATTCTGGGCCCTTCACAGCGCCTCTTCCTCTAGCGGTTCCGGTAGCGCGCCCAGCGCCTCGAGCTCGTCCAGCGTCGTGTCCACGCCCGCGCGGAGCCGCCGGGCCACGGGCGACGGGAGCAGGGCCGCGACCTTGGCCGTCGTGCGTTCCAGCGTCGCGCGAGTCACCAGCGGCTCGGCGCCGGAGTCCACGAGGTAGGCGTGCAGCGCCTCGTCGGTGGTGTAGCGGGGGGTGAACCCGAACTCGGTGCGCATCCGAGTGGTGTCCACGGCGCGGCCGAAGCGCAGGAACCGCAGCTGGGAGACCCCGATGTCCCGCAGGCCCTGGCTGGACAGCAGCCGCGCGGCGAGCTTGAACGTCGGCGGCAACACCGGCAGGGGCACGTGGCCGGCCCGGCGGATGGCCTGCGAGAGCGTGAGCACCCCGTCGCCGGCGATGTTGTAGGTACCGGGGGTCGCCCCCATGGTCGCGTGCAGGAGCGCGTCCAGCGCGTCCTGCGGGTGGAGGAGCTGGATGCGCGGGTCGAACCCGGCGAGCACCGGCGCGACCGACGGCAGCAGCAGCTCACCGACCACCGTGGGGTCGGGCAGCCCGAGGATCGCCGGGATCCGCAGGATGGTCACGTCGATGTCCGGCCGCTTGCGGGACATGCCCCGCACGTATCCCTCCACCGCCAGGTGGTCGAGGGGGATCCCGCCGCTGGGCTGCCGGCGGGGGGCCAGGTGCTCGGGGGACGGGGCGGGGCCGATGCCCGCGGGGGCGGACCCGGCGGTCGGGGGGATGAGGACGAACCGCTTGACGGTCGCGGCCCGGCCGCACGCGGCTATGACGTGCATGGAGCCCATGATGTTGGCCTCCTTGACGGCCGCGCGGCCGCCCGGGGCGAAGTCGGTCTGGTGCAGGCCGGCGTGGACGACCGTGTCGATCTCCGCATCCCGGAGGATGCCCTGGAGGCGCGGCGACTGCGGGTCGAGGCGGACGAACTCGGCGTCCCTCATGCGGCGACGGTGCTGCGGCGACGGCTTGACCGAGTCGATGGCCAGGACCCGCTCGACCGACTCGTTCCGGAGCAGCATCCCCACGAGGTGGGCGCCGAGGTAGCGACTGCCGCCCACGACCGCAACCCTCTTGGCGGGCCGACGGCTTGGGGCTTCGGGGTTCACCCGCCCCACTCTAGCCGGGCACCCCGGGCTTCCGGTGCACGGACCTCACGGCCGGGACACCCCTCGAGCCCACAGACAGACGGATGCCCGCCACCTCGTGGAGGTGACGGGCATCCGCCGCGGGCGCGGGTCCGGGCGCTATCGAGCAGCCGCCGGACTCACTTACCGAGCTTCCGACGCTGCACACGCGTCCGGCGGAGCATCTTGCGGTGCTTCTTCTTGGACATACGCTTGCGGCGCTTCTTGATCACAGAACCCATATCGGGGTCACCTACCTGTCGACTTCTTGTCGTGGACCTTGACTATCGCTGACTATCGCTCCGGCTACCTGGCGGGCCGCTCAGCCGGGACGGAACCCGTCCAGACTACCTGCAGGCAGGGTCGCGACGAAAACCGGGCCGGAGCGCTCAGCCGGCGGAGAAGTACGAGGTGTCCAGGTACTCGTGGACTGCCTTGGAATGCACGCGGAACGACCGCCCCACCCGCACCGCGGGCAACTCGCCCGAATGGACCAGTCGGTAGACCGTCATCTTGGACACCCGCATCAGCGCGGCGACCTCGGCAACGGTCAGGAACTGGGAACCCCCAGACGCCTGAGTGCCGCCATCGGTCTTGTCGCTAGTCGCCATCGTCACAACCCTTCGTGGCACGCGTCGTGCCGCAGGCTTCCCCTCCTGCGGTACGGACACGCACGTGCTGGGCATGAGCCTAGCGTGAAGGGTGTGATCAATGCGACGGGAGTGGGCAAATAACTTCTCCGACACGCCGCTCCGCCCCCCGCTCACCCGTTCTGAACAGGGATTGTGCTAACCGGAACGGCCCGCCGGGTGGCTCAGCTCTCACCCGGCGGGCCGTCATGGGCCGTCCCGGCTAGTCGTCGTCCTCGTCGTCGTCGATCTTCCGCGCCGTCTCCGCCAGGAGCAGGGACTTGGTCGCGGCGGCCTCCACCGCCTCGGCCACCGCGGACCGCAGCCCGCCGGCCTCCAGGCGCCTGATCGCCGCCGCCGTCGTGCCGCCCGGGGAGGTGACGGCGGCGCGCAGGTCGGCGGGCCCGTCCCCACCCCCGGCGAGCATGGCGCCCGCGCCGAGCGCGGTGCCGGTCGCCAGGGTCAGCGCGACGTGCCGCGGGAGCCCCTGTTCCACGCCAGCGTCGACCAGCGCCTCCGCGAGGAGGAAGAAGTAGGCCGGGCCGGAGCCCGAGACCGCGGTGACCGCGTCCATCTGGCCCTCGTTGACGACGACGACGGTGCCGACACTCTCCATGATCTCCACGACCTGCCGGAGGTGCTCGTCCCGCGCGAATCGGCCCTTGCACACCGCGGAGACGCCCTGCCCCACGAGCATCGCCGTGTTGGGCATGACCCGGATGACCGGCGAGCCGGCGCTGAGCCTGTTCTCCATCACCGAGGTGGGGACGCCGGCGGCCAGCGAGACCACGATCGACTCGTGGACGCTGTCCGAGATCGCGTTGCCGATCCGCTCGACCACGGCGGGGACGTCGCCGGGCTTGACGGCCACGACGATCACGTCCGCGCCCTCGCAGCCGATGTCCAGGCCGGTCGCCAGGACGTTGTACTTCTTGCTCAGTTCGGCGGCTCGGGCCTCCACGGCCTCGATCACCACGATGTCCGAGGCCTCCGTGCCCGCGTCCCGGAGTCCTGAGATGAGGGCCTCGCCGATGCGCCCGCCACCGACCACTGCGATTCTCGTCATGGACTCCACAGTGCCACACGCCTGCGCCGGATCCGGCGGGCTCTCCCCCTCGGAGACGACTCCGCCCGCACCGGTGCGGGTGCGGGCGGAGGACGAGGCCGGCGGGACCGTCAGGTGACCACCCTGAGCAGCAGCGGCCCGCAGGTCACGCCCAGCCCGACGATCACCGCCAGCGCGATGCTCACCTTGTCGTTAGACCGGCGCAGCACCCGCACCATGGCCACGAGGCCCACGATCACGACGATCGCCAGCGCCATGGCCACCCACGGCAGGTCGCGCCACAGCAGCTGGAAGCCGATGAACAGCGCGGCGCCCGCGACGGCGGAGGCGAGGACCTGCGCCACGAGGACCAGCCACTGGGACGCCGAGGACCGCTCGGCGGGGGCGTGGTCGCGGCCGTACTCGAAGTCCCGGTACCGGGAGGCGTCGGGCACCGACCCGGCGTGCGGCGACTCCTGCGCCGGCTGGCGCTCGGTCGGGGCGGGGGCGACGGCCTGCGGGGTCTCGGACGGCGCCGCCGGGGCGTGGTGTGCGGTCGAGCCGCGGCCGGAGGGGACTCCCCACTGCGGCGATTCCCCGGCGGAGACCGGGGTGGCCGGGGTGGCCGGGGTGGCCGGCGCGGCAGCCTGAGCGGAGACGGCCGGCGCCGCCGCGGCGGCGCCAGGCGCCGGCGCGGCAGCGGCCGGCGCCGCTGGCGCGGCAGGGGCGGCAGGGGCGGCGGCCGGGCTTGCCGACGGGGACGGTCCGGAGTCGGCCTGCTCGGTCCTGGTCGGCGCGGAGTCCGGTGTCGCGGCATCCGGTGGCGTGGTCGTCGTGGGCCCGGGCCGGGAGGGCGCAGCGGTGCCGGCGCCGGCCGTGGTCGCAACCGCTCCAGCAGCCGCGGCGGCGGCCTTCCGCTTGCGGCCGAACAGCCCCCCGCGGCCGGCCTTCGTGCCGGTGTCAGGGGCCTGGGCCTGGGCCTGGGCCTGGGCCTGGGCCTGGGCAGCCACCGCGGGCGGCGGGGTGACGGGCTCGGCCGGCGTTCCTGCGCGGCCGGCCGGCGGGGTCACCGCGGGCTTCCGCGCCGCAGGGGCGGCGGGAGCCCCGGGCGTACCCGCGGACTCCGTCGACCGCCCGGGGCCGGCGACGGCGGGCCTCGTCGTCGTAGTCTCGGGGTTCCGGGCCTCGGGGGTCTGGGTCTCGGGGGCCTTCCCCCCGGCCGTGTCCGCCGCTCCCGGCGCCGCCGCAGGCGTAGAGCCCTCGGCGCCGGCGGTGGCCTCC
>NZ_CALMYY010000129.1 GCF_937873725.1 uncultured Dietzia sp.
CGGTCGCCAGTGTCCGACCCAAGTGCCAGAGTGGACCCATGGCGAGCAAGGGCGGCAAAGAGTCGGTCGAGGTCGACGGGCGGACCATCCGGTTCACCCACGCCGACAAGGTGCTCTACGAGGCCACCGGCACCACCAAGGCCGATGTGCTGGAGTACTACCTGGCCGTCGCCCCGCTGCTCATGACGTACGCGGGCCGGCGGCCAGTGACCCGCAAGCGCTGGCCAGACGGCACCGGCGACAAGTCGTTCTTCGAGAAGAACCTTCCCTCCCATGCGCCCGACTGGGTGCCGCGCGTGGCTATCGAGCACTCCTCGCGCACCGTCCGCTACCCGGTGCTGGACTCCCCCGCTACGCTCGCGTGGTTCGCGCAGCAGGCCGCCCTTGAGCTGCACGTGCCCCAGTGGACCCTGGAGAATGACGAGCCGGGCCGGACACGCCGGATCGGGATCGACCTCGATCCGGGCCAGGACGTGGATCTGGATACGACGGCGAAGGTGGCCCTCCGCGTCCGCGACCTGCTGTCCGAGGCGGGACTCGACTCCTTCCCGGTGACCTCCGGGTCCAAGGGGATCCACCTCTACGCCCGGCTGGACAAGGCCGTCACCGCCGCCAGCGCTTCCAAGGTCGCCAAGCAGATCGCGCAGTCGCTCGCCAAGCAGACCCCCGACCAGGTCACCGCCACCATGAAGCGCTCCATCCGCGAAGGCAAGGTGTTCGTCGACTGGAGCCAGAACAGCGGCGCCAAGACCACCGTCGCCCCGTACTCCCTGCGTGGGCGGGTCGAACCGTGGGTCGCCGCTCCCCGCTCGTGGGAGGAACTCGGCGACGGCGGACTCGCGCACCTGCACTGGGACGAGGTCCTCAAGCGGCTGGACTCCGACGGCGACCTCCTCGACGGGCTCGAAGGCTCAGGTTCCGGTCCCGGTTCGGCCAAGAAGAAGCCGACCACGAAGTCGGCCGCGAAGAAGACTCCGGCGAAGAAGGCTGGATCCGAAAGCGGGAAGTCCTCGGCCGGTTCGGCCTCGCGGGCCAAGAAATCGGGGGGCGACAAGAAGAGCTCGTCGTCGTCGTCCGATGACGAGGACCCCGAGCCCGCCGACACCAGCTCGACCGACGTCGAGGGCTGCGACGCCGAACCCGCCAGCGAGGACGCCGTGGTCACCAGCCTGGCCGAGTACCGGCGCAAGCGGGATCGTCGGAAGACGCCGGAGCCGTTCGACGGCGAGGTCGAGACCGATCGCGACGACGTCGACGGGCCGATCTTCGTGATCCAGGAGCACCACGCCCGGCGCCTGCACTTCGACCTGCGGCTCGAGCACCACGGGGTCCTGGCGTCGTGGGCCGTGCCCAAGAACCTGCCGACCGAGCCCAAGGACCGGCGGCTGGCCGTCAACACCGAGGACCACCCGCTCGGCTACGAGACCTTCGAGGGCACCATCCCCAAGGGCGAGTACGGCGCTGGCCACATGACCATCTGGGATCAGGGCTGGTACGAGTGCGAGAAATGGCGCGAGGACGAGATCATCGTCTGGCTGCACGGCGACAAGGTCTCCGGCAGATACGTGCTCGTGCGCACCAGCGCGGAGAAGAACCAGTGGATCGTGCAGTACATGAAGGACCAATCGCCCGACTCCTTCTACGGGGGGCGCGGCAATCCGAAGTCGTCGTATCCCGAGGGCGATAAGCGTGCGCGCGACTCGGGCGAGGCGTCATCCCGCGACTCGGACACGGCCGACCGCCCCGACGCTCCCCCGCTGCCGATGATCCCCACCGCCGCCACCGTCACCGAGCTGCCCGACGACAAGTGGGCGTTCGAGGGAAAGTGGGACGGCTACCGGGTAACCATCGCGACCAGCGGAGCCGGCGGGCAGGCACGTCTGGTCAGCCGCAACGGCAACTCGATGGACTGGCTAACCGACGGCTTCCCAGGCCTGGCCGACGCGCTCGAGCGGCCCGCGGTGATCGACGCCGAGCTGGTGATCCTGGGCTCCGACGGCGTCCCCGACTTCGCCTCCCTGTCCAAGCAGGCCGCTGCCGAGGGCAAGGACTCCTCCCTGCCGTTGGAGCTGTTCGTCTTTGACGTCCTCGAGGTCGACGGCGTGGACCTGCGGTTACAGCCGTGGGAGCGGCGCCGAGAGGTGCTGGACCTGCTCTCCCCCGCCCTGACCAGCGTGGACCGAGTGCACGTGCCCTCCGTCCTCGACGGCCCCGGCCACCGCGCTCTCGCCCAGGCGGAGGAGTCCGGCTGGGAGGGCATCGTCGCCAAGCGACGGGACTCCCGGTACGAGTCGGGGCGGCGGTCCAAGGCGTGGCTCAAGGAGAAGCTCTTCACCACCACCGAGGCGGTCGTCGGCGGGTGGATGCCGGGCAAGGGTGGGCGCTCCGGCTCGATCGGCTCCCTGCTCCTCGGCCTACCCGCCGAGACCGGCCTCACCTACGTCGGCCGCGTGGGCACCGGCTTCTCCGAAAAGCAGGCGCTCGCACTTCTGGAGGAGTTGCAGCCGCTGCGCCGCCGCTCCAGCCCGTTTGTGCAGCAACTCCCCGACGCCCGCGACGCGATCTGGGTCCTGCCCAAGCTCGTCGTGGAGGTCCGGCACCAGGGATTCACCGAGGACGGGCACATGCGCCACTCCTCCTGGCGCGACATCCGCCGCGACAAGCTCCCCGGGGACCTATAAACCCCCGACTTTGGGCCTCCAAACCCACCGCACCCCCACCCCCCGGACACCGCGGGCCCGGCGGCCCCCGCCGCGGTCCTGGTCGCGGGCCCGCCGCGGTCTTGGTCGCGGGCCCGCCGCGGGCGTGGTCACGGGCCCGCCCCTGGTTTGGTCGCGGGCACTGCGGAATTGGTTGCACTCAGCGCGGCGAAACAGCCGATCCGCCGCGCTGAGTGCAACCAAACCGCCGCGCGGGACGCGGGGTGCGGAACGCAGGGTGCGGAACGCAGGGTGCGTGACGCGAAACCCTGGACCCGGGGCACCCCCACCCCTCATCACCGAATGATGATCGGCACCGCTGGCGCGGACCCGGGCCCGAGCGACGCCGTGAGGTTGTACCAGACCCAGAACAGCCATCCGAAAATCTCACTGGACATAGCCTCTTCACCTCCTGATTCATGGGCCGGACCTGTTTCGCGGCCCACGAGGTCAAGTCTGCGCGCGGCCTCAAACCCTGCCTACCCACCAAACCGCCCAAATCCGCCCGCCATCGGCCCAGGCGACTCCGCAATACTCGCTAAGTTCGTGGCAACGCCTAGCCGCTACGCGATCCTCGCCGGCAGCAGCATCCAACCACTCGGGCCCGTCACGACCCGTCCGGCGCCCAGCGGGCCATCACCGTCCGCAACTCCGCCGCAACCCGCGGTGGCGCCGCGCCCGCCGAGGTCTCCAGCCGCGGGGCGGCCGCGGGCATGGGGAATCCGCCGTCTTCCACAAACGCCGCCCGCTCGACGGCCTGCGGGTGCAACGGCGCCTCCCTCAGGCTCAGCACCGGCGTCACGCAGGCGTCGAGGGCGTCAAAAACCTCACCCCACTCGTCCCGACTCCGGGCCGCGAAGGCGCCTTCAAACACCTGCGTCAGCCCGAGCCAGTTCGCGGGGTCCCAGCGATCGGGCAGGTCCGCCGGAGACAAGCCGAGCCCCTCAACAAACCGGCCATAGAACACGTCCTCCAACGCCCCCACCGCCACAAAGCGACCGTCGGCGCACTCGTACGCGCGGTAGAACGGCGCGGACCCGTCGAGCAGGTTGGTCCCGCGGCGGGGCGACCACCGTCCGGCGTGCTCCCACGACCGCATGAGGGAGGTCAGGGAGCTCGCGCCGTCGGCCATCGCCGCGTCCACCACCTGGCCCACCCCGGTGCGCTCCCGCTCGTGCAGCGCGGCCAGCACGCCCACCAGCAGGAACATGGACCCGGTGGTGGACCTCGAGGGCGGCACCGCCGCCGTGTTCGACCTCGCCCACCGGGAGATCGGCTCGGCCCGCTCGACCGAGGGGCCGCCGGTCGACCTGCTGCGGCGGGTCCTGGACCAGGTCGCCGCGGACACCGAGCCGTCCGCGGGCCTCGTGACCAGGCACGCGGACGGCCACGTCGTCGCCGTCACCCCGGTGGTCACCGGGCCCGACCACCTGGGGTACGTCGCCTTTGCCAGCCGCGGCCCCGTGCCCGCGATCGGCCGGGTGCTGGGCCGCGTGGGCTCGGTGATCGCGCTGATCCTGCTGGGCCACCGCGCGCGCGACGAGGCCGACAACCGCGTGCGCGGCGAGCTGCTGGCGGAGGTCCTGGCCCCCGGCGAGCACGACCTCGAGGCGGTCGCCCGGCGGGCCGCCCGGCTCGGGGTGGACGTCGACGCCAGCCTCGTGGCGCTGGTGGTCGCGCCCGAGGGCCGGATGTCGCGGGCGCTGCAGTCCGAGTGCCGCTCCCTCGCCCGGGTCGAGAACGGGCTGGTCACCACCTACGGCGACCGCGGGGTGATGCTGCTGCCCGGGACCGACGCCGGCGCCACCGCCCGCGACGTGGCCGGGCGGCTGGCCGCGCACCGGGCGACGGTCGGCGCCTCCGGGCCGATCGCCGGCATCGCCGGACTCGCCGGGCTGGACGAGCACGTCGAGCGCGCCGGGCGGGCCGCCCGGTTGCTCCTCGCGCTGGACCGCGCGGGCGACGGCGCCGCCACCGACGAGCTGGGGCTGTACGGGCTGCTGTTCAGCGAGGTCGACCGCGGCACCGTCACGCGGCTCATCGAGCGCAACCTCGGGCCCGTGCGCGAGTTCGACCGCGCCCGCGGCACCGCGCTCCTCGACACCCTGCACGCGTGGTTCGCCGCCGACGGCAGCCCCTCGGCCACCGCCGAGCGGCTGTTCGTCCACGTCAACACGGTCTACCAGCGGCTCGACCGGCTCGACTCGGTGCTCGGCGGCGGCTGGCGGCGCGGCGACCGCGCCCTCGAGCTGAGGCTGGCACTGCGGTTGGCCGAGCTTCGCGCGGCGTGAGCCCGGCTTTCCCCGCGGGGCGTCCGACTATCCGCCGACGCTCGACCACGTCCAGGGATCAACACACGCGACGCCGAGTGGCTCGAAATGGCGGGTGTTCCTGGTCGCGATGATCATTCCGGACGCCTGGGCGACAGCCGCGATGAGCGCGTCATCCAGCGGCGCGCGATCCGGAACCCGGTACGTCGCCACGATGCGCGCGGCGGCCAGGTCAAAGGGAAGGACGCGCCCGGCGAAGGCCGGCAGAACCCGGGTGTCGAACCACTCGCGCAGGATCTCACCCTGCCGTCGATCCGAGCGCTCCTTGGCGACGATGCCCCGTTCGATCTCACCGATGGTCATCGCGGTGACGAACAGGTCGGTCACCGGCACGGATGACGCCCACTCCTCCACCGCCGGGTGCCTCCCTCGAACCCGCAGAGCGGACACGACGTTGGTGTCCAGGACGAACCTCGCCCGCTCCCCCTCTCCGGTCACAGCTCGGCGGCGCGCGCCGTGAGGCCGAGGCGGCCGGGCTCGAACTCGATGTCACCACCGACCTCGCCGGCGAGGAGGTCAACGAGGGTGCAGGGGTCCTCCGCCAGGGCCGCGGCGAGAATCTCCCGAGTCTCGGCCTCCACCGACTGTCGATGCCGCTCGGCGCGAGCCCGCAGGGCCGCCTTGGTCCCCTCGGGGAGATTACGGATCAGAATCTGTTCTGCCATTGCGACCTCCGATATCGCCGCCATGATATCGCCGATCGCAGTGGCTCGCCAGGGGAACCGCCCGAGGCTCGCCGTGAGCCCCCGGCGCGGCTAGTTCAGGCCCGCGTAGGAGTGCAGCCCCGAGACCACGATGTTGATGAAGAACAGGTTGAAGATGAGCACCGCGAACCCGGCGAGGTTGATCCACGCCGCCTTCTTGGCGCCCCAGCCGCTGGTCGCGCGGGCGTGGAGGTAGCCGGCGTACAGCACCCAGGAGACGAACGACGCGGTCTCCTTGGGATCCCAGCCCCAGAAGCGGCCCCAGGCACTCTCCGCCCACACGGCGCCGAGCAGGATGCCCACGCCGAAGATCGGGAACGCGATCACCGTGGTGCGGTACGCCAGCCGGTCGAGGGTGTCGGCGCTGGGCAGGGGGCGCGCCAGCCGCGCGCCCCAGCCGTGCTCGGCGCCCTGCGGCTGCCACACCCGCAGCAGGTACATGATCGAGGCCACGCCGGCGATGAGCAGGATCCCCGAGCCCAGCGAGATGATCGACACGTGGATCGGCAGCCAGTACGAGCGCAGCGCCGGGACGACCGGGGCGGCCTCGGAGTACAGGTGCGTGCCGCCGAAGAACAGCAGCGCCAGCACCGGGACCAGCACGTACGGCCACGCCACCTGCATCGCCGGCTTGCGCAGGAACACCAGCCCGGCGCCCACCGCCAGCAGCGTGGTGGCCAGGATGAACTCGTACATGTTGCCCCACGGGAAGCGGTTCGTGGCGATCCCGCGCAGCACCAGCGCCGCGGCTTGGAACCCGAACGCGACCATGACGAACAGCTGCGCGATCCGCGCCCACCGCAGGCTGCCCGCGGAGGAGCGGTCCTCGTCGCCGGTGTCGGTGAGGGAGGTGGACTCCGTGAGGCCCGGGCCGCCGGCGCCGACGAGCTCCCTCTCCGAGACCTTGGCCACGCGGAACCCCGCGTAGTAGACCATCGACGCCACCAGCGCCAGCACGTAGAGCCCGAAGGCCGTGCGGAACGCCAGGTCGGAGTAGGTCGAGAGGGTCTCGTCGACGGGCATGCCCTGGGCGAGGGTCAGTGTGATCACCGGGTGTCGTCCTTCCGCGGGTCGTCGCCGGTCGTGTGGCGACTGGATGAAGTGTGCTCCGGATCGGCCCCACCGGGCAACACGGGTGTGACGGCGGACGCGGCGACCAGCCGGTCCCGCAGCTCGTCGAACTCCGAGCCCCAGCCCGATCGGTCCGTCCGGGCGAGGCCTCCCAGGTCGACGCGGGTCACGTCGTCGTCGTCGACACTCACGCGCGCCCAGATCCTCCGGCGCCGCACCATCAGGCTGAGCACCAGCCCCGCCATCATCACGGCCGCCGACACTCCCACCCAGACCTGCGTGGGGTCGGAGGAGACCTGGAGGTTGACAAACTCCTCGGCGCCGTCGAAGCGGACGGTCGTGCCGTCGGGCAGGGTCGTGGACTCGCCGGGCATGAGGTTGACGCGGGCCCGGCGCTCGAGCGCGCCGGACTCGATGAGGTCGGAGTCCAGCGAGAACACCGACTGCGGGCGGCCGGTGTCCAGGCCGGCGTCGCCCTGGTAGACGTCGATCGCCACGGCCGGGTCGTCCATCCGCGGGAAACGGGAGCTGAGGATGGTGCCGTCGAACGACGCCGTGGGCGCGAACAGCCCCTGGACGGCGATCTGCTGGGTCCGCCGCTCCGCCAGGTCGGGGTACAGCCCGGCCGGCGGGTCGAAGCGCATGATGCCCGAGGACAGGAAGGTCTGGAGCTCGGTGGGCTGCCAGGGCTGGGTGTCCGTGCGGGTCTCCCCGTTGGGGAAGGTCACCGTGAACGTGGGCGCGAAGCCGTGTCCCTGCAGGTAGACGCGGGTGGAGCCGACGCGCAGCGGGTGGTTGACGCGCATCTCGTACGGCTGCCAGGTGGCCGGGTCCGTGGTGGCCACGTCCTCGGTGTAGCGCACGTTGGAGGTGAACATCTCGGCCTGGCCGTTGGGCAGATAGTCGGCGCGGAAGTCGGAGACCTTGATGCAGAACTGCTCGAGGTCCGTGCCGTCCACCAGCAGGCCCGCGCGGAACGAGTCGTAGGCGCTGGGGGTGGTGTTGCAGAACGCCGGCGACTCGGCGTTGGCGATGATCACCCGCATCCCCTCGGCGTAGACGAACTTGCCGGCGGCGAACATCACCAGCAGGGCGAGCAGGCCGAAGTGGAAGACGATGTTGCCCACCTCGCGGCTGTAGCCCCGCTCGGAGGAGAGCTCGATGGTGCCGGGGACGCGGCCGTCGCCGTCGTTGCGGCGGACCCTGCCCCTGAGCTCGCGGCGGATCTGGTCGGCCGCCTGCTCGGGGGTGGCCGTGGTGCGGTACGCGGCGTGGTGGGGCAGCCGGCCGAGGTTGCGGGGTGTGAGCGGAGGGGGCGTGCGGAGCTGGCGGACCAGCTCCACGCAGCGCGGGGTGAGGCAGCCGACCAGTGAGACGAACAGAAGCACGTAGATGGCGGTGAACCACCAGCTGGAGAACACGTCGAAGAGCTGGAGCCTGTCGTAGGTCCGGCCCAGCCAGCCGTTCTCGGCGATGTAGCTGGTGACGTTGCCCTGGTTGAGGCTGCGTTGCGGCAGGAGCGCGCCCGGGATCGCGGCCACGGCCAGCAGGAACAGCAGGATCAGCGCCGTGCGCATGGCGGTGAGGGTGCGCCACGCGTTGCGGAGGAACGCGGTGACGGCGGCCAGCGGGGAGCGGGCGGCGGTTCTGGGCTCTGGCATGGGGTCCATCTGCGGGTCGCGGCGCGCCGACCTGTCGCGGCGCCGGTCTCGACCCAGGTTAGTCGGGGGAACCTGAGCGGATCCTGGCAGGGTGCGGGGGTCCCGCCGCGGCGTGGCGAGGGTCTCCGGGCGGTCTCGGTGGAACCGGACGGGGGTCCGGGCCGTCGGACACTGTGACGGCGCAGGAGAGGGGATCGGCGTGACGTACACGATCGGCCGTGTGAGGCGGTGGGACGCGGGGGGTGTGACGACGACGAGCTCGACCGTCGCCGGGCGGCGGGCCACCGCCGAGGAGGCCCGCCGGATCCTGGGCGAGGGGCGGGAGAAGCTGGCCGGGGGCTGGGAGGGCGTCGCGGCAGAGGCGGTCCTGGACGCCGCCGAGGCCGAGAGGGCGCACGTCACCAAGCTCGCCGACGGCCTCGCCGACCTCGCCGACGTCCTCGCCCGCGCCGCCGCCGCCCTGGGGCCCGCGGTGCAGTCCGTCCGCGACCGGATCGCCGGCGCCGAGTCCGCCGGGCTCGTGGTGGGCGAGGATTCCGTGGGTCCCGCCCCCGGCCGCGAGGACGTCACGCAGGACACCGTGGACGGCCACGTCGAGGCCCTCGGCATGGCGCTCGACACCGTCAGGTCGCTGGACCAGCACTACGGTCGCGAGATCGACGCCGTGGCCGCGCGGCTGCACCAGGCGATCCCGCCGGTGGTCGACAGGCGGCCGATCCCGGGGCCGGACTCGACCTGGCCCGGGGTCGCGGCGGACGCGGTGACCGGGGCGGTCCAGGCCGGCGCCGAGGACCTCGCCGACGGGCTCGACCCCGCGACGCGGGGCAGGCACGTGCTCGACCCGGTGCCCGATGAGCTGGGGCGTCGCTACGCCGGCGGCCTGCGGGGGCTCGGTCGACTGGCCGGGCCCCTCGGCGCGGGGCTCACGGTGTACGACGGCATCGAGGGTTACGTCTCCGGGGAGACCACGGCCGGCGAGGCGGCCGCGGAGACGACCGGGGCTCTCGGTGGCGGAATGGCCGGCGGGGCGTTGGCGGGGGCGGCCGCGGGATCGTTCCTCGGCCCGGCCGGCACGGCCGTCGGGGCCGGGATCGGGGCGGCGGTGGGCGCGTGGGCGGGCAAGGAGGCGGTCGATCGGGTGTACGACGCGGCCCGGGGGGAGGGTTCAGAGGAGAACGCGGAGGGGGGGGGGAACTGATGGCGCGCGGCGGGCGGGATCCGATCGGCGGCGACGAGCCGCCGTTCTCGCGGTGGGACGACATCCGGCAGCGACTGCTCAGGCGGTGGCGCAACGACGACTTCGGCCGCCACACGATCTACTGGAGCGGCATCGTCCTCACCGGGATCTTCGGCTACGGGATCATCGTCCGCGTGGCGGAGGCTCTGGGGGTCGGCTGAGGCTGGGGGGTCGGCTGAGGCTGGGGGGTCAGTTCAGCATCACCCGGCACTCCTCCTCGGTGAACTCCTCGAGGCACTCCGTCCACTTGATCTGCTCTTCCACCCACGGGTGCCGCGGTACCTGCCCCACGTTGAGCACCCACCGGTAGTTGTCGCAGAGGATCGAGTTCCCGTCAGCGTCCACGGCCGTGCGCCCGATGTCCGCGCCGATGCAGCCGTCACCCAGCTGCGGCCCCGCCAGGCGGACGCTCTCCTCGACCGCCGGGTTGGGCGCCAGGTTCGGGTCCCGCGACCACGCCGCGCCATCGGTGTACTGCAGGCGCGCGCAGTAGGCCGTGGCACCGTCGGCAAAGGCGGCCACCGCCCCCCGCGGTCCGCATTCCGCGCCCTCGGTGACGGTCTCCACGGCGGGCGCCGCCTGGGTTGGCGGCGGCGGCGTGGGGCTGGTCCCGGAGGTCACGGTCACGGTCGACGAGGCGGCGGTCGAGGCTGCGCTGGACGTCGTCGCCCCGGGCGGTTCGGGGCCCTCCTCCGTCTGCGGACTCCCGCACGCGGCCATCACGAGTGCGACCGCGGCGACCACGCCTGCGAGCGTCGCACGATGCCCAGACCCGTTCATGTGATCAGTATCGACACCACGCCCGGTTGTCGACGGGCTTCCGGGCAACCGACCGCGACCTAGCGTCGCGCGGGCCCGCCACCGACACGTTCCCTCCCGATCGCCCGGCCGGCCTGCAGACCCCCCCCCCCGGGGCTCTGGCCCGCCCTTTTCGCGCGGGTGGCCTCGCGGCCGCTCTCGGGGGCGGACCCGCGCCGGGGCCCGGCGGTGGTCTCGGCGGTGGCCCCACCGATCGGCCCCGTCCGGCCGATCACCGCCGGCGCCACCTTGACCGGGTCACCGAGGATGGCCGACGTGTTGGTGGCGTTGGTCAGGTAGCCGGCCGGGGTGTGGCCGCGCCGGCCGTCGTTCTGCCCGGCACCCGCCGCTCCCATCATCCCGCCCACGGGCATCGCCCCCGGGCGCCCGGCCTGGGCGCCGCCAGTCGACGACGAGAACGCCCCCGCGCCCGGCTTCGCCGTCACCCCGCCCGCGGACCCGGCTCCGGGGGCACCCGCTGCCGGGCCCCCGGCGCCCGGCCCGCCCGTGGCCAGCCCCCCGACGCCCGGCCCGCCCACGCCGCCGAGGCCCGCCAGGGTTCCGGCTCCGCCCATCCGCGAGGCCCCCGCGCCCGCCGCCGCGGCCCCGCCACCGCCCAGGAGGCCTGCCGCCGAGCCGAATCCCCGGTCGCGATCACGGCTGCTCGTGCCGGAAGCGCCATTTCGGACGCCCCGGGTTCCGCCGGTCGCGCTGGCCAGGCCTGTCGGGGGCTGGCCCGGCGTGCCGACGGGTGAGAACGGCACCCCGGCCGCCTGCGTTGAGGCGTTGATGCCGCCGCCGGCACCGGCCTGACCAGCCGGCGCCGACCCTGCCGCTCCCCCGTCGGCCGTCCCCGACCGCGAGGCCAGGAGCGCCTGTTCTGTGGCGGCGTCGATGGCCGCGGCGGGGGGGCTCGTCGTCCTCCGGTCCATTCCCCTACCCGGCCCCGCGGCCCCCGCCCGCCCCCCCGCCCCCCCCGGGCCCGCCCGGCCCCCCCCCCCCCCCGCCG
>NZ_CALMYY010000130.1 GCF_937873725.1 uncultured Dietzia sp.
CCGGCCCCGCGCGGCGTGCCGCAGATCGAGGTCACCTTCGACATCGACGCCAACGGCATCGTCCACGTCACCGCCAAGGACAAGGGCACCGGCAAGGAGAACACGATCATCATCCAGGACGGCTCCGGCCTGTCCAAGGAGGAGATCGACCAGATGATCAAGGACGCCGAGGCCCACGCCGAGGAGGACCACAAGCGCCGCGAGGAGGCCGACGCCCGCAACCAGGCCGAGTCCACCATCTACCAGACGGAGAAGTTCGTCTCGGAGAACAAGGACGCCGGCAAGGTCTCCGCCGACCGGTTCGAGTCCATCGAGACCGCGATCGCCGAGGCCAAGACCGCGCTCGAGGGCACCGACGTCGACGCCATCAAGGCCGCGGTGGAGAAGATCAACACCGAGGCCCAGGCCGTCGGGCAGGCCATCTACGAGGCCTCCGCGGCCGAGGGCGCCCAGGCCGGAGCCGAGGGTGGGTCCGCCGGATCCGCTGACGACGACGTCGTGGACGCCGAGGTCGTGGACGAGGACGAGTCGAAGGGCGACTCCAAGTGACCCGCCCCGACGGGACCCCCGACCCCGGGGCGCCCGAGGCCACAGACGAGGAGGCCTTCGAGGCGGCGTGGGCCGAGGACGCCCCCGTCGCCCCGGAGGCGGCCGCCGTGGCGGACGAGTCCGCCGGCGTCGGGGTCGAGGAGATCGAGGAGACGACCGCAGACGACGAGACAGCCAGGGGTGAGTTCCAGTGACAACACCACACGCGGACGGTCCGGAGTCCGATAAGGCCGCCTGGGCCGGCGGTGACGCCGCGGACGTGGCGGCCGCCGAGGCGATGGACGCGCGCTCGGCGACAGCCGACGCGGTCGAGGGCGAGGTCGTCAACGACGGCACGGCCGCCGACGACGGCGTCGAGCAGCCGCCCGGCGAGGAGACGACGGACCCTGCCGCGACCGACGCGACCGCCGAGTTGCAGAAGCAACTCGACGAGCGCACCGCGGATCTCCAGCGGGTGTCGGCGGAGTTCGCCAACTACCGCCGCCGTGTGGAGCGGGACCGCCAGGTGATCATCGACACCGCCAAGGGGTCGGTCCTCACCGAGCTCCTGTCGATCGTCGACGACCTCGATCGGGCGCGGGCGCACGGGGACCTCGAGGAGGGGCCGCTCAAGGTCTTCGCCGACAAGGTCCACGCGCTCCTGACGTCCCAGGGTGTCGAGGCTTTCGGCGAGGAGGGCGACGCCTTCGACCCGACCGTGCACGAGGCCGTGCAGGACGAGTCGGACGGCTCCGAGCCCGTGCTCGGCGCGATCCTGCGCAAGGGGTACCGCCACGGGGAGCGGACCCTGCGGACGGCGATGGTCAGCGTCCGCTAGTTACACCGGTGTGCAGTTGACCTCGTAGCAACAAGGTCAACTGCACACCGGTAGGCACTGACAACGAGAAGAAAGGAGGCGTCTGGTGAGTTCACGGGAATGGGTCGAGAAGGACTACTACGCCGAGCTGGGCGTCTCCAAGTCCGCCACCCAGGACGAGATCCGCAAGGCGTACCGCAAGCTCGCGAGCGACAACCACCCGGACAAGAACCCGGGGAACAAGGCCGCCGAGGAGAAGTTCAAGCGGGTCGGCGAGGCCAATAGCGTCATCGGCGACCCCGCCAAGCGCAAGGAGTACGACGAGTTCCGTGCCCAGGTCTCGTCGGGCGGGTTCGGCGGCTTCGCGCCGCCCGGCGGCGGCCGGTACACCACCACCGGCGGCGATTTCGACATCGGCGACCTCTTCGGCGGCGCCGGGGGAGCCGGTGGTGCCGGAGGCTTCTCCGACCTCTTCGGCGGACTGTTCAACCAGGGTCGCGGGGGCGCTGCGGGTGGTGGCGGAGCCCGGGCCCGGGCCCAGCGGCCACGGGGCGGGCAGGACGTCGAGACCGCGCTGACGCTGTCGTTCCGCGAGGCCGCCCTCGGTGAGACGGTGCAGATCAAGCTCTCGTCGGCGTCGCCGTGCCTGACCTGCCACGGCAGCGGCGCCCGTCCCGGGACCAGCCCAAAGGTGTGCGGGACCTGCCACGGCGCGGGTGTCACCCAGCGCACCCAGGGGGCCTTCGGGTTCGCCGAACCGTGCACCGACTGTGGCGGCACCGGCTCGAAGATCGACGACCCGTGTGGTGACTGCGGGGGGAGCGGGGTCACCGACCGGGCCCGCACCATCAACGTGAAGGTCCCGGCCGGGGTGCAGGACGGCCAGCGGATCCGCCTGTCGGGTCAGGGGGAGGCCGGATTCCGCGGAGCTCCGTCGGGCGACCTCTACGTGACCGTCACGGTGCAGAAGGACGCCGTGTTCGATCGCGACGGCGCCGACCTGCTCGTGGATCTCCCGGTGTCCTACCCGGAGCTCGTCCGCGGGTCGCAGGTGTCGGTGCCGACGCTCACCGGGCGGGTGACCGTCAAGGTCCCGGCCGGGTCGCGGGACGGTCAGATCCTGCGGGTCCGTGGCCGGGGGATCGCCCGCAAGTCCGGGACCGGGGACCTCAAGGTGACCCTCCGGGTGGCCACGCCCCCCGCCGGGATGGCCGAGGCCGAGCTCGCGGCGTACGACGAGGCGCTGCGTGCGGCCGGCTTCGATCCACGGTCGGGCTGGGCCGGGTCGGCGTGAGCCCCCGGCGGGAGGTCGGGGACCTCGGCCCCGACGACAGCGTCCTGGTGATCTCCGTGGCGGCCGAGCTGTCCGGGCTCCACGCGCAGACGCTGCGCACCTATGACCGGCTGGGGATCGTCACTCCCGAACGGACCAGCGGCGGCGGCCGGCGGTACTCCCTGCGGGACGTGGCCATGCTCCGCGAGGTGCAGCGGCTCAGTCAGGACGAGGGCGTCAACCTCGCCGGCATCAAGCGGATCATCGAGTTGACCAACCAGGTCGACGCCCTGCAGTCGCGGGTCCGTGAGCTGAGGGAGGAGCTCGCGGAGCTGCGCGCGGGTGCTGCGGCGCGCCGCAGGGCAGGCGGGGAGCTGGTCCACGTGCCCCGCTCGACCTCCGTGGTGGTCTGGCGTCCGCGCCACGAGCGCGACGACCGGCGCTGACGCCGACTCCCCGCTACTGCCCGGGCCATCCAACGGATTGCCCAAGGGTTGCCTACCCTCATACAGTGTCCGGATGACGATCTCGCAGGTGGGTACCTCCCGGGCGCCGCTCGGGTTGGTGTCCGCGTTCGCCGAGCGGGGCCGGGCGGTGGCGATCATCGACGACGACGAGGCCCTCACCTACGCCGACCTGGCCCGTCGCGTGGCGGACCGGAGCGCCGAGCTCCCGCCTGTCACCACCGGCCGGAGGCTGCTCGCACTGAGGGCCGCCAACACGCTCGCGTTCCTCGTCGACTACCTGGCCGCCCTCGAGGCGGGTCACGTGGTGCTGCTGCTGCCACCGGGGAGCCCCGCGCCCCGGGCCCTCGTGGAGGCGTGGGCCCCGGACCTGGTCCTGGGCGGCGGCGAGGTGGTTCCTCCGGCGGCCCACCGCACGCCGCCGGGGCACGAGCTGCACCCCGACCTCGCGCTGCTGCTCAGCACCTCGGGGTCGACGGGCTCGCCCAAGCTGGTCCGGCAGTCACGGGACGCGGTGCTGGCCAACGCCGGGCAGATCGCGGAGTACCTGCGCATCGCGCCGTCGGACCGCGCGATCACCACCCTCCCGCCGTACTACTGCTACGGACTCTCGGTCCTGCACAGTCATCTGCTCGTGGGCGCCTCGGTCGTCCTCAACGAGGCCTCGGTCTCGACCCCGGAGTTCTGGGAGCGGGCGGGTGCCCACGGTGTGACGACCTTCGCTGCGGTCCCGCACACGGTCGAGCTGCTCGAACGGGTCGGGCTCGACCGGCTGGACCACCTGCCGCGGCTGCGCTACCTCACCCAGGCCGGCGGTCGCCTGGCACCGGAGAAGGTGCGCACGCTCGCCGAGCGCCTCGAGTCGCGGGGCGCCGAGCTCGTGGTGATGTACGGCCAGACCGAGGCCACCGCCCGCATGGGGTACCTGCCCGCCCACCTCGCGCGCAGCCGTGCCGGGGCGATCGGCGTCGCCGTTCCCGGAGGGTCCTTCCGCGTGGACCCGGTCCCCGCCGACGGCCCCGACGGATCCACCGACCCCGCCGGTCACACCGATCCCGACGCCCCCGGCGAGCTCGTCTACTCCGGCCCCAACGTGATGATGGGGTACGCGCGCACCTCCGCCGACCTCGCCCGCGGCCACGAGCTCACCGAGCTCCGGACCGGCGACCTCGCGCGGATCGCCCACGACGGCCTGGTGGAGATCGTGGGCCGCATGGGCCGCGAGACCAAGATCTTCGGCCACCGGATCGACCTCGGCCGCGTCGAGGCCCTGCTCGCCGACGGGCACGGGATCGAGGCATGGTGTGTGGGCGAACCCGACCGACTCGTGGCGGTCACCCGGGAGTCCGGTGACGACGGCGGCCCGGCGGCCCTGGTCGCCGCGGCCGCCCGGGCGTCGGGGCTCCCGCCGTCGGCCGTCGAGGTGCTCCTCGTGGACGAGCCGCCCCGCACACCCGCGGGCAAGATCGACCACGCCGCGATCCGGCAGCTTGTCGCGGGCCGGGATCGCGCGGCGGGCCTGTCGGGTGCCGGGGCGGGCGACAGCGCGGGTGTCAGGGCCGGAGCCCCGGCGACAAGGCCGTCCGTGATGGTCGCGCACGCGCTCGGGCTCAGCCCCGACCAGCTCGCCGCCGCCGGACCGGAGGCGACCTTCGTGGACCTCGGGGGCGACTCGCTCACCTACGTCGTGCTCTCCACCCGCCTCGCCGAGACCGCCCCCGGCCTGCCGGACGACTGGCACCTGCGGCCGCTCGCCGAGCTGGACCACCTGGCCGCGACGGTGACCAGGGCCCCGTCCCGGTGGTGGGCGCCGTGGCGGGCATGGGCGCGGGTCGACACGTCGATCGTGCTGCGGGCGCTGTTCATCCTCACCATCGTCGGCACGCACACCCGGGCGCTCACGATCATCGGCGGCGCCCACGTCCTGGTGGCGCTCACCGGGTACTCGCTGGCCCGGTTCCGGCTGCACTCCCAAAGTGCCCGGGACCGTGCGCTCGGGATCGCGCGCACGGCGGGGCGGATCGCCCTGCCCGCCGTGCTGTGGTTGCTCATCGTGACCCCGCTGACCAGCCGCTACCACTGGTATTCACCGCTGTTGGCCACCAATGTCTTCGGCCCCAGGTCGTGGTGGGCCGACCGCTGGTGGAACCCCTGGCAGATGTGGTTCATCGAGGCGGTGGTCTACGCGCTGCTGGCGGTGGCCGCCCTCATGGCCGTCCCCGCGGTGAGCCGCCTCGATCGGCGGCTGCCCCTCGTCCTGCCCGCCGCGCTGGTCGCCGCGGGCCTGCTGGTGCGGTTCACGGTGATCGACCTCGGGGGTGGCCCGCAGGTCTGGTACTCGGCGCCGGCCGTGCTGTGGTTGTTCGGCCTGGGCTGGGCGATCGCGCGCAGCCACACCGTGTGGACCCGGCTGGCGACGTCGGCGGTGGCCCTGGCCTGTGTTCCCGGCTGGTTCGGGGACCCGGGCCGCGAGGCGGTGATCGTGGCCGGCCTGCTCGCCCTGATCTGGGTGCCGGCGGTCCGGCTGCCCCGCCCGGTGGTCCGCGTCCTCACCCCGCTCGCCGCCGCGTCGTTGTTCATCTACCTCACCCATTTCCTGGTCTACCCGCCGATCCGCGACGCCGGTCACGTCTGGGCCTCGTTCGCCGCCTCGATCGTCGTGGGTCTGCTCGCGTGGGTGCTGTGGGAGCGCGCGGGCCGGCTGGCGCGAGCGGTGCGGGCCGCCCGGCGCGGGTAGCGTCGACGGGACGCAGCCCGGCAAGGCCGAGCCTGCAACACCGAGTCCAGCAAGACCGGGCCCGCGACACCGAACCCACGCAACAGAGGAGGACGCCGTGCGCATCGCCGCCGCCCAGATCCTGTCCGGGCGCGATCCCGCCGCCAACCTGCAGCTGGTCCGCGAGTCGGTGGCCGGGGCCGCCGCGCAGGGGGCCCGGATCGTGGTGTTCCCCGAGGCCACGATGCGGGCGTTCGGGGCCGGCCGACTGGACGAGATCGCCGAGCCCCTCGACGGCCCGTGGGCGAGCCGGGTGGCCGAGGTGGCGCGGGAGCACGGCGTCGTCGTCGTCGTCGGCATGTTCACCCCCGGTGACGGGGGGCGCGTACGTAACACCCTGCTGGTGACGGGGGACGCCGGGGACGGAGGCGGAGACCTGCACCTGGGGTACGACAAGATCCACCTGTTCGACGCGTTCGGGTTCGCCGAGTCCGACACCGTGGAGCCCGGCGACTCCACGTGTGTGGTGACGGTCGACGGCGTCGGCGTGGGGCTGAGCGTCTGCTACGACATCCGGTTCCCCGGCCAGTACCGCGCCCTCGCCGCGGCCGGCGCGCGGGTGACGTTGTGCGCGGCGTCGTGGGGGTCGGGACCCGGCAAGGTGGACCAGTGGCGGCTCCTCGCCCGCGCCCGGGCTCTGGACTCCACCACTTTCCTGGTCGCGGTGGGCCAGGCCGATCCGCAGGTCGAGGGCGTGGACGTCAAGCCCGGCGCCCCGACCGGCGTCGGCCATTCCATGCTGGTGGGGCCGGACGGGACCGTGCGCGCCGAGGCGGGCCCCGGTGCGGGGCTGGTGGTGTTCGAGATCGACGACGACGAGGTGACCGACACCCGCCGGACGATCCCGGTGCTCGCCAACGGCAGGGTGACCGAGGACCCGGCAGCGGAGGGTGGGCGGTGACCGGGCCGGGCGGGTCCCGCGGAGGCGACGGGCCCGCGGATCCGGGGGACGGGCCCCGGGGCGATGACGCGCCCACCGAACCCACACCGGCTGTGAACCCGCCCACCGAGCAGATGCCCCCGGCGGACCCGGCCACCGAGCACCTGCCGCCCGTCGAGGCCGCAGGTGGCGGGACCGCGTGGTCGCAGTACCCGGAGGGCGAGGACCCGACCCGGGCGTGGACCGACGCCGGGGCCGCGACCGCCCCGGAACCGGGCCCACAGTCCGGCCCGGTGCCACAGTCCGGCTATGCCCCGCCGCCGGGTGACGTCCCGCCCCCGGGTGGCGGCGGATGGGACGGCGGCGGCTGGGACGACCGCGGTGGGGACGGCAGGGCCCCTGATTCGACGCCGTGGGTGATCGTCGCCGTGCTGCTGGCGATCGCGCTGGTGGCCGGGCTGATCGTGTGGCTCGTCTCGTCCGGCGGTGACAGCCGCGAGCCCGTGGCCGCGCCCACGACCACCACCTCCACCCCGACTTCGACCCCGCGCCCGACCACTCCGAGCCCCACGACGCCCACCACGACCGGCCCACCCGGTCTGGCCGAGCGCTGCTCCCCGGGCTTCGTGGCCGACGAGGTGGGCGAGGGCACGTCGGTCCGGGAGTGCGACGGGCGCTTCCTGCTGGTCAGCCGCGAGGGCGGGGAGCTGGAGCTGCTCTCCTGGCGCGACGACACCTGGGTTTTCCTCGCCGAGCCGACGTCCGACGTGTGCCGCGAGCAGCTCGAGCAGCTGGGGGTCCCGGATCGGTTCCGTCGGGTGTTCCAGCCGTGTGGGCGACCCACCACCAGCAGCTCGACCTCCACCTCGAGCCCGACGAGCGCCGACCCGACCACGACCTCATCGGAGGAGACCGTCACCACCGTCCCGGCCGGGCAGGACCCTGCGCCCGGGGAGGGGGACGATGACGGGGACCGGGACGGCGACGAGGACGGGGACCGGGTCGGCGGCGGGAACGGCGACGGGGCCCTCTGACCCGCTCAGGGCCTGTCGAAGCTGATGTTCTCGCGCGGGGTTCCGGCGGCGACCATCCCGCGGACGGTGGCCCGGATCATGTCGGGGGAGCCGGCGACGAGCACCTGCCGGTCGGCCCACGAGCCCCAGCGGGTCACGGCCTCGACCAGCGTCCCGGTCTGCCGGCGGTGCAGGGTGCGGGGCAGCCCCTGGCGGGGTCCGGCCCACCAGGGGTCGGTGTCCTCCTCGGAGACCGGCTGGATGGTGAGCCACGGGGCGGTGGCGGCCAGGTCGACCAGCGTCGGCAGGTCGTAGAGGTCGCCGGGGAACCGGGCCCCGTAGAACAGGTGGACCCGCGGGTTGAAGCCGTGCCGCATCATGTCCATGAGGAGGCAGCGCAGCGGTGCGATCCCGGTGCCGCCCGCCACCATGAGGACGTCGCGGAACGGCTCGGTGCGGTCCACCTCGAGCAGCCCGAGGGGTCGCGCCAGGACCCACCGGTCGCCCGCGCCCACACCACGGACGAGGGAGCCGCTGAGCGCGCCGCCGGGCACGTCGCGCACGTGGAACTCGATCTGGCCCGCGGGGTTGGCGGGGATCGACGGGCTCAGCCGACGCCACACGCCGGGGGAGTACGGGGTGAGGACGCTGAGGTACTGCCCGGGGTGGTAGTCGATCATCACGTCCGAGATCAGCCGCACCCCCCCCCCGTCGCGGGTGGGCCGCAGCACCTCCACCACGGTCGCACCCACCCGGGCTGGCCCGTGACCCGCGGCCTCACCCTGCTGTAGCGCGGTCGACAGCACCCGGTAGGTGGTGTCGAGAGTGGTGGCGAGCCGGTCGTCCCAGCCGCGCCCGGCGAGGTGGCGCAGGGTGTGGGCCAGCGCCTCGCCGAAGCGCTGGTGATGGCGGGGGGCCAGCTCGAGCTTGCGGTGGTCGGCGCCGAGGTGGCGGGCGAACTCCACCACCTCGTCCGTTGCGGCGGTGTCACCGCGTGAGGCCTCGGTGGTCTCGAGGGCCCACGTCATGGCGCGGACGAACTCGGCCAGCACGCCGGTGGCGTCGCGGGGGAACAGCTCGCGGAAGTCGGGGTCGGCCGCGCGCAGGGCGCGGGCGAACAGGTCGGGGAAGCGCGGGTCGGCGAGGAGGTCGCGCAGCGCCAGCAGGGGCGGCGTCCCGGTCCCGACAGGCACCGGATGGGCGAGCGGCTCCGCCAACGGGTCGACGCGCCGACCGAGGAACGGATCCAGATCGATGTCCCGGACCAGGTCCTCCACCTCCGACCTGCCGAACGGGTCGTCGGCGTTATCCGGTCCGGAGCTGCTGTCCACCACGCGCGCCTCTCGTCTCGTCGTCGTCGCCCTTCCCGTCAGCCTATCCACGCCCGGGCATCACCTGCCGAGGGTGATGTCCACGCCCGCTCTCAGCTCGTCCTCCGTGTACGTCAACTGCCCCCGGCCGGGGATCTCGACCACGTAGAAGGAGGCGCCGGAGGGGACGTCCTCGAAGCCGAACGTGAAGGTGCAGGAGGACAGGTCGCCGCCGTCGTAGGCGAGCAGTGTGCTGCCGATGGCGTCGTAGGGGCCCTCGGACAGGGTGATGCGTGTGCCCTCACCCAGGTCGGAGAGGGAGACGGGCAGGTCGCAGCCGGTGCCGTCCCCGGAGACCGGCTCCCCGGGTGAGGTCGCCACGGTGAAGCGACCCTCCACGCTGAACGTGGCCCCTGGTGCGCGCTCGGCGGGGGGTGCCGCGGGGGGCGGCAGTGGGTCGGAGGCGCGTCCGGGGTCGTGGCCGCGGTCGGGTTCGGAGCCGGGGCCGAACAGGGCCAGGCCCAGGACCACGACGACGACGAGGGCCAGCCCCCCGACGATCGCCGCCGCCACCCCGGTGCCGCCCGGGCGTTTCTCCCCGGGGGCGGCCGCGGGAGGTGGGCCGTCGCAGGGTCCGCCGGGGGGAGGGGGTGGGCCGGGCGCGCCGGCGGGGCCGGTGGGGTCCGGCCCGGGGATCGGGGAGGGCAGGGGACGGGGCGGATCGCCGTAGCGGTAGGTGCCGTCGGACAGTGGCGGGTACTGCATCGGCATGGTGCGCGCCCCCCTTCCGGTCCGGCGGTCGACGCCGGCGCGGCCCCGCGTACCGACCCGCGCGGTGTCGGCTCCGGTGATCGAGTCTAGTCGCGAGGCCGGTGACGGGTTGGTCACAGTCGGCGGCGCGAATCGGGTGGCGAGTGGTCGCGGGGGCCGATCTCGGGGATGGTGGAGGGATGTCTGCCGAGCTCCCCCGTTCCGCGCCCGCCGCCTCCTCCGAGTCGGTGCATCACGACCCGGTGGCCGATGCCGATCTCGATCCACGCACCCCGGTGCCGGGCCGGCCCGGACCGCTGGGGATGGTCGGCAACGCCGTCCGCGGCGCGCTCATCGGGATGGCCGAGCTCGTCCCCGGCGTCTCGGGCGGCACGGTGGCGCTGGTGACCGGCGTCTATCCGCGCCTGCTGGACTCCGGGGCGCACGTCGTGGACGGTCTACGCTCGGCAGCCCTCGGCCCCGAGCGTCGGGCCCGTACCCGCGCGGCGTTCCGGCACGTCGACTGGTGGCTGCTGCTGCCGCTGGCGGTGGGCATGCTCGCGATGGTCTTCACCATGGCCGGCGTGATGAAGGGGTTCGTCGAGGGCAGTCCCGAGATCGCCCGGGGGTTGTTCCTCGGCATGGTCGCCGCCAGTATCGCCGTGCCGCTGGGGATGGCGCGCGCCACGCCGGGCGGCCGCGGCTGGGTGCTGGGGCTGATCTTCCTCGCCGGTGCCGCGTTCGCGTTCGTCTTATCGGGACTGCCGAGCGGGTCGATCAGCGACCCCTCCTACCTGTTGGTGTTCGTCGCTGCTGCGGTGGCGATCTGCGCCCTGGTGCTGCCCGGGGTGTCGGGCTCCTACCTGCTGCTGGCGATGGGGCTCTACGCCCCGACCCTCGGCGCAGTGGACGACCGGGACGTCGCCTACCTCGGCGTGTTCGCCCTGGGCGCGCTCGTCGGGATCTCCCTGTTCGTCAAGGTTCTCGACCGCCTGCTCGAGGACTTCCGCAAGCCCACGCTGGTGGCCATGGCCGGACTCATGCTGGGGTCACTGCGCGCGCTGTGGCCGTGGCAGACCGAGGGGGCCGACGTGCTCGCCCCCGGCGATGACTGGCCGACGGTCCTGGCCGCCGTGGCCGCCGGCATCGTCGTGGTGCTGATCGTGCTGGCCGTCGAGCGGGTGTTCCAGACCAGCGCCGCGGAGCCTGCCCCCGGTATGCCGGCCGCGACCTGAGCCACTGGCCCGTGACACGTCCGGGCGGTCACTCCTCCGGTGGCGGCACGAACTCTCCCTGCTCGCGGCCCGTGGACCGGTCGGTCGTCACGAGGTATCGAACCGGCCCGTCATGGTCGGGCAGGTCCCGCAGGAGATAGAGGCGTGCGCCCGTCCGGTCCACGTCGATCTGCTGGGCGTCGACCCCGTCCATCAGTGCGCGCGGCGGCATGACGGTATAGGCCGCCCTCCGCAGGGCTGGGCTCCCGAGTCCCCGCACGTGGCGCAGGGTGAGAGCGCCGTCGACGAGCGCCTGCCGTAGCCACGCGTCGACCGGGATCCCGGCCAGGAAGTCCTCTCCGGAACCGTCGGCGAACTCGATCGCGGGGCCGGACTCGTGGTGGTATTTCGGGAACCCGATGTCGAGGAGCCTCCGGTCCCGGAAGCGGACCGCGGGACGCCGGGAGATCTCGATCGAGCCCTCGACCGGACACAGGTAGCCCAGTCCCGCGCAGAACGCCTCGACGAGCAACGGGCCGACCCGGAGTTCGACGGCGAATTCCCGACGCACGTCCTCGGAGGGACGCCAGTGCGGGGCGTCGCCGCGCGCGCCGTGCTCGACCATGAATCCCACCCACCCGAGGACGAGGCGCCCGACCGAACACCGCGCGATCGGCTCTATCGGCGCCGACCTCGGGCCCTCGCGCTCCGCCTCCGCGGTCGCCCACAGGGTCAGGCCTCGCCGCGGCGCGGTATCGGGAGCGGCATCGGGCTCGGAGTCGGACCCCGCGGTGTCGAGGGGCGGATCGAACTCGAGGGCCTGCCACCCGTAGCGCTGACCCCACGGATCGGTGAGCGCGCCGAAGTGACGACCCCACCGGTCTCGCAGCGGCGAGTAGCGCACCCACGGATCGCCCTGCTCGTCGGGATCAGGGGTGTCGTCGAGCTCGTGTGGGCTTCCGACCTCTCGGATCTCGGAACAGGGGATCCGGGCGATCTCCGCGATCCGGCCGACGAGCTCCCGCACGCGGGGCACGTCCCACTCCACGTCCGTCAGCCCCGCCGAGTCGGTGCGGTCGAGGACGTCGTTGGGGAACGACTCGGGCAGGACGGACAGGTCGGCCAGCCCGGTCAGGTCGCGCGGATTCGGGTCGCGCGTGGGGCCGGGGGACTCCGGCGGTCCGGAGAGCAGGGCGACGGACAAGCGCAGGCTGTCGAGGGCATCCGAGAGCGAGATCGGTCCGGCGGCCTGGTCGGCACCACCGGCGTCGGACTCGCCGGGCGGCGTCGAGGAGAAGGGCGACATCGTCGTCACCCCTCCAGGCTCATCCGGCGGTAGTCCGACTCACTGATCCCCCACGCCGCGGCCTGCGCGGCGTCCGCCGAGCGGAGTTCGCCGATCTCGGGCGGCACGAACTCGCCGTACTCGCGTCCCGTCGACGGGTCGGTCATCACCATGAACCAGGTGGGGCCGTCGAGGTCGGGATGGTCGTGGATCAGGTGGAGGCGTGTGCCCTTGGTCCCCACGTCGACCAGGTCGGTCCGGAGCCCGTCGAGCCGCGCGGCCGGGGGCATGGCCGAGTAGGCGGCGAGCCGGAGGTCCGGCTGCCGGATCTGACGGACATACCTCATGGTGAGGGCGCCTTCCACCACGGCCGAGAAGAACCACTCGGCGAGTTCGCCGCCGCCGAGGAAGTGCAGTCCCGTGCCGTCCGTGAACTCGATCGCCGGTCCCGACTCGTGGTGGAAGAGCGTTGTCGCGCCGAACTCGTCCGGCTGGTCCAGGAACCGGACCGCGGGTCGGCGGCAGACCAGGATGTCCTCACCGGCCGGGGCCAGGTATCCCAACCCCGCGCAGAACGCGTCCGTGAGCGCCTCGCCGAGGCGGAGTTCGACACCGAACTCCTCGCCGGTCTCGCGGTGGGGTGACCAGTCCGCGGACGAGATGGGCGCGCCGAACTCGAACATCATCCCCACGTAACCGATCACGAGGGTGCACACGGAGAAGCGGGAGGCTTCTCGTCCCTCCGCGGCCACACCGAGGAACGTGTCCGCGTCGGCACGGACCAGCAGGCCCCGGCCGTACCGCTGCCGCGGGGACTCGCGGACGCCGACGGGGGTCGCGCGCTCGAAAGCGTCCGCCCACCGGTCCACGTTCAGGACTCGGGTGAGCCGACCGAAGTGGGGGTTCCACGGGGAGAGCGCGAGGTCCGGCCCCGCGGAGGCGTGCAGGTACCCCGGGGCGTCCGCGAGCTCGCCCATCGCGGCGGGGGAGGGCACGACGCGGACCTCGGCGCAGGGGATCTTGGCGAGCGCTGCGATCTCCCGGACGCGGGCGATCACCGCCCCCTCGTCCCAGTGCACGTCGGAGAAGTCGAGGGCGTCCGTCCGCTCGATCACCCGGCGCGGTGGGTCCGCCCACCCGTCCGGCATGTCATCCCGGTACGAGACCGGGCCGGGGAGGGGCGTCTCGTCGTGAGTCAGCATCCCCGACTCGCGCAGCGTATCCAGGGCCCGGGCGAAAACGGCCGACTCGGAGACCGTGTCGGAGCCCGTGTGGAGGCCCGCGCCGAACCGGGGGGTGTCATCGGTCCCGGACACGTCAGTCGATCACGGCGCGGCGCTCGCCGGCGAAGGGGTCGTACTGGGACTTGGTGAGGACCGAGTACAGGCCCGCGGGGACGGGCAGGTCGCGGTGACGGTCGGTCTCCTTGAGCTGGACCAGGGTGCCGGGCTCGGACAGGCGGACGTAGGTGCCGTCGGCATGGATCACCTCGACCGGGACGGGGCACTCGAGCACGTGGTGGTGCCCGGTCTCGGAGTGACCGACGACGGGCGCGGAGTCGCGCTCGACCGCCGTGACGGAGGCCGCGTCCGGCTCCCCGCAGGGCATCAGGAGGATCTCGCCGTGGCGGATGGGGGCGTGGGCGTGGTCGGACATGGTTCCTCCTGGTGGCGGGTGGAGTCCACACCGTAGCGCCGGGGTACGACAGCTGCTAAGTCCTTCACGGCCCTTGTGCGGCGCCTCCTCCTCGGGTAGCTTCATTCGTCCCGGTAGCTCTACCGGAGTTTCACTCTGACGCCTCCTCCGGGCACTCGTGTGTCCGCAGGGAGGGCGTCGTCGCCTGTCGCGGCGATGCAGCACTGCAGAGAGGAACCACACGATGGACCAGAGGGACGCTCTCACCGACCGGGAGCGCCGAGAGCTCAATCGGCGTCTACAGCGCGTCGGCCGCGACGCCACCAGACTTCGTCACACCGAACGGGTCGCACGCTGGGCGATGGTCGGCAGCGGGCCCTTCCCCCTCTACGCCGACTCCGAGGCGGAGATCGGGGAGGAGCTCGGTCTTCTCCTCCGGGCGCTCGGCCCGCTCGCCCTCCTGGGCGATCCGGACCTCCCGGCCAAGTGGAAGCTCCCCGAGCGCCCCGAGCGCCCGCAGTGACCGACATGCCTGGTCGGCGGCTCGGGCGCCGCGATGTCCGACCGGTCGCCTACGGTGTCCCCGTGTCCAGACGAACGTGGATCCCCGAGCCCGAGATCGAGGCGTTCGTGGGTTCAGCGGCGCTGGGGCGCGCGCGGCCGTACGTTCGTCCCGGCAAGGTGCGGGACCTCGCACTGGACCCGGAGGCCAGGCGCCTCACCGCGAGGGTCGAGGGCAGCGGGAACGAGTGGTACTCGACCACCGTCACCCTCTCGATCCCGGAGTCGGACGGAGCCTCGCGGCCGACGTTCTCCGCGTGCACGTGCCCCGTGCGGATGCGCTGCAAGCACGCCGCAGCGGTGATGTTGCTCGTCGACACCGCCGCGGCCCACGACGCGCCGCCGGACTGGCGCCGGGTGGCGGAGGACGCGGTGCACGCGCTCACCGCCCGCCGCGCGCGTCGGGAGTCCCCGGTCGTGGGACTGCAGCTCACCGTGGTGGCCGACGACGAGGTGCGCGACGGCTGGTCCGGCGGACTCCGGCCCGGCCTGGGGAACCGGCTGCGCGCGCGGATCGTCGTCCCCGCCCGCGGCGGTCGGTGGAAGTCCGCGGGCCTGGAATGGGACCGCCTGCGCTACGGCTACGCCGGCGACCTCTCCCCGGCGCAGGTCGGCTGGCTGCGCGCAGTCGACGCCCTGGCCCGGAGCCGCCGACAGGCCCGCGTGTGGCTCGACCTGTGCGACGCCGAGGTGCCCGCCCTCTGGCCACTTTTCGCCGCCGCCGCGGAGGCGGAGATCGAGATCGTTCCCGGCGACACTCTGACCGAGGTCCGGCCCGGCGCGCCGCGCCGCGCCGGACTTACCGCGTGGAGCCCCGACGGGCGGGAGGTGGTGGTCACCGCAGCCGCCGAGGTGATCGCGGACGAGGACGGGGAACGGGGGGTCGACGACGAGGCCGACCCTCCCGCACAGGGTGCACTGGTGGGGCAGAACGGGGACCTCGCGGCCGTGGTGATCGGGCGCGTACTGGAGCTCAGCCCGGTCGGGCGGATGGACCCCGACGTGGTCCGCGGCCTACGCGCGTGGCGCGAGATCACCGTGCCGGAGGCGGAGGTGCCCGAGTTCTGTGGCGGGTACCTGCCACAGCTCGCCGAGACGGTCCCCGTGGTGGACCGCGTCGGCCGGCTGGAGTTGCCCCGGTTCGACCGGGTGGAGCTGGGCCTCACGATCCGGCCGTTCCGGGGTGGCGCCGACGGGCGCGGGGACTCCGAGCCCGGGCCGGATCTGTTGGCCGAGTGGCACCGCGTCGTGGTGCTGAGGCTGTCCGACGGTTCGGAGGTCGAGCAGCGCTTCGGTCTTGACGAGTTCGCCTCTACAGAAATCGAGCCGGACCTCGCCGCGGCGCTCGAGCGGGTCGAGAGGTCGGAGTGGGCGTGGGCCCTGTCGTCCGCGCCGGTGCGGATCGACGGACTCGAGGCTGCGCTGTTACTCGTCGACGGCGTCCCCGAACTCCGGGCGATGGAGGGCGTCCGAGTGGACGTGCTCGAGGGCGTCGCGGAGGTCCGGCGCGCCACCGAGGGGCCTCGCGTGCACGTGGCGGCCGAGGACGAGGAACGGTCCGGGATCGATTGGCTCGGGCTGTCAGTCACGGTGACCGTCGAGGACAGGCCCGTGCCGTTCGCGGAGCTCTTCCGGGCGGTGGTCAGGGGTCAGGAGGAGTTCCTCACCACCGACGGCGTCCTGGTGACGGTGGACCTCGAGCGCTTCGGCGAGCTCCGGGAGCTGCTGGAGGAGGCGCTGCAGGCCACCGTCGAGCGGCTGGGGACGCTGCCGGACGACGACGGCGAGTTCCGCGTGGGCCTCGGCCAGTCGGGGATGCTCGCCGACCTCGCCGCGCTGGCCGACGACCTCGCCCCACCCACCGGTCGGGCCCGCGCGCTGCTCGACCTGGCCTCGGACACCCCCGCGCCCGTCCCCGTGCCGGCCGCGCTCCGGGCCGAGCTGCGGCCGTACCAGAAGGAGGGGCTCGACTGGCTGGCACTGTTGTGGCGGCACCGGGTCGGCGGGATCCTGGCCGACGACATGGGGCTCGGCAAGACCCTCCAGTCGCTCGCACTGATAGCGCACGTGCACGAGACGGCCGGTGGCGACGGTGCCGGTGTTCGTGCAGGCGGCGCTTCCGAGGGTGCCGCCGCGCCCGGGCCATTCCTCGTGGTGGCGCCGTCGTCTGTCGTCCCCAACTGGGAGTCCGAGGCTCGGCGCTTCGTGCCGTCGTTACGGGTGTCGAGGAGGCCGGTCACCGAGGCCAAGGCCGGCACCACCGTGGCCGAGGACGCGGCCGCCCACGACATCGTGGTGACCTCCGCGGCCGTCCTGCGGCTCGACGCCGAGGCGTACGCCGGAGTGCGGTGGGCCGGCGTGATCCTCGACGAGGCCCAGCAGGCCAAGAACCCGGCGTCCAAGCTTTTCGCCGCCCTGGCCGGGTTGCGGGCCGAGTTCCTCCTCGCTGTCACCGGAACCCCCATGGAGAACAACCTCACCGAGCTGTGGGCCGTGTCCGCGCTCGCCTGCCGCGGGGTCCTGCCCGACGCCCGCGAGTTCCGCACCCTCTACCGCGCGCCCATCGAGAAACACGGCGACGCCGAGGCGCTTCGCAGGCTCCGGCGGCGCCTGCGGCCGTTCCTGCTGCGCCGCCGCAAGGAAATCGTCGCCGGCGAGCTTCCGCCGCGGACCGACGCCGTGGTGGAGGTGGAACTCTCGGCCGCGCACCGGCGGGTGTACGAGCGCGAGCTCGCGCGCCAGCGGGCGGCGCTGCTCAAGCTCCTCGACGACTTCGACGCCAACCGCATCACGATCCTCGCCGGGCTCACCGTGTTGCGCCGACTGTGCCTGGACCCCGCGATCGTCGACCCCGCGCATGAGAGCATCTCCTCCGCCAAGACCGACGAGCTGATCTCGTCCCTCAAGGAGGTCGTGGCGGAGGGGCATCGTGCGCTGGTGTTCAGCCAGTTCACCACCTACCTCGACACCGTCGTGGAGCGGCTGCGCGACGAGGGGATCACCGTGGCCCACCTCGACGGGGGCACGATCGACCGCGCCGGCGCCGTCGGCGAGTTCACCGAGGGCGGCGCGCAGGTGTTCTGCCTCAGCCTCAAGGCAGGCGGCGTCGGCCTCAACCTCGTCGGCGCCGACTACGTCTTCCTGCTGGACCCCTGGTGGAACCCCGCCACGGAGGCCCAGGCCGTCGACCGTGCCCACCGCATCGGCCAGACCCGGCCCGTGATGGTCTACCGGATGGTCGCCCGCGACACCATCGAGGAGCGCGTCGTGGAACTCCAGCGGCGCAAGGCCGAGCTCTTCTCCTCCGTCCTCGACGACGGCGAGCACTTCTCCACCGCACTCACGGCGGAGGACCTGCGGGGGTTGTTGGGGTAGGGGTGAGTTCCTGAGGGTGGTCGTGGTGGACGTGGGTGGAAGCTCGAGACGGATCGCCACCGGGCGGGAGGCTGCGGATCTCTCACTTGAAGCAATCGCCTTCCGCGAGCGGGGCGCCTCGTCACCACCGTGCGCGGGGTGGTGGGTCGACCGTCCGCGGTGGGGGTGTCGGTGGCCGGAGGGGCCGCTCGGAGCCGAGTTGTCCGAGGCACTGTGGTGCCCGGTGGTCGTGGTGAACGACGGCACCGTCCACGCGACGGCCCTCGGGGTTACCAACTGGTTCCCCACGGGCACTCGCGGTGGCGCTCGGGACGTCCGTGCGGAGCGGCATGACGGACAGTGGAGGCCAGCTCCTCGCGCCCTGCTCCGGCGAGAACCGGGATCTCGGCGAATGGCGCCTCGACACCGGCGCGGAGCACCGGGAGATGTGGCGGGCGCTGGCAACCCGGAGGCTCGACGTCCTCATCGCCGAGCGGGGTGAGGCCGACGGTTGGAGACAGTACGGCGACCGACTGGGGAACTTCCTTGTCCGGGCGAGTCAGGTGTTCCAACTCCGTTCCATCGTCCTGTCCAGCGGCATCGCGCACGCGGGCGGACAGGATCTCGACGTTGTCGGGGGCGAGCTGCGTAGGATGCCCGACTACCTGGAGACGCCGGGCGTCATGCTCGGGCCGTTCCGCGAGGCCGGGTGTCGTCGGAGCGTGGGTGCTGGCTCAGGGGCAAGGTGCCTAGGCCGGGTTCGGCGCGGTTCCGATCGTCGTGAATGGGAAACCTATCGAACTTCACGACTGCTCTCCGGGGAGCCAGCGAAGAGCTGTGGGCTCACCTCGACGGTCGCCGGGCGGCGGCGAGCCGCCGTCAGATGCGTTTGAGCAGCCGAGGTCCTCCGACGAGGCCGTCGCGTTGTGTGGCCCACTTGAAAGCACCTTCGTCAGCTGCCGGTTCGTGAGGCGCTGTTCGACCGGTTCCGGATATCTCGACTATCGGGGATGCTCCCGCTCGGGAGTTCACACGAGTCCGACCGTGGTTCACGCTGACAGCGTCAGAAGAACTCCGTCGGAAGGTCCCTCATGAGTCCTGATGTGGTCTGGATGGTCGTCGCGGTCGTTGTCGTCGTCGCGATTCTGTTCAGGACGATTCGGCAAAGTTTGAAGTCGTTGCGTTCCCGTCGTGGATCTGCATCCAGGAAGGCCCACACGTCGCACAACGTGGGGGCCTCGGTGCGGTCGTGGTCGCGGCTCGGACTCGTGAGGTCGGGCCTGTTGCGACCCCTCGGCTCCGCGACGTTGATCGAGAAGGCGGTGCGCACGCTCGAGAAGAGTGCCATCGTCCGCCCGGATGGGCTCAAGGACATGCCCGACCAGCTGACCGTCTCCGTCAACACCGAACAGTTTCAGGCGGTCGGCCGGTACCGGGAAGAGATCGAGTCGGCGATCGCACGCGGTGCCGCCGATCGCGCCCGTTTCAACGGCTGGCCTCACGCCGCGGTGCGGGTTCGCCTGGTGCTCGATCAGGGTCAGACGGAACCGGTCTCCATCGGAGTCAGGTTCGACAACCCCTTGGACATGCTCAGGCCGGGAACAAGTGTCGCGGAGCCTCTCGGAATCAACCTTGAGCAGGTCGAGTCCGACAGCGGTGCTGAACGAATCGAGAACGTGCCGGTGGCGTCCCCGTGGGTCCTCAGCATCGCCGACGGCAAGACTGTGCAGCTCTACACTGACCGCTGGTACCACCTCGGTGCAGACGGGGACAACGACGTCGTACTCGACGACCCTTACGTGTCCGGTGTTCATGCCAGCGTGTACGCCACGGAGCTCGATCTGCAGATCGAGGACGGTAGCCCGGAGGGTGCTCCGTCGACAAATGGGACCTGGGTGAACGGCTTCGCCGTGAAGTCCTTCCTCGCTCGGGTCGGAGACGAAATCACAGTTTCCCTCGGCCCAGACACCGTGATCGAGGTCATCTGCCACGACCAGACGGCTCGGGGCCACTCATGATCGCTGAGCTGGCGGTGTTGAGCACACTCGCGGCGTCGGCGGTGGGGCTGTACCAGGCAGTCGGGAAGCGTTCCGCGGAGCCGACTGGAGACCCTGACCGGTCGACGCGGGGGTCGGCCCCACTCGTCCACCTCGATGCCAGGGACAGCTCCGGAAAGCCGCTCGGCCGGTTCGCCGTGTCAGGCCCGGCCACCGTCGGCTCGGCGGAGGGCTGTGCGATTCGCCTGCGCGATGTGCGGCTGGCTCCACGACATGTTCGCCTGCTGCCTCTCGACGGTGGGCTGGTGCAGGTGCTCTCCGAGTCCTCCGAAGAGGCGGTGTTCGTCGATGGCGTGCCGTTGATGCTTCGCGACGTGGTTGCACCGGGGGGAACCATCGGCCTGGGCGAGGTTGAGCTCCGCGTTGTTTCCTCATAGGCCGGTGGAGCCACGGGAACCCAGGTCAGGCCACTATCAGCACCGGGAACGGAGTCTTCATGGATGATCGAGGTCGAATCGATTCCGCGACAGTGCTCGCCGCGCTCGCTGCCGCGGTGCTCGTCGGGACCACGATGAGTGCCCTTGGCTTGAGCCACACCCAGACCTGGACTTGGGCACTGCTCGCCGCGGCGGCCGTCCCCGCCTCTGCTGTGTGTGCGCGACTGGCGACCGGTTCCCGGTTCGCCGTTCCTGCGGTGACGGCAGCCACACTGCTGACCGCCGTGGGTGTCGCAACGTTCCAGGAGGCCGGCGGGGAGGGCTCGGAATTCGCCTTCGGCGGATTACTGGGCCTGGCCGGATTCGTCGTGGTTGCGTTGGTCGTGCGTGCCGCCCGAGGACGGGGATTGGTCGAGGCATTTCCGGTCTCCGGGCTGATCGCCCTGACCGTCTTCGCAGCCGTGTCATTGGCCTTGACGCGAGTGCCACCCTTCTCCGCGCCGGTCGACGTGGCAGGGGGAGGGCAGGTGAATGTGAACCTGAGGCTGCTCGGCCTGGTTGTTCAGCCGGGTGAGTTCGTGCGTCCGCTCATCGTCGCGATCGTCGCGATCGTCGTCGCGCAGGAGTCCAGCGCGCTGCGGCGGCACGCGCGCAGTGGGGCGCGCGCTCTGGCGAAGGTCGCAGGCTTTCTCGCTTTCGCCGCCGTCATGTTCGTCGTCAACGCCGACCTCGGACCCCTGCTCTTCATCTCCCTCACGACGGTCTTCCTCCTCTTCGCGGTCCGAACCTCGAGGCTGGTGAAGGTCGCCTCGGCGCTCGCGATCGTTGTGCTCTTCGGGGTCGGCTCACTGGTGTCGACCACCTTCCGTGGACGAATCCGCGACATGCTCTTTCCGATCACGAGTGAGGGCAACGTCACGAACCTCGGTCGTGGTCTCGCTTCGATCGCCGAGGGCGGCCTGCTCGGCGTCGGCGTCGACGCGGATGCGAGTCCCACAGTGTTCTTCGCACAGGAGTCCGATTTCGTCCTGACCGCTATCGGACACTCCCGTGGAGTGCTCTTCCTCGTCGTGCTCTTGGCGCTCTTCGCCGTCATCATCCGGGCATTGTGGCGCGCCGTTGACCAATGTCACGGTGATGTTGCTCGCAGCGTGGCCACGGCGCTGACCCTTCTCGTGCTGACACAGGTCGTGTGGACCTTCGCGGCCACGCTCGGATATGTGCCGCTGACCGGCATGGTGGTGCCGTTCCTGAGCACAGGCATGTCCGGAATGGTCGGCTTATGGGCGACCATCGCAGTAGTCCTCAGCCTTGGCGGTAGTGGGACCGTGACTCGGGATCCGAACCCGGCGACGCATTTCCGGGCTCCGCGGATGGAGGCTGCCGCCGCGCTTCTCGGCGTGGCGGTCCTGGTCGTCGTGTCCGGAGTACAGCCTCGGGTGGAACCCGGCTCCAACATTCCCAAGGACTGGGCCCTGCGGCGGGGCGCTGTGGTCGCCTTCGACGGGACCGTCCTCGCCAGGACAAACGCCGCAGGTGACGGGCGTGACTATCCCCAGGGCTCTCTCTTCGGCGATGTCGTGGGCTTCACCGCCGTCGGAGCCGGGCGCGGCGTCGAAGAACGGTACCGGGGCCTCATGAGCTGCGAGAACACGTGGTGGCAGTCTGCCATTGGCAAGCACTGTGCTCCGCCCGGGCTCGTGACGTCGTTGAGCAGTGGGGCTCAGACTCAGGCGCGGGACCTGCTTGAGGGGCAGGTCGGGGATGCAGTACTCCTCGACCTCGTCTCCGGTGGTGTTCTCGCTGCGTACAGCACGTCCGCAGTGGATCCTGCGCGGGCGATCGAGGCCGCTCTCGCCGGGCAGGCGTCTGAAGCCGTCCGCGGCGAGGTCGACCCGCGCACTTTGAACGGCCCTGCATTCCAGACTCACGCGACCGCCCCGGGATCGGTTTTCAAGGTGGTGACGGCGGCGGCGGCCCTGGAGGCCGGAGTTCCCACCGACACCCCGATGTCGACGGGCTACCAGGCTCCTGGCGGTCATCAGGTGATCCGCAACGCCGACGGCACGCTTGGTGGGGGATCAATGGAGAGTGCGCTCTCGGCCTCGGCGAACACTGCGTTCGCCGAGATCGCGATCCGGACGGGAGAACTCGCTCTCAGGGAGATGGCATCCCGCGTGAGCTCGGTACCTGATCGCTCCGGGAATCTCACGACGGAGCCGATCACGCTGGGGCCGGGCGCCCTGGATCCTGATGCGGTGGCTCGAAGTGGGTTCGGACAGCAAGGGGTTCGGGCGACGCCGCTGGCACTTGCCGTCCTTGGTGCGCACGTCGCCGGAGGAGCGGAGGTTGCCGACCCGAGAATCCTGCGCGGACGGTGTCACGGAGAGGTATTCGAGGACATGCCCGCCAGCCGGTCGATGAATCCACTCCCGCCGGACGTCGGGGCACAGCTACGGTCGGCCATGGTCAGGTCGGTCGCTGAGGGGCGAGTGGACGGGATGGCGCACGTGCCTGGGGGGGCCGGGGCCAAGACGGGCACCGCCCAGGGGCCGGACAATGCCTATGACGCGACGATCGTCGCCTTTGCCCCAGTAGATGCTCCCCGATTCGTCGTCGCGGTCCGGGTCGAAGGGTCCCCCGGTGACGACAAGTCCGGGGGGAGGGACGCGGGCCCTGTCGCTGGGGCCTTGTTGTCGAATGCCCTGTCGAACGAATCGCCTGGTCTCGCCGACGGGAATGGCCCCTGCCGGTCCCGGACCGCCACCGGTCACGAGGAGGAATGAGCGATCTGGGTCACCTCCCGAGCGGGAGGTGCCCCAGGGGACTCTGTCGCGAAAACTGAGGCCCGTCAGGAAGACAGACACACGGGAGGGAGCAGCGTCATGGCTCGGCAGACGCGACGGCGGCGGGGAGCACCGAAGGGGCGGTTTCCCAGCTGTCCGCAGGTGGCAAAGGTCAGGTACAACCAGCGTAACGACGCCACCCAGGCACTGACGGTGGCGCGGCGGCTACGTGGTCGAGCTGAGCTGCAGGGGCAGACCTGCACCCTCCGGGTAGATCGCTCGTACCACTGTCAGTACTGCGACGGATGGCACCTCACGAGCAAGCCCGATCGGAACGCAGGCAGGCGTGGGACGGACTCTACGCGGGTGTGACCACCTAGGGACTGCTGCGAACGTCAGGTTAGCCAGCCGTCGATGGCGGCAAGGGTGAAGGTGGCGGTGTAGCGCGGACAGTAGTGCCCCATAAAGTGGTGTAACTCGGTGGCCGAGATCGTCTGCGATTCCGT
>NZ_CALMYY010000131.1 GCF_937873725.1 uncultured Dietzia sp.
CCGACTTTGCCGCGCGCCACGCGACCAAGCGCGGCGCGGAGCGCGGCCAAGCCGGGCGCCGCGGCGCGAGCCTGGAAGCGAACCGGGCGGCGCCACGCGGATTCCCGTCCCGCCCCCCCGCGGGGGCGCGTTGCCGCCCCCCCCCCGGGGCGGCCCCCGGGGCGGCGGGGGGAGGGTCCCCCGCCGCGGCCCGCGCCGGATCCGCCGAGGGTGCGGCCCCGGGGCAGCTCGAGCCCCGCGCGGCCGAGCGTGGCGCGGTACCGGGTGACGACCCGGGAGTCCGGCCCCACGTCGAGCAGTCCGGCGCGCGGGGATGCCCGCTCCGCGCCCGCCTCGACCAGCACCACGTCCGCGCCGGCCTCCGCCAGGCGACGCGCCATCACACACCCGGCCGGTCCCGCGCCCACCACCACGACGTCGGCGCGGACGCCGGCCCGGGAGCCCGTCGTCACGCGGTCACCGCCTGAACTCCGGCCGGAGCGCGGCCACCGACCGCGCCGCCCACGCCGAGCGCCACACCCCGACCCCGTAGGCGAGGTCGTCCAGCCGGTGCAGCACCACGTGCCCGAGCGGATCGTCGACCGGCAGCCGGCCCGGGTCGCGGGCGGACCACCAGTGCCACACCCCCTCGGCGAGGGCCGCGGCGGCGACCCGGCGCCGCAGCGCGCGGGCGGGGCGGGACCCGGACGGCGCGGTCGCCACGAGCACCGCCGCCGTCGCGGGCCAGTACGGGCGGAGCAGCGCCTCGGGGAGCTGCCGGATCGAGGCCCCGACCCCCCGCCGGACGAGCTCCGCGGCCGCCCGGCCGTCGCCGGTGAGCGCGCGGGTCCGCGACCACGCCCGCGCCGCCGCGGCGACCGCCACCGCCAGCCCGAGCGGCGTCCCGCTCCACACGCCCGCGGCCACGGCCAGCGACCACGGGGCGGCGACGGCGGGCGCGACGGCGGCGCCGTGCCGGTCGGCGAGCGGGGCCGCGCCGGTGCCGTAGAACGCGCGGCGGGTGAGGAGCGGGACGACCGCGGTGCGGTGCCGGTGCGCGACGCGGGAGGCGGGCTCGTAGCGGATGCGCCCGCCCGCCCGGTCGGTCCGCCAGCACAGGTCCACGTCCTCCGCCACGTGCATGCGCTCGTCGAACGGCCCCTGACCCGCACCGTCCGGGACCGGGGGAAGGCGGTGCGGGCTCACCGCGAGCGCCGCGCTGGGGACGTACGCGACGCGGGTGCGCGGCCGCACCCGCGCGGGCCCGGGGCCCATGTCGAGGGCCGACCGGGCCGTCTCGTATCCGCGCACCCAGAACCGGCCCGGCTCGGCGGCGACGATCCTCGGGGCGACCGCCGCAACCAGCTGGTCGTCGAGGTGCGCGAGGAGCGGGCCGAGCCAGCCGGGCAGCGGGATCACGTCGGCGTCGAGGTAGACCACGACCCGCGCCCCGGCCGCGACCGCCGCGGCCGTGCCGGCGTTGCGCGCGGCCGCCGGGCCGCGCGACGTCTCGTGGCGCAGGATCACGGTCCGCTCGCCGGCGGGTGACGGCGGGACGGCGAGCGGGACGGCTGAGCCGTCGTCGACGACGACGAGCCGGGCGCCTCCGGCGAGATCGGGTGCGAGGGCGTGCACGAGGGCGGCGAGCCCGGCCAGATCGTCCCGGACGGGGATCACCACGGCGACCTCGCCGAGCGCCCGGGCGGGGTGGGCTGGGTCCGGGCGGGTCGCGTCCGGGTGCGCCATCCCGCGGTCGGTGAGCGCCCGGGCGAGCGCCGCGGCGGCGGGGGTGTCGCAGGTGAGGACCTGGCCGCGCAGGAGCCCGGCCACGGACGGGGTGGGGGTGACCAGGGTGACCGGATCGCCCCCGAGCACGCGCACCACGCCGCCGCGGCGGAGCACCCGGGTGCGACGGTCCAGGACGACCCGGGCCGGCGGCGACGGGGCGGCGCTCACCGGAGCATCCCGTCCGCCTCGCCCGGCTGCCAGCGCGTGACCCGGCCGCGGGCGTCGGCCAGGAGCAGCTCCCACAGCCGGCGACCGTCCGCTTCCGTGGCGGTGGTCGGGTCGCCGAGGACCCCCGAGGCGCTCACCGCGGCGACCCCGCCCGCCCGCAGGGCCGGGAGGATCTCCCCCAGCGGCCGCGTGCACCCCCGGGCGGCCCGATCCATCCGGACGAGCCCGGGGTGCAGGTGCAGCATCAGCGAGGTCTCGGCGTGACCCGCGTGGGTGTCGGTGGGGTCCTCCGAGGTGCGGCAGGGCAGCCACGCGGCGTCGCGGCCCTCGTACCGCAGGCGGGACACCGCCCGGCGCAGCGCGTCCACGTTGCCGCCGTGCCCGTTGACCACCAGCAGCCGGTCCGCCCACGTGGACACCGACCGGCCGAGTTCGAGGACCGCCCCGGCGAGCGCGTCGGTGCCCATCGACACGGTCCCGGGGAACGTCTGGTGCTCCCCGCTCGCGCCGAACCCGAGGGCGGGCAGCAGCGTGGCGTGGTCACCGGCCGGGCCGCCCGCGGCGGCGACCGCGCGCGCCGTGGCCGTGGCCAGGAGCGTGTCGGTCTCCACCGGCAGGTGCGGCCCGTGTTGCTCGGTGGCGCCGAGCGGAAGCACGGCCACGGGGGAACCGCCGGGCTCGGTAGGGATGACTAGACCTTGATCGCGCCCATGTCGACGGTGAAGGTCGACGCCGTGATGGTCCGCGAGGCGTCCGAGGCCAGGAACATCACCGAGTCGGAGATGTCGTCGGTCGTCGCCATGCCCATGCCGAGGATGGGCGTGAAGTGCGGCAGGAACTGCGGCATGTTGCTGAACACGTCGTGGGCGGCCGGGTCGTCGGCACCCATCGGCGTGAGGACGCCGTAGGGGTGGATGGTGTTGACGCGGATGCCGTGCTCGCCGAGCTCCTTGGCCGCGGTCTGGGCCAGCCCGACCACCCCGTACTTGGACGCGGAGTACGGGGACTGGACCGGCATGGCCTTGAGCCCGGCGACCGAGCTCACCAGGACGATCGAGCCGCCGTTGCCCGCGGCGAGCATGTGCGGGATGGTGGCCCTGAGCGTCTTCCAGTAGCCGGTGAGGTTGATGTCGATCGTGTCCTGCCACTGCTGCTCGTCGAGCTCCCAGACCTTGCCCCAGTTGCAGATCCCGGCGTTGGCGATCACCACGTCGAGGCGGCCGCCGAAGCGCTCGACGCCCCGGGTGACGAGGTCCTGCTGGAACGCCAGGTCGCGGACGTCGCCGACCTCGGCGAGGATCTCCCCGCCCTCGGCCTCGACCTTCTCGATGGTCTCCGCCAGGTCCTCCGGGGTCGTGGTGGGGTACTTGACGTACTCCGACGGCGAGGCGCACAGGTCCAGGCCGATGATCCTGGCGCCCTCGCGGGCGAAGCGGATCGCGTGCTTGCGACCCTGCCCGCGGGCGACGCCGGTGATGTAGACGACCTTGCCGTCGAAATCTCCCATGGGAGGACTCTTCTCTTTACGGGTGTAGCGATGGATGGTGCGGAGGTGTCGCCGGGGCGATCACTCGCCCAGTCGGCGCATGAAGTCGTCGGGGATCACGTAGTCCTCGCGGCTGAGCTCGGAGATCGACGACTTGCTCAGCCCGATGAGGCTGGAGTCCAGGCCCGAGCGCAGGATGTCGAGGACGTTCTCGACCCCGGCCTGGCCGTTGGCACCCAGGCCCCAGAGGTAGGCGCGGCCGATCATCACGGCGCGGGCACCGAGCGCGAGCGCCTTGGCCACGTCGGAGCCGCGGCGGATGCCGCCGTCCAGAAGCACCTCGACCTGCCCGTCGACGGCGTCGACGATCGGGGCGAGGCACCGGATGGACGCCGGGGTGCCGTCGAGGTTGTTGCCTCCGTGGTTGGAGACCGAGATCGCGGTGACGCCGGCGTCGACCGCGCGCCTGGCGTCGTCGATCCGGGTGATCCCCTTGAGCATCACGGGCCCGTCGAAGTTCTCCACCACCCAGGCGATGTCCTCCCACGTGGCCGGCGGGGTGCCCATCCACTCGCCGTAGGCGCCGAAGAACGTGGGGCCCATCTCGCCCTGGGCCACGAGGTTGGGCGTGGTGAGATCGGGGAACCGCTTGTTGACCACCACGTCCCGGGCCCACTGGGCGGCCCAGCGCGGGCGGACGACGATCTCGGGCGCCAGCGTGAGCATGGCCTTGGCGTCGAGCTTCTCCGGGATGGACGGGCTGCCCCAGTCGCGACCCATGGAGAACGACCAGTCGGTGGTGAGGATGACACCGGCGGCCCCGGCGGCCTTCGCCCGCTCAAGACGCTCGAGGACCCTCTCCTTGCCGCCCAGCCAGTACACCTGGAAGAAGGTCTGTGGGTTGGCCGCGATGACCTCCTCGATGGGCTTGGACGCGAAGGAGCTCAGGCCCATGGCTGTCCCGCGGGCGGCGGCGGCGCGGGCCACGTCGACCTCCCCGTCGGGCGTCACGGCCTGGACGCCGGTCGGCGAGATCATCACCGGCATGCTGATGGGCTGCCCCATCACGGAGGTGGCCATGTCGCGCTCGGCCTTGGCGCCGATCACGTGCGGCTTGGGGCCCAGCTCGGCGAACGCCGCGGTGTTGTCGTCGATCGTCACGCCCTGCTCGCTGCCGGCCACCAGCGCCATGTACACGCTCCGGGGCAGCTTCTTCTTGGCGCGGCGCTGGGCCTCGGCGACCGACTCGAACCAGGGATTGCGGCGCCAGGGGTTGGCCTCGGCGATGGCTGTCAGACGGGACACGGGATGCCTCCTTCTCCTCCCGGAGCCGGTGGGGCGCCGGGGGGTAGGGCTGGGGAGTGGTGCGGGTGGGTGGTGCTGGGTCGTGGTGCCGGGTCGTGGTGCGACCCGGTCGTGCGGGCCGGGCCGGCGGTGGCCCGACCGGTGGAGGGTCAGATCGGCGACTCGTCGCACAGGCTCGTGGGCCGGCGCGGCGGAGTGGTGACGAGCGTGAGCGCGACCGGTCCGGTGGGCTGCTTGCGGGCGGCCAGCCCGTTGACGCGGGAGTGGTCCTGGGACGGCGCGGGGATGTTGCGCTCGGCCTCGAGCAGCCCCTCCCCGTAGCCCTGCACGCACTCGGGGTCCGGACCGTCCATCGGCAGGCCCGTGAAGAACTTGGCGGCCATGCAGCCGCCCCGGCAGCTGTCGTAGAAGCCGCAGGACCCGCAGGCCCCGGCCGACTGGGGCTCGCGGAGCTCGCGGAACAGCTCGGACGTCTGCCAGACGGTCTCGAATCCCCCGTCGGCCACGACGTTGCCGGCGAGGAAGTTGTCGTGGATCGCGAATGGGCAGGCGTAGACGTCGCCGATCGGGTCGATCAGGCACACCACGCGCCCGGCCCCGCACAGGTTGAGGCCGGGCAGCGAGCCCTGGCCGTCCCCGAACGCCGACAGGTGGAAGAAGCTGTCGCCGGTGAGGACGTTCTCCCCGTGGGCGACCAACCAGTCGTACAGGTCCTTCTGCTGTTCGGGCAGCGGGTGGAGGTCGTCCCACACGTCGGCGCCGCGTCCGGACGGGCGCAGGCGCGTGATGCGCAGGGTCGCGTCGTAGCGGTCCGCGAGGGCCTTGAACTGGTCGAGCTGGGTGACGTTCTCCCGGGTGACCACCACGGAGATCTTGGCGTCGGTGAACCCGGCGTTCTTGAGGTTCTCCAGCGCCCGGACCGCCATGTCGAACGAGCCGGGCCCGCGGACCGCGTCGTTGACCTCGGCCGTCGCGCCGTCGAGGGAGATCTGGACGTCCACGTAGTCGCTGGCCGCCAGGCGCTGCGCCACCTTCTCGTCGATGCGCACGCCGTTGGTGGAGAACTTGACGCCCACCTGGTGGCTCGTGGCGTAGTCGACCAGTTCCCAGAAGTCGGAGCGGACGGTGGGCTCGCCGCCACCGATGTTGACGTAGAAGACCTGCATCTTCTGCAGCTCGTCGATGATCGCCTTGCACTGCTCGGTGCTGAGTTCGCGCGGGTCGCGCTTGCCCGACGAGCTCAGGCAGTGCACGCAGGCGAGGTTGCAGGCGTAGGTGAGTTCCCAGGTCAGGCAGATCGGGGCATCGAGGCCGCGCTCGAACTGGTCGACCAGACGGCCGACGGGGGCGGGTGCGGCGGCCGACGGGGTGACGGGGCGGTCGAGCGTGCTGGTCATGCGGACTCCTCGATCATGCGCGAGGCGGCGAGCTGGCCGAGCGCGTGCAGGTACAGGCGGGCCGTGGCCGGGTCGTCGATCGGCACCCCGGCGGCGGCGCACGCCGCGCGCGCGGTGGGGTGCTCGGCGAGCGTGCGGACCACCTCGACGATGGTCGGCGACTTGAGAAAGCTGAGCTTGCGGGTGTGGAAGTGGTAGAGCAGGGCACCGAAGGGCTCGGGCCGCAGCGCCACCCCGGGGTGCAGACGCCAGCCGGCGTCGAGGTCGAAGACCGCGGGAGCGGCTCCCTGCTCGGCGCCGGCCGGCGCTGCTGCGGAACTCACTTCAGTAGACCCCGCACATGCCGTCGATCGAGACCTCTTCGATGAGGGCCTCCTCCAGCACGACCTCGGTGTTCTGCGTGTTCTCCATCGCGTGTCCTCTCGTCGGCGCACATGGGTGCCTCACCGCTCAGGTGAGACCTGCATCATATTGGCACCGGATGCCAATTGCAATGATTTTCGCTCCCGGATCGCGGCAATGTGGCACTACGTGCCGCGGCCGCCGGGATTTCCTTTACCCTCGAACACCATGAGTGAGGCAGGGTCGGACGGCGCGGGGGTCCCCGGCCGTCGGCCGTCCACCACGCGGGCCTCGATCGTCGACGTGGCCCTGGACCTGTTCACCCGGCGCGGGTACGACCACACCCACATCGACCAGATCGCCGAGGCCGCGCACATCTCCCGGCGCACCCTCTTCCGCTATTTCCCGGGCAAGGCCGCGATCGCCTGGGGCGAGTTCGACATCCAGATCGAGAGCATGCGGCGCCAGCTCGCGGAGATCCCCGCCACCACCCCGCTCCGGGACGCCCTCGCGGACGCGCTGGTGGCCTTCAACTCGTTCCCGGACTCGGAGACCGAGGTCCACCGGCGCCGGATGAGCCTGCTGCTCAGCGTGGACGAGCTCCGCGCCCACTCCACGCTCATGTACTCCGACTGGTGCGCGGCCATCGCGGAGTTCGTCGCCGACCGGCTCGGCGCGCCCGCGGACGAGCTCGAACCCGCGGCGATGGCGCACGCCGCGCTCGGGATCGCGCTCGCGTCCTACCGCCTGTGGGTGGCCGAGCCGGACGCCGATCAGGATCGCCTCCATGAGCTGCTGCGCCGCGGGACGCGCATCCTCGCCTGATCCGACGCCCTCCCGCCGGGCGCGCGGCCGCGGGCACCTTACCCGCGGGTAACCTCGTCGTCGTGACCACGCCCTCCCCCGCCGCCGACACGTCCACCTACCGGCTCTGGAAGGCCGCCACCCGGCTCCCGCTGGGCTCGCGTCTGTTCAGCGCCGCAGTGAGCCTCAAGGCGCCGTACTTCCGCACCGCCCTCCCGCACGTCGTGGAACTGCGGCCCGGGCGGTGCGTGGTGCGCGGCCCCGGCTGGTGGGGAAATCGCAATCACATCGGCACGTTCCACGTGATAGCCGCCTGCAACCTCGCCGAGATGGCGATGGGCATGCTCGCGGAGGCCTCCGTCCCGCCCACCCACCGCTGGATCCCCGTGGGGATGTCCGTGCGGTACCCGGCCAGGTCGACAGGCGGGATGACGGTGACGGCCCAGTGGGACGAGCTGCCCGACTTCGCCGCGATCACCTCCGGGCAGGACGTGGAGGTGCCCCTGACGTTCGTCGACGACGCCGGGGTGGAGCCGGTCGTGGGGACCATCACCATCCGGGTCTCGCCCGCGAAGAGGGCCTGAGCGCCGGCGGCTGGATCACGACTTTCCGTTGCGGAAAGTCCCGCGACCCCTTACCCTTTCCGGCATGGAAAGCTTCAGCGGCCAGGCGTCCGACTACGACCCCCGGGACGCGCTCGCCGACGTCGCGGCCTCACGCGAGTCCGTCGCGGACCGATTGATCACCCCGTGGTGGTACCACCCGATCCTCGGCGCGATCATGGCCGCGATCGTGGCCGCCAACGCGCTGGCCCTGCCGAACGGGGCCGTGATCGTGGTGACGCTGCTGGGCGCCACCGGCCTGGGGGCGCTCGTCGGCGCCTACCGCCGGGCCACCGGCCTGTGGGTCGACCTGCGCTCCGCGGGACCCGCCTCGCGGCGGTGGTGGATCCTCTACGCGGTGGTCCTGGGCGCGACGATGGGGGCGGCCCTCCTCGCGACGGTCGCGGACGTGTCCTACCCGGCGTGGTTCGCGGTGACGCTGGCGGCGGTCACCCTCGTCGCCACCGTCGTGCTGGGGCGGCGGGTCGACGCGGCGCTGCGCGACGAGATCCGCTCCGGCACCGCCCCGCTCCCCGGACCGGCGCGGTGAGCGGGCGCCGACCGACCCCGCGCTTCGACGAGGTCATCCACGCCCCGCACCGGCTCCGGATCTGCGCCCTGCTCGCCCCCGTCGACTCCATGGAGTTCGGCGCGGTCCGCGACGAGCTGGGAGTGGCCGACTCGGTCCTGTCCAAGCAGTTCAAGGTGCTCGTGGATGCCGGCTTCGCAGGAACGTCCAAGGCACCCGGACACACCGGTCGGGCCCGGACCTGGCTGTCCCTCACCGGCGAGGGGCGGCGCGCCTTTGCCGCGCACCTCGAGGCCCTGCGCGAGCTCGCGGCGGCGGCGGAGGGCGCGGCCGGGGACGGTGCCGCGTCGGCGCGGCCCTAGTCGCGGGTGCGGGCGTCGAACGCCTTGACCGCGATCGGGGCGATGATCACGGTGAGCCCCACGATCCACAGCAGCGACGCCGCCACCGGGTGCTGCAGCGGCAGCGCGGCGTCGGGGCCGACGGCGGGGGCGTTGCCCCAGAGCTGGCGCATGGCCTGCACCACCGAGGAGAGCGGATTCCACTCGGCGATCGTCCGCAGCCACGTGGGCATCGACTCCGGCGGGGCGAAGGTGTTGGCGACGAACGTGATGGGGAACGTCGTGGTGAACATGACGCCGTTGACCGCCTCGATGGTCTTCAGCCGCGACCCCACGACGATGCCGATCCAGATCATGACGAAGCCGAAGCCCAGCAGGATGAGGTACCCGAGCAGGGCGTCGACGATCCCGCTGCGGATCCGCCACCCCACCATCAGTCCCGTGAGCGACATGACCACCACACCGATCGACGAGTGGATGAGGCTGGAGGCGCTGCGGGCGACGAGGATCGACGCGCGCTGGATGGGCAGCGTCCGGAAGCGGTCGATGATCCCCTTGTTGAGGTCGTTGCACAGCCCGGAGGCCACGACGAACGAGGAGAACGCCATGGTCTGCGCCATGATCCCCGGCAGCAGCCACTCGCGGTAGTTCCCGCCGGCGACCGCGATGGCGCCGCCGAAGACAAAGGCGAAGAGCAGGACGAACATCACCGGCTGGATGGTGACGTCGGCGAGGTTCTCCGGCTGGCGCCGGATGTGGAGGAGGTTGCGGCGGACCAGCGCGGAGATCTGACGGGCGAGCGACGGCCCGTCGGGCCGGACGGGGACGGTGAAGTGCCCGCTGGTGGTGGCCGCGGGGGCGGGATCGGCGGCGGTGCTCATGACCGGTGCTCCTCGTGGGTCGGGAGGTTCTGCGAGTCCTCGGCCTTGCGGCCGGTGAGGGAGAGGAAGACGTCGTCCAGGCTGGGCCGCTGGAGGCCGATGTCGTCCAGCTCGATCCCGGCCTCGGTGAAGGCGGCGGCGATCTCGCCCAGGGCCGACACCCCCTCCGAGGGCGCGGTGAGGCGTCGGGAGTCCCGGTCCACGTGCAGCTCGGCGATCCGGCCGGACAGGACGCGCGCGGCCTCGTCGACGTCCTCGGGACGGGAGACGGTGATGACCAGGCTCGCCGCCCCGGAACGGTCCTTGAGCTGCAGCGGGGTGCCCTCGGCGATCACGCGGCCGTGATCGATCACGATCACGCGGTCGGCCAGCTGGTCGGCCTCGTCGAGGTACTGGGTGGTGAGCAGCAGCGTCGTCCCGTCGCGGACCAGGTCGCGCAGCACCTCCCACAGCTCGTTGCGCGAGCGCGGGTCCAGCCCGGTCGTGGGCTCGTCGAGGAACAGCACCGGGGGCGCCGCGACGAGACTGGCGGCCAGGTCGAGCCGACGCCGCATGCCGCCGGAGTAGCTCTTGGCCACCTTGGTGGCCGCGTCGGCGAGCGAGAACCTCTCCAGCAACTCGTCGGCCCGCGACCGCACCCTCTTCTTGGGCAACCCGTAGAGGTCCCCGATCAGGCGGAGGTTCTCCCGGCCCGTGAGGAGCTCGTCCACCGTCGCGGACTGGGCCGTCATGCCCATGGCCTTGCGCACCTCGGCTGGTTCCCGCGCCACGTCGTGCCCCGCGACCCTGGCGGTGCCGGAGGTCGGCGGGCTCAGCGTGGTCATCATCCGGATGGTGGTGGTCTTGCCCGACCCGTTGGGGCCGAGCAGCCCCAGCACCGAGCCGGCGGGCACGGAGAAGGAGATGTCGTCGACGGCGGTGAAGTCGCCGAACGTCTTGACGAGGTGCTCGGCCTCGATGGCCGGGGCGTGCGACGAGGTGCGGGTACTCACCCGAGAAGCGTGCCGCTCCGACTCCCGTCAGTCAACTCCCCAGCCGCGACCCTCGTCTCGGCTCCCGCGGGGCGTGGACGGTGGACACTCCCACAAGTGAAACCGGTTCCCGTGTGGGCCGATCGCGGTGTCCCACGTATCGTGGAGAGGTTGCCGCGCGAGTTTCGCCGTCTCACGAACAAAGGATGACCGGTACCCATGAGCCCCATGTCGACCATCCCGCCGACGATCGCCCGTTCGTGGCTGCTCCTGCCCGCCGACAAGTCCGACCGCTTCGACGCCGCCGTGAACTCGGAGATGGACGTGGTGGTGCTGGACGTGGAGGACGGCTGCCGCCAGTCGGAGAAGGAGCGCGCGCGCCGCGAGGTCCGGCAGTGGCTCGAGGCCGGCAACCACGCGTGGATCCGGATCAACGACGTCCGCTCCCCCGAGTGGGAGAAGGACCTCATGGCGCTCGGGCACTGCCCCGGCCTGGACGGCGTGATGCTGGCCAAGACCGAGAACCCCGAGCACGTCTCGCTCACCGCCGCGCGGCTGGCCGCGAACACCCCGATCGTCGCGCTGGTCGAGTCCGCCGACGGGCTGGCCGCCGCCACGGAGATCGCCAAGACCGACCAGGTGGTGCGCCTGGCCTTCGGGATCGGCGACTACCGCCGCGACACCGGCATCGGCTCCTCGCAGATCGCCATGGCCTACACCCGCTCCCAGTTCGTGGTGTCCAGCCGGGTCGCGCGCGTGGCCCCGCCGATCGACGGGCCCACCATCTCCAACGACACCCAGGTGCTCATGGACGCCGCCGAGCACGCGGTGGAGATGGGCATGACCGGCAAGCTCTGCCTGCGGGTGGACCAGGCCCCGTACATCAACGAGGTCCTCTCCCCCTCCGCCGCCGACGTCTCGTGGGCCGAGTCCGTGATCGACGAGCTGGGCCCCGGGGGCGAACGCGCCCGCGACGGCGCCGACCTGCCGCGGCTGGCGCGGGCGCAGAAGATCGCGCGGCTGGCCAAGGCCTACGCCGTGGTGCGCTGACGCCCCTCGCCGTCTCCACCGGTGGGGCCGGAGGTCAGCGGGGCGTGCGAAGGTGACGTGTGGACCAGCAGGCATTACCGGTCTGGACCCCCTCCACGAACCGCGTGCAATCCGGACTTCGCGACCTCATCGCCCACCAGGGCCCCGCGGTCACCTGCGGGGTCTACCGGCGACGGTCCGCGGGCGCCGAGTATTCGGGCGGGGGACCTGGCGCCGAGGCCGTACAGCGGCAGAGGCGCCGTCATCGTGGTGCTCCGAGACCCCTGGGTCCTCTGCGTCCAGCGTCACCGTTGCTCCCGCCAGGTACCGCACCATCGCGTTGACCATGGCTGCGACCGGGACGGCGAACAGCGCGCCCCCGATGCCCAGAAGATAGGTGCCGGAGGTGACGACCACGATCACCGCGAGCGGGTGCAGCGCCACCGCATGCCCCATGAGAAACGGTTGCAGCACGTGGGACTCGATCTGATGGACCACCACCACCACCACGATCATCGCCAACGCGACCCACGGCCCCTTGTCGACAAGCGCGATGAGCGCTGGAACCAGGCCGGAGAGCAACGCACCGATGATGGGGATGAACGAGCCGAGAAACACGATCACAACGATCGGCACGAGAAACGGCACGCCCAGAACCGCGGCACCGATGCCGATGCCGGTGGCGTTGATGGCGGCCACCACGAGCTGCATCCGGGTGTAGGCCCCCAGGCTCGACCAGCCCTCCCGGAATGCCCGGTCGATGTCATGCCGCCCGGCTGCGGGCAGCCACCGGACGAAGAACGCCCACAGCATTTCACCGTGGTAGAGGAAGAAGAACAGGGCGATGAGGCAGATGAGCGTCCCGGCCACTGCGTCGAGGGCGGTCTGCCCGGCCGCCAGCGCGCCGGTCGTCAACTCGGTGGAGTGCGTGCTGACCACCGAACGCGCCTGATCGAGCCCGGCCTGAAGACGATCGGCCGTGAGGTGAAGCGGACCAGTGGACAACCACGCGAGTACCGAATCGGCGCCGGCGTGCAGTCGATCCCGCATCTCCGGCAGACCACTGGCCACCTGGGTGGTGACCAGACTCAGGCCCCCGACCACGACGGCGATCACCAGCAGGATGACGCCCAATGCCGCCAGCGAGCGTGGGAGAACCACCGCGATCTTGTCGACGAGCGGCCGCAGCATCGCCGCCAGGAGCACGGCAACCGCCAACGGCGCGACGACCACGGCCAGACTCCCCACCGCCTGGACGACGAGCCAACCCCCCCGCGGCGATGAGCAGCAGGCACGCCGACCATGCCGCGGTGAGAAGCACCCCGTAGGGCAGGTGCGCCCGATCAATGCGACCTGCCCGCGAATGATTTCGCATCGCCCCATTCTATTCCGCCTCGCACCAGGACGCGGCCGGCGGCAGCGGGCGACCGGGAGCCTGTGCCCGAATCGGGGCACGTCGGTACGGCCGCCCACCCGGCTGCCATACATTCGACGCTCCATCGGCTCTCCGGCAACGACGCGCTGCGTGGTCGACCCTGAGCACTTCACCGACCGACGTGGCGGCACTTCCAGCTCGGGTGTCGCGGTTCGCCTGCGATGCCGACGCGATTTTGACAGCGTTCTGGGGGTCGGCGATGCGTGCCCACGCGCTGCCGATGACAGTGACGGTGGACCCTGCTCACGGGAGGTGCCAGGCCGATGCCCCGCGCGCAAAGCGACTCCCGCGAGGCCCGCGGCCCCACCTTTGCTCAGCTCCCAGGCGTCGTTCCGGCCCACCGCCCGGCATCCTCCTCTCAGGAGGCCGCCGCTCGGGTCCTGATCGGCCTGTACGTCGTGGCGTCGTTGCTCGCCTTGTGGGCCTGGGCGGTCAAACCCCGGACCCTGACCCGGTGGACCGCAATCGTGTTCACCAATCTGAATGTCCCGTTCACCCTGTCGTTCGTCTCGGTGGCGGTGCTTGGCCTCGTGGCCGGCGCGCTCGTTCGGCGCAAACGCCTGGCGCTGTGGGCGGTGTTCGGGTTCCAGTTGTCGGGCACGCTGGTTTCACTGGCCTCCGTTGCCGCCCACTGGGCGCCTGCCGGGTCACTGCCTGCCTCGCTGGCCAGCGCTCTGTGGTCTCCACGTGAGCCGTCGAACGTGCTCCTGGAAATCGGTGGTCTACTCGTCTCGTTGTTCCTCGCGGCGGCGGTCTGGTGGCTGCGCCCGTCCTTCCCCGCGCGGACGGCGCCGGCGGCCTGGTGGCGCTCATCCCTGGCCGTGGTGGCCGGTTACGCGCTCACCCTCGCCACGGTCTCTTTTCTCATCCGCGGGAACCGGTCCGTGGTGGACGCCCAGCACCCGACCTGGCGGGTCGTCGATGCGGCGATGCGAGAGGCTCTGGGCTTCAACTTGACCCGCGATCAGCAGATCCTCGCCGCCCTGGGCCGCATTCCACTCATCGCCGAGTCGCTGCTCAGCGTCACCCTCGTTCTCTCCATCTGGATCTTCCTGCGGTCGGTGCGACCAGTCGGCGCCTGGGACGGTCAGACCGAGGTTCGGGTACGCAGCCTGCTGGCCGCTCATGGTGGGGACGACTCGCTCGGCTACTTCGCCACCCGCCGCGACAAATCCTTCGTCTTCTCCGGTGACGGGCGGGCGGTCATCGCGTTTCGAGTGGTCGGCTCCGTGTGTCTGGCATCGGGGGACCCGGTCGGCGACTACAGGTCATGGCACGCCGCGGTGGCGGAATGGCTACGCATGTGTCGCGCTTACGGCTGGGTCCCGGCCGGGACGAGTCTGTCCGAGCGCGGCGCGCGCGCCCTTGGCGAGGTGGGCCTGGGCGCACTCATCCTGGGGGACGAGGCCATTGTCGACCCCGATCGGTTCACCCTCGACGACACCTCGATGACACCGGTGCGGCGCGCGGTCAACCATGCCCGCAAAAAGGGCCTCACGCTTCGCGTCAGATACCACGACGACCTGGGCGACGACGAGATGTCCCAGATCCGACGGCTTGCGGACACATGGCGGGTCGGGGGCGCGGAACGGGGCTTCTCCATGGCCCTGGGCCGCCTCGGAGATCCCGCCGATGGCAAGTGCGTATTGGTGAGCGCCCATGACGCGGACGGCGGACCCGTCGCTCTGCTGTCGTTCGTACCGTGGGGCCGCACCGGCCTGTCCCTCGATCTCATGCGGCGCCGCCCTGACGCGCCCACGGGCGTGAACGAGTTCATGATCTCAGGACTGATGACCGCTGCCGGGGACCTCGGAATCTCCCGGGTCTCGCTCAACTTCGCTGTCCTGCGCAGCACGTTCGCCGTCGCCGAGGAGTTCGGCTCGAGCCCGATCGCGCGCGCCAGGAGCTCGACCCTTCACCTACTCGACAGGTTCACCCAGATCGAGAGCCTTTACCGGAACAATGACAAGTACCAACCCACCTGGGTGCCCCGCTACGCGTGCATCGAGGCACCGATCGACTTCCCACGCGTCGCATTCGCGATCGGTCGGGCCGAGGGGTTCATCCCGCCCCTGAGTCGACCAGGCGAGAGTTCTCATCACTTGACGGCCGGCGAACTCGACGACATCCGTGCCCTGCGCTCCCCCGTCATCGACCTGGGCGGGCTGACACCGCTCCGCGGCGATCAGACCCGGCAGCGCCTGCGCCATCTCGACGAACTGCGGGCCGCCGGCCACGACCCCTACCCCGTCGGCATCACCGGCGCCACCCGCCTGGCGCGGATCGACCCGCACCTCATCGGCGGCCTCCCCGGGGCCGGGCGGCCAGCGCGCATCACCGCCCGTGTCCGCGGCGTGCGCCGACACGGCGGGGTGGTCTTCATCGATCTCATCGACGAGTTCAGCAGCGTCCAGGCGATCGCTGAACGCGGCCGGCTCGCAGCAGGCGAGCTGCGCCTGCTCGGCCGCTGCCTCGACGTGGGCGACATGATCATCCTCGACGGCCGGTGGGGGGCATCTCGCAGCGGCACGCGTTCTCTGCTCGTCTCGGAATGGGCGATCATCGCCAAGGCCCTGCACCCGATCCCCTACCCTCGCCGCGGGGCCACGGAGTCCTCCATCGATGTGGGATCGAGGCTGCGACACCGGTCCGACGACCTCCTGGTGCACCCGGGTCGGCTCACGCTGATCCGTTCCCGCGCAGACGCGCTCACCGCCCTGAGGGCGACGCTCGCGGCCGAGGGTTACCGCGAGGTCGAGACCCCGATCCTGAGCGCCGTCCACGGCGGCGCCAACGCCCGCCCCTTCCACACCTGGTCGAACAACTACAGAACCGGGCTCGTCCTGCGAATCGCCCCGGAGTTGCAGCTCAAGCGCCTCCTCGTGGCCGGGATGGGACCCCTCTACGAGATGGGGCGCAGTTTCCGCAACGAGGGTGCCGACGCCACCCACAATCCCGAGTTCACCTCTCTCGAGGTGTACCTCCCTCTGGGCGACTACACCGACATGCGCCACCTGGCCGAGCGGTTGGTGAAGAACGCGGCCCGCGCCGTCCACGGCCACGAGGCGCTCCCCCTGGTGATGAGGCACGAGCTCGCCCGCCACGACGGCGCCCCGGCCGCCCGGCCGCCCGGGCTCGTGGACATCTCAGGGCCGTGGCCGGTCGTGACTGTGTGCGAGGCGGTCTCATCCACGGTGGGACGCGCGGTCGACCAGCACACCGGGATAGAGACACTGCTGTCCCTCGCCCGCGAGCACGACGTCGCCGTCGCCGATCACATGGGCCCCGGCGCGGTACTGGAAGAGCTCTACGGCGAGCTCGTCGAACCAACCACCCGCTACCCCACCTTCTACACCGACTTCCCGGCCGAGACCTCGCCGCTGGCGGCGCCGCACCGGACGGAACCGGGGCTGAGCGAACGTTGGGACCTGGTGATCGCGGGAATGGAGCTGGGAACCGCGTATTCCGAACTCACCGACCCGATCGAACAGCGACGCCGCCTCGCCGAACAGTCCTACAGGGCCGCTCATGGCGACCTGGAGGCGATGGAAGTCGATGAGGACTTCCTCCACGCCCTCGAGATCGGAATGCCTCCCGCAGGCGGGCTCGGGATCGGCATCGATCGACTGCTCATGGCGATCACCGGATCGATGATCCGGGACGTCCTGGCCTTCCCCTTCGCCCGAAGCACGCCATGACCAGCCCGGGACATGCCGAGCGGCGAGATGACTCTCGCGCCGACCGTCCTGGACACGCTGGACGATCGGTCGGCGACCATGAACGGTCACGCGGGCGTCGGCGTGGGACACGAGAACCCCCGTGGTGGACGTGGGCCGGTGACACGCCACGTCCCACCCGGCGGGGCCGGAGGTCAGCGGGGTGAGGCTCCGGTGACCAGTGGCAGGGCGGGGTCGCCGGCCCACGCGCTCATCGGGCCGTCGTACACCGCCACGTCGTCCCGCCCGGCCAGGGCGAGGGCGTGCGCCAGCCCGGTCGCCGCGATCCCGCCGCCGCAGTAGGTCACGACGCGCGTGTCGGAGTCGAGCAGGCCGGCCGCCTCGAACTCCGGGCGCAGCTCCTCGATCGGCCGCAGCGTGCCCGTCTCGGCCTCGCGCAGCGTGAACACCGACACGTTGATGCTGCCGGGGATGTGTCCGCGCCGGGCGTAGGTGTCCACCTCGCCGCGGTAGGTGGCCTCGTCCAGGACGTTGACCAGCACGGTCTTCTCGTCGTCGAGTCCGGCGGCGACCTCCTCGGTGGAGCGGATCAGCTCCGGGCGTCGGGTGCCGGTGAAGGTGCGGGGGGTGGGCTCGGGCACGACGTCGGTCACCTCGTAGCCGGCCGCCTTCCACGCGGGGAGCCCGCCGTCGAGGACCGTGACCCGGTCGAATCCCTCGTAGCGGAGGTGCCACCACAGGCGGGTGGCCCAGTAGCGGTCGCCCTGGTCGTAGACCACCACGCGCACGTCGTCCCCGATCCCCAGGGCGCCGGCGGCGGCGGCAAAGCGCTCGTGGTCCGGTGCGGTCCAGTCGTACGCGCCGGCCGGGTCGGCGAAGTCCACCAGGAGCTCGGCGAACACCGCGCCGGGGATGTGCTCGGCGCGGTAGGTGGCCTCCCCCGATTCCGGGACGTAGGGGCCGTCGGTGGGGACGGGCAGGATGGTGGTGGCGTCGACGACGACGAGGTCCCGGTCGTCCAGGTGGCGGTGCAGCCACTCGGCGCTGACCTGAAGTGGCAGAGGGGATCCCATGATGGTCCTTTCCTTGTGCGGGGGCGACACCACGTGCTGAGGTGACACCGCCGAGCGTAGGGACGCGCCGCGGTTGTGGCACGGGATGCCATCGCCGG
>NZ_CALMYY010000132.1 GCF_937873725.1 uncultured Dietzia sp.
GGGCGAGCTTCCACACCGCCATGAGGATCGGGAAGTTCCACGGGATGATCTGGCCCACCACGCCGAGCGGCTCGTGGAAGTGGTAGGCGACCGTGTCCTCGTTGATCTGGGAGATCCCGCCCTCCTGCGCGCGGATCGAGCCGGCGAAGTAGCGGAAGTGGTCGATCGCCAGCGGGATGTCGGCGGCCAGGGTCTCGCGGATCGGCTTGCCGTTGTCCCACGACTCGGCCAGGGCGATCTGCTGCAGGTTCTCCTCCATCCGGTCGGCTATCCGGAGCAGGACCAGCGAGCGCTCGGCGGCGGAGGTGGAGTTCCAGGACGGGGCGGCGGCCCACGCGGCGTCGAGCGCGGCCTCGATGTCCTCGGACGTCCCGCGGCCGACCTCGCAGAACACCTGCCCGGTGACCGGGGTGACGTTCTCGAAGTACTCGCCCTTGACGGGCGCGACCCACTCCCCTCCGATGTAGTGGTCGTAGCGGCTTTCGAAGGACATCACCGCATCGGCGGAACCGGGCTGGGAGAAGACGGGCATGTCGACACCTCTCGACTGCTGGGGCCGCCCGCCCCTCCGGCCGGCGACTGTGACCCAGGACACTAATCGCCGGTGGGTTGCAGCAACGTTGCATCCGGCGGAACCGCCCCGCCCCGGCTCACGCCCCGAGTCGGTGGTCCAGGATCCGTCGCATGGACATCGCGGCGGACCTGGCGGCCGGCGGTGCCCCGGGAGCGGTCGCGAGCGCCCGCCACGCCCGGGCGTCGTCGTGACCCGGCCCCGCGACCCAGCTCCTCAACGCGTCGACGGAGCCCGAGGCCAGGACCGCCCCGCGCACCCGGGCGTCCAACTCCTCCCGCAGCTCGGAGATCCCCGGCGCGTCGGAGGCGGGCAGCAGCGGCCCCGGGTAGGCGCCGACGGCACCCGCCACGTCGGAGTCCAGGAGCGCCGCCACCTCGGCCACATCGGTGCCGATCAGGCCCGGCGCCAGGCGGTACGGGCGGGAGAGCAACGCGCCGGGGCCCAGGACGCGACGCAACCTCGACAGCTCGGCCCGGACGCTGACCTCGTCGAGCCGCCCCTCGGCGAGCAGCTCCGCCAGGGTCCCGCCCGTCAGCCCCTCCGGATGCGCGGAAAGCAGGACGAGGATCTCCGCGTGGCGCCGCGTCAACGCCCCGTGGCCCTCGAGGGTGGGGCGGAGCGTGCCGAGCGCGGCGAGGCGTCGCCCCCCGACGCCACCGGCGACCGTCGGCACCAGAACGCCGCCGGGCGTCGACCGAAGCTCCGCCTCCGCCAGCAGCGCGGTGGCCCTGACCAGGGCGAACATCTCGTCCGACGCGGCGGAGCCGCCACCCGTCACGTCGATGCCGCCGATCACCCGGCCCGTCGCCGGATCGTGGACCGGCGCGGCGGAGCAACTCCACGCGTGCGCCGGCGCGAGGAAGTGCTCCTCCCCGCGCACCCGGACCGGGACGTCGTGACGCAGGGCCAGGCCCGGGGCGTTGGCCCCCACCGCGTCGTCGCTCCACAACGCCCCCGGCACGAACGCCATCCGCTCCGCCCGGGTCCGCACCCCGCGGTTGCCGTACAGCCAGAGGAGTCGACCGTTCTCGTCCGCCACCGCGACCAGATGGTCGCTGTCCACGACCCCGGAGACCAGGACCTTCTCCACCAGCGGCAGGACCGCGGCCATCGGGTGCGCGGCCAGGTGCGAGGACAGGTCGGCCCCCTGCAGGTCCACACGCAGATCCGCCGCCGTGGGATCGATTCCACGGCGCCTGCTGCGCTCCCACGACTCCGCCACCAGCGCGTTCGCCGTGGCTCCCCCTCCGCCGGACATGCCGCGAGTGTAACCGAGATCACAAAGCTGAGCCCGACCTCATGAACGATTCCAAATTGACCGCGCTCACCACGGGCCGGGGCCGACCCTCTACACTTGCCCGTGACACAGGCCACACTTGACCTAAGGATCGCAATGACGACCGAGTTCGCCACCCCGCCAGCCTCCAAGCCCTTCCCCGTCGAGAACCTCGCCCGGCTCGTGTTCAAGAACGCGGAGGAGGCGCCCGACGACGTCGCGGTGCTGCGCCTCGTGGGAACCGACTGGAAAGAGGTCACCTGCGCCCAGTACCTCGAGGAGGTCAAGGGTGTGGCCAAGGGCCTCATCGCCCGGGGCGTCAAGCCGGGTGACCGCCTGGCCATCATGAGCCACACCCGCTACGAGTGGTCGCTCATCGCGTGGGCCTCGTGGACCGTCGGCGCCGTCACCGTCCCGATCTACGAGACCTCCTCGTCCGCGCAGTGCAACTGGATCCTCACCGACTCCGGCGCCACCGTCGCCGTGGTCGAGAACGAGGAGCTCAGCGAGGTCCTCACCGCGGAGACCGACTGGGCGGGCGACATCCTCGTCATCGAGGACGACCTGCTCGCCCGGCTCACCGAGGCGGGCGCCGGCATCAGCGACGAGCAGCTCGAGCAGGCCTCGCTCGTGATGGGCCACGAGGACCCCTGCGCGATCGTCTACACCTCGGGCACCACCGGCAACCCCAAGGGCTGCGAGATCCTGCACGGCGGGTTCGGCGGCGTCGTGGTGGCCGTCGAGGAGCAGCTGGCGGACGCGTTCGTCCCCAACAGCCGCACCCTGATCTTCCTGCCGCTGGCCCACGTCCTTGCCCGCATCCTCGAGGTGGCCTGCTTCTACAAGCGCGTCGCCGTGGCCCACGAGCCCGACACGACCAAGGTCGTCGAGCGCCTGGCCGAGATCCACCCGACCTTCCTCGTGTCGGTCCCGCGCGTGCTGGAGAAGGTCTACAACTCGGCCGCCGGCAAGGCCGAGGCCGCCGGTGGAGCCAAGGCCAAGATCTTCAAGGCCGCCGTGCAGACCGCGATCGACTACTCCAAGGCCATCGACGGCGGCGGGAAGCCGTCCGCGGTGCTGGCGCTCAAGCAGAAGCTGTTCTCCAAGCTCGTCTACTCGAAGCTGCACGAGGCCCTCGGCGGCGAGTGCGACCGCATCATCTCCGGCGGCGGCCCCCTGGGCGCGCGTCTCGGCCACTTCTACCGCGGCGCCGGCTTCGACCTCCTCGAGGGCTACGGCCTCACCGAGTCCTCGGGCGTGCTCACCGTCAACCCGATCGGCCAGGCCAAGATCGGCTCGGTCGGTCGCCCGATCCCGGGCGTGACCATCCAGATCGCCGACGACGGCGAGGTGCTGGCCAAGGCCAAGACCCTGTTCAAGGGCTACTGGCAGAACCCGCAGGCCAACGAGGATTCCTGGACCGGGGAGTGGTACCACACCGGCGACATCGGCGAGCTGGACTCGGACGGCTACCTGTCGATCACCGGGCGCAAGAAGGACCTCATCGTCACCGCCGGCGGCAAGAACGTCTCGCCGTCGCAGATGGAGGACCTCCTCTCCTCCGACCCGCTGATCAGCCAGGCCGTGGTCGTGGGAGACAACCGCAACTACATCGCCGCCCTGGTCACCATCGACCAGGAGACCTTCCCGGCGTGGCGCGACAAGCACGGCAAGACCGGCGAGGTGTCGGACCTCCTGCAGGACGGCGACCTCGTGGGGGCGATCCAGGACGTGGTGGACCGGGCCAACAAGTCGGTCTCCCGCGCCGAGTCGATCCGCAAGTTCAAGATCCTCGCGGCGGAGTTCACCGTGGAGAGCGGCGAGCTCACCCCGACGCTCAAGCTCAAGCGCAACGTCGTGCACGAGCGCTTCAGCAGCGACATCGAGGCGCTCTACGCCGAGTAGTCCCCGCCCTACGCGACGCCCGGTCCCCTCGGGGGCCGGGCGTCGCGGCGTCTGCGGCCCCCCGGCGATTACGGCGCGGGCCGACCCCGGATCCGGTAACGTACACTCGCAAGTAGACAGATCGGTTCATTCTTCAGAACGGAACTCACCCATGGCGCAGATCTACTCCGACATCACCGAGACCATCGGCCGCACCCCGCTGGTCCGTCTCAACTCCGTGACCGAGGGGCTCCAGGCCACCGTGCTGGCCAAGCTCGAGTCGGCCAACCCCGCCAGCAGCGTCAAGGACCGGATCGGCGCCGCCATCATCGACGACGCCGTGGCCTCCGGCGGGCTCAAGCCCGGCGGCACGATCGTCGAGGGTACCTCCGGTAACACCGGTATCGCGCTGTCCATGGTCGCCGCGGCCCGCGGCTTCAAGGCCGTCATCGTCATGCCCGACACCATGTCGGTCGAGCGACGCGCCGTGATGCGCGCCTACGGTGCCGAGCTCATCCTCACGCCGGGTTCGGAGG
>NZ_CALMYY010000133.1 GCF_937873725.1 uncultured Dietzia sp.
ACCGGGGCGACGACCCGGCCCAACTCGCGTAGGACCAGGGCCTCGCCGATCACCCCCAGCCCGGCGCCGCCGAGCGACTCCGGGGCGAGGGCGGCCGGGACGCCGGCCCGGACCAGTTCCTCCCAGTATCGGGCGTGGAACCGGGCGGTGTCGCGGTCGGTTCCGCCGGACTCGGTGCCGGGGCCGAACCGGGCGTCGAGTTCCCGCAGGGAGTCGTCGGTGACCAGACGCTCGCCCATGTCACGGACGAGGGCGGTCAGTTCCGCGGTGGTGTCGTCGACGGAGAAATCCATGTCAGCGCTCCTTCCGGGCGGTGCTGGCGGACGGCGCGGGGGCGACACGTGGCGCCGGGGGCAGCCCCAGGCCGGCGGTGGCGATGATGTCGCGCTGCACCTCGTTGGTGCCGCCCCCGAAGGTGAGGATGAGCGCCGATCGGTGGAGGCGCTCGATGCGCCCGTGCAGAGCGGCGGTCGGGGAGTGGGAGCGCTGGTAGCCGCTCGATCCGAGGACCTCCATGAGCAACCGGTAGGCCTCGCACGCAGTCTCGGTCCCGTACACCTTGGTCGCCGACGCGGCGATGCGGGTGGGCGCGGCGGTGTCCGCGGAGACGATCTCCCAGTTGCGCAGGGCCAGGTACTCGGCCATCGCGTGGACGCGGGCCAGGTGGGTCCGCACCCACTCGTTGTCCATGACGGTGCCGTCCCCGGGCATGCCGACGTCCGCCGAGCGGGTGGTGCGCGCCCACTGCACGACCTGCCGCAGTGAGGCCTGCAGCGGCCCCGCCGAGGTCAGGGCGACGCGCTCGTGGTTGAGCTGGTTGGTCATGAGCGGCCAGCCGCCGTGCTCGGGGCCCACGAGGTTGCTCGCCGGGACCACCACGTCCTGGTAATAGGTGGCACTGGTGTCCGGGCCGGCCATCGTGTGGACCGGGGTCCACGAGAAGCCCTCGGCGTCGGTGGGCACCATGATCATGGAGATGCCCTTGTGGCGCTTGGCGTCCGGATCGGTGCGCGCGGCCAGCCAGATCCAGTCGGCGTACGCCACCAGCGACGTCCACATCTTCTGACCGTTGATCCGGTAGACCTCGCCGCCCTCGTGCTCACCGGTCCCGGGCTCGCGGACCGCCCGCGTGCGGAGCGACGCGAGGTCGGTGCCGGAGTCCGGCTCGGAGTAGCCGATGCCGAAGTGCAGCTCACCGCGGCTGATCCGGGGGAGGAAGTAGTTCTTCTGCTCGTCGGAGCCGAACGCCATGATGGTGGGCGCCACGGAGTTGATGGTGAGGAACGGCACCGGGACGCCGGCGATCGCGGCCTCGTCGGTGAAGATGAGCTGCTCGATCATCGGCCGGTTCTTCCCGCCGAATTCTTCGGGCCACCCCAGTGTCAGCCAGCCGTCTCGGCCCATCTCCGCGACGATCTCGCGGTACGCGTCGCCGTGCCCGTACTCGCCGGTGGTGGAGGTGAAGGCCTCGCGTCGTTCAGGGGTCATCAGTGCCGAGAAATACTCGCGCAACTCCCCGCGCAGACGTTCCTGGTCGGTGGTGTAGGTGATGTCCATATGCCCTAAGCTCATCGGTGAGTGGAACACGTTCTAGTGTCGTGTCTCACATAGTATCCAACCATCTCGCGGCCATGGTGGCCGTGGGTGCGACCGAGGAGGACGGCATGAGGATTGAAGTCGATCCCGACCGCTGCGAGGGGCAGGCCGTGTGCGTCGGCCTGGCGCCGAAGGTCTTCGAGCTGAACGACGACGACGAGGTCGTGCGTGTGATTGTCGACGAGGTCCCCGAGGACCTGCAGAAGCGCGCACTCAAGGCTGTGGAGAAGTGCCCGATGGCCGCGCTGAAGGCCGCGGAGTGACCGCGGGGATGGGTCGGGAGAATCTCGACGCGGACCTCTCACTCGACGGGCGCGTCGCCGTGGTCACCGGGTCCGGCTCGGGTCTCGGCGCGGCCGAGGCGGTCGAGCTCGCCAGGTCGGGCGCGGCCGCGGTGGTCATCAACGACATCCGCGCCGGTGAAGCCGCGGACGCGGTGATCGCGGACATCGAGGCGGCCGGAGCCAAGGCGGCACTCGTCGTGGGCGACGTCTCCGAGCGGGAGACCGCCGACGCCATGGTGGCCGAGGCCCTCAAGCTCGGTGGGCTGCACGTGGTGGTCAACAATGCCGGGATCACGCGCGACAAGATGCTGTTCAACCTCTCCGACGAGGATTTCGACGCGGTCGTGAAGGTGCATCTGCGCGGTCACTTCCTGCTCACCCGCAATGCGGCCGCCCACTGGCGCGAGGAGAGCAAGAAGTCCGGGGGGCCGGTCTACGGCCGGCTCATCAACACCTCGTCGGAGGCGGGGCTCTTCGGCCCGCCCGGCCAGGCCAACTACGGCGCGGCCAAGGCCGCGATCACCGCGCTGACGCTGTCCGCGTCGCGGGTGTTGGAGCGCATCGGCTGCACCGCCAACGCGATCGCCCCGCGCGGTCGCACCGGGATGACGGAGGCGGTCTTCGAGCCCTGGGACCCCTCCGAGGGGCCGGATCCGCTCTCGCCGGACCGGGTCGCGGACCTCGTGTCCTACCTGGCCTCGCCCGCTGCCGCGGACGTCACGGGTCAGCTGTTCGTGGTATACGGCGGGATGGTGGCGCTCGTGGAGGCGCCCGTCGTGGAGAAGAGGTTCGACGCGGAGGGTGGCGTATGGGACCGTCGCGAGTTCGCGGATGCGATCTCCGGGCACTGGTCAGGACGCCCGGAGGGCAAGTCCTTCTCCGCTGCGGAGATCATGAAGCTCTGAGTGGCGGGCCCGTCCCCGGCGTGATCGACGTCGATCGCGCCGGGGACGACTTATTGGTGTGTCGGGCGTGTTAGATTCCCCCGACGCGAGCTGGCAGGGGCACCGGTCGGGGGGATGGGGAAGCCCTTGTCAGATAGAACGTGTTCTAGCTACTATGTAATCTGGGTCACGATGAACCGGTCACTTGTTCAGTTTGGTGTGACCGGGGGATGAAGGAAGACAGGAGGGGGCGCCATGGCGAGGGTTATCGATGCGCCGCTCAGAGGGATCGGCGACTTCGTCGCCATGACGCTGGACACCTTCGTCTCCTTCCCGACGATCGTGCGACAGGGCCGGGAGTTCGTCGAGCAGTCCTGGTTCATCGCCCGGGTCTCGATGCTGGCCACCGTTCTGGTGGCGATTCCCTTCACGGTCCTGGTGAGTTTCACGCTCAACATCCTGCTGCGCGAGATCGGCGCGGCCGACCTGTCCGGCGCCGGAGCCGCTCTCGGCGCGGTGACGCAGGTGGGCCCCATGGTCACCGTGCTCATCGTCGCCGGCGCAGGCGCGACCGCCATCTGTGCAGACCTCGGAGCGCGCACCATCCGCGAGGAGATCGACGCGATGGAGGTGCT
>NZ_CALMYY010000134.1 GCF_937873725.1 uncultured Dietzia sp.
CCCGACTCGTCGTGGAACAGCGGCTTGCCGTCCTTCCACAGCGACTGGTGGGCGTGCATGCCCGACCCGTTGTCTCCGAAGAGGGGCTTGGGCATGAACGTGGCGGACTTGCCGTTCTTCCACGCGGTGTTCTTGACGATGTACTTGAACAGCTGGACGTCGTCCGCGGCGTGGAGCAGGGTGTTGAACTTGTAGTTGATCTCCTGCTGGCCGCCGGTGCCCACCTCGTGGTGGAGGCGCTCGAGCTCGAAACCGGCGTTGGTCATGTGGGTGGAGATCTCGTCCCGCAGGTCCACGTAGTGGTCGTAGGGGGCCACCGGGAAGTACCCGCCCTTCGGGCGGACCTTGTAGCCCAGGTTGGCCGAGCCGTCGGCCTCGGACTCGGCGCCGGTGTTCCAGTGGCCGGAGATCGAGTCGACCTCGTAGAAGCCGTGGTTGGTGCCGGAGCCGTATCGGACCGAGTCGAAGACGAAGAACTCGGCCTCGGCGCCGAAGAAGCAGGTGTCGGCGATGCCGGTGGAGATCAGGTACTCCTCCGCCTTGCGCGCGACGTTGCGCGGGTCGCGGCTGTACGCCTCACGGGTGAAGGGGTCGTGGACGAAGCAGCTGATGTTGAGCGTCTTGGCCTTGCGGAAGGGGTCGGGGCGCGCCGTGGTGACATCCGGCAGCAGCATCATGTCCGACTCGTGGATCGACTGGAACCCGCGGATGGACGAGCCGTCGAACGCCAGGCCGTCCTCGAACAGGTCCTCGTTGAACGCGGCGGCGGCGATCGAGAAGTGCTGCTCGTTGCCCGGCATGTCGGTGAACCGGATGTCGACGTACTCGACGCCCTCGTCCTTGATGTACTTGATGACCTCGTCGGGAGTGGAGAATGCCACGTGTCGCTCCTCGTCTCTCAGTGCGACGGGCGACCGGTGCCTCCCGTCGTGCGGTGACCTCACGATATGGGCGAGGTGTTGCCCGGCCGTCAACCGAGTGTTTCGGCGGTGTTACGCAACGGGCCGGGGGGTGTCCCTCCCAATGTGGCCAGCTTAGTCGCCCGGTGCGGGGTACCGCTGACATGGGGATTAAGTCGGTCACGGCTACCCTGGACGGCATGCGCGACGTAACGGGATCATGGCTTTCCGGTCCGACCTCGACCGGGGACGGTCCGGAGCAGGCGTTCAAGGGGCAGCGTCTGGGGCTGCCCGAATCGGGGGAGGGTTCCCTCGCGCCGCTCGGGGTCCGCTTCGGCGCCCTCCTCGTGGACTGGTTCCTCGCCTACGGTCTCATCGGCCTTCTCGTCGCGATCGGGGGCCCGGGCCTGTTGGGCGGCGACTCGTTCGCGGGGGTGTCGAGCTGGGCGGTCCCGGTGGTCTGGGGTCTGGCCGGCGTGGTGTGTGTCTGGCTCTTCGCCCAGACGCCCGGTCAGGCACTGTTCGGGATCGGAACCGCGCGGATCGATGCCGACGAGCGGGTAGGCGTACTGCGTGCGCTGATCCGGGTCGTCTTCATCTTCTTCCTGCTGCCGCCCCTGATCCAGGACGAGGACGGCCGCGGGATGCACGACCGCGCGACCGGAACCGCACTCATCCGCACCCGCTGACAGGACGGGGGCGGTCAGGCCCCGCCGCGACGCCGAGCGCTGCGCTGCACGTTGCGGACCTTGGCGCCCTGGGGCATGGGGCCCTTGGGCATCTGGTTCTGGATCCCGGTCTTGGTGCCCAGCGCCCGGAGGCGGGAGTCCAGCGCGTCGACCTTCGCGCGACTGATGTTCATGGGGTAGCGGGTGAGGCGACGGTTGAGCTTGCGCAGCGGCACCTGCTCCGGGGTCGTCCCCTCCTCGTCACCGACGATCAACTCGTAGATGGGGGTGTCCCCGACGACCCTCGCGACCTTCTTTTTCTCCTGGAGCATGAGCGGCTTGAGGCGGTGCGGCTGCCCCTCGCCCACGAGCACGATCCCGCAGCGGCCCACCACCCGGTGCACCGCGTCGAAGCTCGTGGTGGCCGCGACCGCCTGGTTGACCCGCCATCCCGAGCGGAGCTGGTCCAGCGCCCACGCCGCCGCGCCGGGTTGTCCCTCGGCCTTCGCGAACACGGTGTTCTGGACGCGGCGGGAGAAGATGACCATCGCCAGCATGACACCGGTGAGCACACCCAGCGGGAGCATCCACCACTCGCCGCCCCAGAGCGTGCCGATCAGGAAGAAGACGACGGCCGAGAGCACGAGCGTGCCGATCATCAGCGGCCACAGAAGCTTGTCCTGCTTGGACTGGATCTTCAGCGCCTCCCACATCTGCCCGCGCTGTTCCCTGCCGGCCGCTCGCCGTGCGGCCCTGGCCGCCTTCTTGTCCGCCTTGCTGACCTCGCTCTTCGCCATGCCACACAGGATACGTGCCGACCCCCGCGGCCCGGGAACCGCGGCTCCGGCAGGGGGGAGGAGGGCTCAGGCGCGGGAGCGCGCCAGCACGCTGGAGGCCTCCTGGGAGGCGGAGCCCCCGGACGTCAGGTGCTCAAGGTTCTCCGGAATGACCTGCCCGCGATGCTCCAGCGCCTGGACATACAGGCGGCCGGCCCGATACGAGGACCGGACGAGCGGCCCCGCCATGACCCCCGCGAAGCCCATCTCGCGGGCCTGGTCGGACAGCTCGACGAACTCCTCGGGCTTGACCCACCGGTCGATCGGGTGGTGCAGCGGGCTGGGGCGCAGGTACTGCGTGATGGTGAGGATGTCGCAGCCGGCGGAGTGCAGGTCGCCCATCGCCTCGACGATCTCGGCGGTGGTCTCGCCCATCCCCAGGATGAGGTTGGACTTGGTGACCAGACCGAAGTCGCGCGCCGCGCGGATGACCTGGAGTGAGCGGTCGAACCGGAACGCCGGACGGATGCGCTTGAAAATGCGGGGGACCGTCTCGAGATTGTGTGCCAGCACCTCGGGGCGTGACTCGAAGACCTCCGCCAGCTGGTCCGGGTCCCCGTTGAAGTCGGGGATGAGGTTCTCCACGCCGGTGTTGGGGTTGAGCTCGTGGATCTTGCGGACCGTCTCGGCGTACAGCCACGCCCCGCCGTCCGCGAGGTCGTCGCGGGCGACGCCCGTGATGGTCGAGTAGCGCAACCCCATCTCCCGGACGGACTCCGCCACGCGCCGGGGCTCGTCGCGGTCGAGCGCAGCGGGCTTGCCGGTGTCGATCTGGCAGAAGTCGCATCGGCGTGTGCACTGCTCGCCGCCGATGAGGAAGGTGGCCTCGCGGTCCTCCCAACATTCGTAGATGTTGGGGCAGCCCGCCTCCTCGCACACGGTGTGGAGTCCACCGGTCTTGACGAGGCTCTTGAGTTCCTTGTACTCCGGACCCATCGTGGCCCGGGTCCGGATCCATGCAGGCTTGCGTTCGATCGGCGTCTCGGCGTTGCGGGCCTCGATGCGGAGCAGCTTGCGGCCTTCCGGGGTCACAGTCACGGCCGCCAGCCTACGCGCCGATCACACCAGGGGTAGACGACCGTCGAGGGCCTCCACCATGTCGGAGGTGACCTGGTCCAGCACCTCCGCCACGGTGACCCGGCGACCGAGCTCGGCGGACAGCGAGGTGACCCCGGCGTCGACGATCCCGCACGGCACGATCCGCGAGTACGCCCCCAGATCGCAGTCGCAGTTGAGGGCGAACCCGTGCATCGTCACCCCGCGCTGGACGCGGATCCCGATCGCGGCGATCTTGCGCTCGGGCCTGCCGTCCCCCGCCGCGCACCACACCCCCGATCGTCCCTCCACCCGGCCGGCGTCCACCCCGAGCCGGGCGCACGTGGTGATGAGAGCCTGCTCGACGCGACGCACGTACTCCACCACGTCGATGGGGTCCGAGAGCGCGATGATCGGGTAGCCGACCAGTTGCCCCGGGCCGTGCCACGTGATCCGCCCGCCCCGGTCCACGTCGACCACCGGGGTGCCGTCGACCGGGCGGTCCGACGGCTCGGTGCGCTTGCCGGCGGTGTAGGTGGGGGGGTGCTCGAGCAGGAGGATCGTGTCCCCGCGCAGGCCCTCGGCCCGCTCCACGGCGAGTGTGCGCTGCAGTTCCCAGGTGGGCGCGTACTCGACCGTGCCGAGTCGGCGGATCTCCGGCTCGACGGGATCGCGTCGCAGGGTCTGACCGTGGTGGGACATGCCCCCCAGGTTAGGCGCTGGGGTCGACCTACGACGACGGGCGCCCTCCCGTGGGAGGACGCCCGTCGTGGGTGGCCGGGGCCTACAGGTCGAGGTCGCCCTCGAACTCGGCCTTCTGCAGCCGGTCCTTGACCGTCGTGAGGAAGCGCCCGGCGTCCGCACCGTCGACGAGGCGGTGGTCGTAGGTCATCGGGAGGAAGCCCATCGACCGGATGGCGATCGATTCGCCGTCCGCGTCGGCGTCCACGACGGGGCGCCGCACGATCGCCCCGGTGCCCAGCATCGCCGCCTGCGGCGGAACGAGGATCGGGGTGTCGAACAGGGCCCCCTCGCTGCCGATGTTGGTGATGGTGAACGTGCCGCCCTGGAGGTCGTCGGGGGTGAGCTTCGACGACCGCGCGCGCTCGGCCAGATCCTTGATGGCCCTGGCCAGGCCCGGGATGTCCAGGTCCTGCGCGTTGGGGATCACCGGGGAGAGCAGACCCGCCTCGGTGTCCACGGCGATGCCGAGGTTCACCGAGCCGTGGTAGGTGATCTCGTTGGAGTCCTCGTCGTAGGACGCGTTGACGTTCGGATGCGACACCAGGGCCTCGACCACGGCCTTCGCGTAGAAAGGCAGGTAGGTGAGCTTGACCCCGTGCTTGTCGGAGAACTGATCCTTGACCTGGGTCCGCAGCTGGGCGACGCGGGTCATGTCCACCTCGAAGACCTGCGTGAGCTGCGCGGTGGCCTGCAACGACTCGCGGGTCTTCCTGGCCGTGATCTTGCGGATCCGGTTGGCCTTCTTGGTGGTGCCCCGCAACTCGGCCAGCTCGGGTCGGACCCCGGCGTCAGAGGGACCACCGGTGGGAGCCTGCTTCTCCGCGGAGGCGTCGGCGCCGCCCTCGGCGCCTCCGCCCTCGGCCGCGGCGAGCACGTCCTGCTTGCGGATGCGCCCCCCGATCCCGGTTCCCTTGACGTTGCCGAGGTCCACGCCGTGCTCCTGGGCGAGCTTGCGCACCAGCGGTGTGACGTAGGGCGACGTGCCGGCCTTGGCGGCGGCCGCGGGCTCGGCCCGCTTCTGGACCCCGTCCGCCGAGGACCCGGCACCGGAGGACTTCTCCGCCTTCGCTGCGGCCTCGGCCGCGGCCTTCTTCTCCTGGGCCGGGGTGTCGCCGGACGCGCCGACCTGCCCGGCCGCGCCGGCCGCATCGGTCGCGTCACCCGGCGCCTGGTTGACGGCATCGTCCGGGCGGGTGGACTCGGCGGCCTCGGAGGTCCCCTCGTCCCGGGCCTCCGCGGGCTGGTCGCCGGCGTCGTCAGAGTCGTCGCTGTCGGCGGCGGCGTCGCCGATGACGGCGAGGGTGGCGCCCACGTCGACGGTCTCGTCCTCCTCGGCGACGATCTTCTGGAGGGTGCCGGCGACGGGGGAGGGGATCTCGGTGTCGACCTTGTCGGTGGAGACCTCGAGCAACGGCTCGTCGAGTTCGACGGTGTCGCCGACGGCCTTGAGCCAGCGGGTGATGGTGCCCTCGGTGACGGATTCGCCGAGCTCGGGCATGGTGACGTCGGTGCTCTTGCCGCCGCCGGAGGACTTCTTGGAAGCCTTGGCGGGGGTCTCCTCGGCGGGCTCGTCGGCCTCGGCCTCGGTAACAGCCGCGTCGTCGGCTTCGGCGCGGTCGTCGGAGGAGGAGTCCTCGGCCGGTTCGTCGGAGTCGTCGGAGTCGTCGGAGTCGTCGGTCCCGCCGGCGGCGTCGCCGATGACGGCGAGGGTGGCGCCCACGTCGACGGTCTCGTCCTCCTCGGCGACGATCTTCTGGAGGGTGCCGGCGACGGGGGAGGGGATCTCGGTGTCGACCTTGTCGGTGGAGACCTCGAGCAACGGCTCGTCGAGTTCGACGGTGTCGCCGACGGCCTTGAGCCAGCGGGTGATGGTGCCCTCGGTGACGGATTCGCCGAGCTCGGGCATGGTGACGTCGGTGCTCTTGCCGCCGCCGGAGGACTTCTTGGCCGCCTTGGCGGGGGTCTCCTCGGCGGGCTCGTCGGCCTCGGTAACAGCCTCGTCGTCGGCCGCGGCGCGGTCGTCGGAGGAGGAGTCCTCGGCCGGTTCGTCGGAGTCGTCGGACCCGCCGGAGCCGTCGTCGATGATCGCGAGCTCGCCCCCGATCTCGACGGTCTCGTCCTCCTCGGCGACGATCTTCTTCAGCGTGCCGGCGGCGGGTGACGGGATCTCGGTGTCCACCTTGTCGGTGGAGACCTCGAGCAACGGCTCGTCGACCTCGACCGTGTCCCCCTCCTTCTTGAGCCAGCGGGTGACGGTGCCCTCGCTGACGGATTCACCGAGAGCCGGCATCTGTACGGAGAAGGCCATGGTGTCGTGACTCCTCAAGAGTTCTCGAGCGCTGCCGGCCGGCGCGGTCTGCGCCCGCGGTGAGCAGCGGCGTGGATTGTGAGTTACCTGTTCGTCGTGACGATCTGGGACGGATCCGCGGTGGCGACCCGCCAGGTCGATCGCTCACCATTGTGCCCTCTGCCACTGGGCGGTGTCGGCGGACGCACCGATCCGGACGGCCCCGGGGGCGTCATTCGGCCGGCGCCAGCCCTCTGAGCACCGCATCCCCTCGGTACGATCGATTGTCGTACACGGCCCCCACCCCGGACGGGGGCCGACGGGAGGAGTCCTCTGGTGGCGATCCGAGATCTGTTCCGGCGTCGGGGGACCCGGATCCCGGCGGACCCCGCCGATCTGGCCCACCTGCGGAACTGGTGCGACACCCGGGTGGGGATCGAGGCGTACCTCGAGCCGGAGACTCTCGTCTCGGTGCCGGGTCTGTGCCTGGTGGCCTTCGACGGTGAGTGGACGCGCCGGCCCGTGGGGGACGTGGCGACCGCCCGGAAGCTCACCGGCCAGCTGAAGATCCCCCTGTACGACGCGCTGGAGACCGGCTACCCGGATCGGATGCGCCTGTACGAGGAGGTCCGGATCGCCCGCGAGCGCAAGGAGCGGGCTCGTCGGCTGCGCGAACAGATCCGCGACGCCGACGGGCGGTGACCCGCGCTCAGTCGCCCGCGGCGATGTCCTCGAGGACCGCGAGCATCGTCCGGACGGGCACGCCGGTGCCGCCCTTGGGCAGGTAGCCCTCGGGTCCGCCGTCGTTGTAGGCGGGGCCCGCCACGTCGATGTGCGCCCACTCCACACCGTCGGCGACGAACTCGGAGAGGAACAACCCGGCGGAGAGCATGCCGCCCCAGCGGTGCGGGGTGACGTTGGTCAGGTCGGCGACCTCCGAGTCCAGGCCGTCGCGGAGCTCCTCGGGCAGCGGCATCGGCCACCCGCCCTCGCCGACCTCGCGGCTCAGCTCGGCCACGCGGTCGCGGAAGCCCTCGGTTCCCATGACCCCCGGGGTCCTCTTGCCCAGGGCCACCATCTGGGCGCCCGTGAGCGTGGCGGTGTCGACGAGGTGGGAGGGGGAGTCCTCGCAGGCGCGGACGATCGCGTCGGCCAGGATGAGCCGGCCCTCGGCGTCGGTGTTCTGCACCTCGACGGTCGTGCCGCCGTACATGGTCAGCACGTCGCCGGGGCGGTAGGCGGTCGACGAGGGCATGTTCTCGGCCATCGGCACGGTGGCCACCACGGTGAGCTCCAGCCCGAGCCGCGCGGCCAGGATGACGGTGGCCACGACCGCGGCCGCGCCGCCCATGTCCATGGTCATCTGTTCCATCCCGGCGGCCGGCTTGATGGAGATGCCGCCGGTGTCGAAGGTGACGCCCTTACCCACCAGCGCCACGGTGGGTCGGCCCTCGGCGCCGCGATGGGTCAGGCGCACCAGGCGCGGCCCGCGGGACGAGCCGCCGCCCACGGCGAGGATCCCGCCGAACCCGCCGGCGGCAAGCGCGGCCTCGTCCAGCACCTCGACCTCGAGCCCGGCGTCGGTGGCCAGGGCCGCGGCGCGGTCGGCGAACGACCCGGGGTACAGCAGGTTGGGCGGGGTGTTGACCAGGTCGCGGGCGAGGCCGACGCACTCCGCGATGGTGGCGGCGCGGGTCACCGCGGCGGTGCCGCCCCCGGCCACGAACACCCTCAGGGAGTCCGGTTCCTCGTCGTCGTCACGGTCGGTCTTCGCGGTGACCTTCGCCGGCCGGAACGACCCCAACCCGGCACCCAGCGCGACGGCCTCGGTCCGGTCGGCGTCGAGAAGCACCAGCGCGGCCCCCAGGCCACGGCAGGCGCGGGCGGCGGCGCCGGCGGCGCGGCGCAGGACCTCGTCGGTCACCTCGGCTCCCGCCGACCCGAGGCCGACCAGGATCACGGAGCCCCCCGGGACGCCCTCGGGCGCGGGGAGGCGGGTGGTGGACCCGACCTTGGTGGGGGCGCCGACAGCGCGGGCCAGCGCGCCGAGCGCCGCGGCGGCGTCGGCGGACAGGCCGGGGGCGACGACGACGGGGGCCGCGTCCTTGCCCGCGTCGCTGTCCGCCGCGATGCCCACCACCACAACATCGGACTCGACAGGCGTCGTGACCGCCTCGAGCGAGGCGAGGTCCGGGGTGTGGCTGAGGATCGACTGCGCGTCGGGCATGGAGCGCTCCTGGTGGTGGGTGAGGATGGCGGTGGTGACGAGCACGCCCGGCAGCCGTGGCGGTACCACCACGGCCGGGGCACCATAGTCTATCGACTACCGTGGGAGCACAGCCGTACAGGAGAACGCGAGGAGTGGTCGACATGACAGACACCGGGGACCTCTACGAGGGGCCGCTGCACTCTCGTCACGTGGAGGCCGGGGCCACGTTCGCCCCCTTCGGTGGCTGGTCGATGCCGGTCCAGTACACCGGGACGGTCGCCGAGCACACCGCCACCCGCACGGCCGTCGGCCTGTTCGACGTGAGCCACCTCGGCAAGGCGCTCGTGTCCGGCCCCGGCGCCGCCGGGTTCGTCAACTCCTGCTTCACCAACGACCTCGACCGCATCTCCGCCGGCAGCGCGCAGTACACGCTGTGCTGCGATGAGTCCGGGGGAGTGGTCGACGACCTCATCGCCTACCGGGTCTCCGACGAGGAGATCTTCCTCATCCCCAACGCCGCCAACACCGCGGAGGTCGTCCGGCGCCTGCAGGCGGCCGCCGCCGAGCGCGCACCGGAGATCACGGTGACCGACGAGCACCGCTCGCGCGCGGTGATCGCCGTCCAGGGCCCGCTCGCCGGGGAGGTCCTCACCGCGCTCGGCCTGCCGACCGATCTCGACTACATGGCGTTCGAGGACGCCGACTGGGGCGGGGGTTCCGTGAGGGTCTGCCGGACCGGCTACACCGGCGAGTACGGGTTCGAGGTCCTGCCCGCGTGGGACCAGGCCGGCCCGATCTGGGACGCCCTGGCCGAGCAGGTCCTCTCCCGCGAGGGCGCGCTGTGCGGCCTCGGGGCCCGCGACTCGTTGCGGACCGAGGCGGGGTACCCGCTGCACGGCCACGAGTTGTCCGTCGACCTCAGCCCGCTCGAGGCCCGGTGCGCGTGGGCCATCGGCTGGGACAAGCCGTCCTTCTGGGGCCGCGAGGAGCTGCTGCGGCAGAAGGAGGCCGGCCCGTCCCGGCGCATGTACGCGCTGGAGGTCACCGGTCGGGGCGTCCTCCGGGCCGGGCAGTCCGTCCGCGCCGGCGGCCGCGAGGTGGGCGTCACCAGTTCGGGGACGTTCTCGCCCACCCTCAAGACCGGGATCGCGCTGGCGTTCATCGAGCTCGACGCGGGGCTGACGAAGGGCGACGAGGTCGTGGTGGACGTCCGGGGACGAGAGGTACCGTGCCGCCTCGCGGTACCCCCCCTCGTCGAGATCCGCACCCGCTGACCCCGCCACTCCTCCCAGGAACGAGACGCCCATGTCCGAGTTCGTCATCCGTCCCTCCGCCGCGCCGATGTCCGCCGCCGAGCGCGAGGCCATCCTCGCCGCCCCCGGGTTCGGCAAGCACTTCACCGACCACATGGTCACCCTCCCGTACTCGAACGGCCGGTGGGGCACCCCGGTGGTCGAGGCGTACGCGCCGTTCACGATCGATCCCTCCGCGGTGGTCCTGCACTACGCCCAGACGATCTTCGAGGGACTCAAGGCCTACCGCCAGGCCGACGGCTCGATCGCGTCGTTCCGGCCCGAGCAGAACGCGGCGCGGTTCAACCGGTCCGCGGAGCGGCTGGCCATGCCCAGGCTCCCGGAGGAGCTGTTCATGGAGTCGTTGCGGCAGCTCGTCGCGATCGACCGCGACTGGGTCCCCGCCGCCGGCGGCGAGGAGGCCCTCTACCTGCGGCCCTTCATGATCGCCACCGAGACGGGGCTGGGGGTCCGGCCGGCCGACGAGTACCTGTACTCGGTCATCGCCTCGCCCGCGGGCGCCTACTTCTCCCGCGGCGTCGCGCCGGTGAGCGTCTGGCTGAGCACCGAGTTCGTCCGCGCCAGCCCGGGCGGAACCGGCGCGGCCAAGTTCGGCGGGAACTACGCGGCCTCCCTGCGGGCCCAGGAACAGGCCACCGCCGAGGGCTGCGACCAGGTGGTCTGGCTGGACGCCATCGAGCGCAAGTACATCGAGGAGATGGGCGGGATGAACCTGTTCTTCGTCCTTGGCTCCGGTGACTCCGCCGAGATCGTCACCCCGGAGCTGTCGGGATCGCTCCTGCCCGGCGTGACCCGCGACAGCCTCCTCCAGCTCTCCCGGCACCTCGGGTACCGGGTCACCGAGCGCAGGATCTCCGTCCAGGAGTGGGAGTCCGGTGTGGCCTCCGGCGAGATCACCGAGGTGTTCGCGTGCGGCACCGCCGCCGTGATCACCCCGGTCGGGTCGGTCAGGCACGCCGAGGGCGGGTACACGGTCGGCGACGGCGGGCCGGGCGAGATCACGATGCTCCTGCGCGAGACGCTCACCGGGATCCAGCGCGGATCCGTGGAGGACACGTTCGGCTGGATGACCACCCTGGTCTGACGGGGCCGGTCTGACGGGGCCGGTCCGGCCGGCAGGGGTCGGGGCGGGAACGGTCAGAGCAGGAGCACCGCCGCGACGAGGGCCGCGGCCGTGCCCGCCTCGATGGTCGCCCCGAGGACGTCGCCGCCGATCCCGCCGAGTCGGCGCACGGCGTGCCGGGAGAAGCCCGCCGATGCGAGGTACGCCGCGAGGCCCACCGCGGCACCGACGGCCGGCGGCCACCACCCCGCAAACCCCGCCCCGGCCAGGCCCGCCCCCGCCGCCGCGCACACCAGGCCAGCCGCCACCACCCCCGGCCGTGACTGCGAGCCCGCGACCAGCGCTCCGAAGCCCGTCGCGGACGCGGAGGGAACCCCACGCCGGAGCTGGACGACCGGCAGGCAACGGGACAGGACGTACGCGGCGACGGGGGCGAGCCACGCGCCCGACTCCACCAGGGTCCCGAGCGCGGCGACCTCGGCGAGGAGCACCAGGACCAGGACGGCCGCGCCCATCGGGCCCACCGACCCGGACCGCATGATCTCCAGCGCCCGCTCGGGCCCGGCGTACGACCCCAGGCCGTCGGCGGTGTCGGCCAAGGCGTCCACGTGCATCCCGCGGGTCAGCGCCAGCACCGCGGCGACCCCGACGACGCCCGAGAGGAGGGCGCCGGACCCGAGGGCGTGCGCGCCGTGGGCGGCGGCCGTGGCGGCCCCGCCGCACACCAGACCCACCACCGGGAGCGCGGTCATCGACCGGCCGGCGGCGGCGGCGTCCGGGACCCCTGCGGGTCCGACGGGCAGCACCGTCATCCAGGACAGGGCCAGGCGTACGGCGGCCACCACGTCCGGTCAGTCCTTGCCGCTGACCCCGGCGTCGCCGAAGGTCGCCATCTCCGTGAGGATCGCGATCGCGGCGTGGACGGTGGGCAGGGCCGCCACCGCTCCGCTGCCCTCGCCCAGCCGCATGGAGTGCTCGAGGATCGGGTCGAGCGAGAGGTAGGTCAGGGCCGCCGAGTGGGCGGGCTCGGCGCTCCGGTGGCCGGCCACCCACCACTGGCGGCAGCCGGGGGCCAGCGACTCGGCGAGCAGCGCGGCGGCCGTGACCACCGCCCCGTCGAGGATGCAGGGGGTCCTGCGGACCGCGGCCTGGGCCAGGAAGCCGGCCATCGCCGCGATGTCGGCTCCCGCGACGCGCCGCAGCATCGCGGCGGGATCCCGGAGGTCACCCGACGCCCGGAACATCGCGTCCCGGATCGCGGCGGTCTTGCGCATCCACCCCGCGTCGTCGACCCCGGTGCCCCGTCCGACCAGCTCGACCGGTTCGCGCCCGGTGACCAGGCAGGTCAGGACCGTGGCGGGGGGGGTGTTTCCGACCCCCAGATCGCCCGCGCTGGGCAGGTCCGCCCCGGGGGCCACCCCCCCCTCGCCCCCCCCCAGCCCCGCCCCGAGCGGGCCCCCCGCCGCGGCCACGAGGCCCAGCGACACGAGCCAGCGCATCGCCCGCGCGCCGTCCTGACGCAGGGCCTTCGTGCCTCGAATGCCCACCCGCACGAGCAACGACT
>NZ_CALMYY010000135.1 GCF_937873725.1 uncultured Dietzia sp.
AGGCGAGGTGCGGGTTCGACGAGTTCGCGCCGAAGCCCCACACGATCGCGGACACGATCAACGCCAGCACAGACAGGATGAGGCCGATTGTCATCACCGCGCCGACGATGGTGCGCAGCTGGTTGATCCCCGGCAGGCCGTTGGTGTTGGGGTCGATGTTGATGTCCATCGGCACCAGCAGCGGCGCGGACATGACGTTGGCGAGCAGATCGAACACGGTAGGTCTCCTTGGCGACGGGCGACCCGCCCGCCGACTCGCAGACGGGGTACACGCGACAGGTGCACCCGTGACCCCGCCGATAAACTTGGGTGATGGCATCCGAAGCGCAGACCGTCGTGTTCCTCCACGGCATTGGTGCTGGCCCCAGCTCCTGGAACACCCAGATCGCCGCACTCCCGGACGGATTCACCGGGTTCGCCCCGCGAATCGCCGGGCTCGCCGACGCCGATGGCGAGGGATTCTCGCTCACCGCTGCGGCTGCCGCTGTTCGCAATGAGCTTGATCGGCGAAGTGTCGGGCGGGCGCACCTCTGCGGGCTGTCGCTGGGCGGGATGGTCGCCACTCGGTTCGCTATCGACTATCCAGAACGGATCGCGTCGCTGGTGCTTTCTGGCAGTCAGGTCCACCCGAACCCGACACTAATGAAGGTGCAGAATGCGGTCATGCGGGTCCTTCCCGCCAGCCTCGTCGCCCAACCCGGACTGAGTAAGCAGCAGATGCTCGCTGTGCTTCGTGTTGTCGGCGAAACGGATTTCCGCGCAGAGCTATCACGGATCGCCGCGCCAACCCTAGTGCTGTGCGGGCTGAGAGATCGCCCGAACCTCCCTGCCGCGAGAGAGCTCGCGGGCGGCATTGCCGCATCCGAACTGCAACTCGTGCCGGGTGCCGGCCACGAGTGGAATCTGCACCAGCCTGAAGAGTTCAACAGACGGCTCCGTGCCTTCTACATGAGCAAGAAGCGCTGACCTTCGGTCTGGCGCGGCCCATCCGAGCGCTCGGAGCACCGGGCATGACCACGCGGGCGACGGAACATCGCATCCATCTCCAGGAGTACCGGGGTCACGATGAACGGGGCTCAGAGTTGTTGGCCGAGGTTGAGTAGCCAGTTCATCCAGGCCACGCCGCCTCCGGCGAGGACGGCGGCACCGACGGCGACGAGCACACCGATTCGGCCCTTGCTGGCAGTGGCGTAGTTACCGTGGGCGGTCGCGATGGCCCAGACGATTGCGGAGACGATCAGCATGAGGACGGCGACGATGAGGACGAACGTCAGGAGCGCGCCGACCACGGCGCGGAGGTCGCCGATGCCGCCGAGCCCGTCGAAGTCGGGGAACACACCCATCGCCGATCACCCTGCTTTCACGGTGACGTGGAGGTGGTCGTAGTGGCCTCCGGTGATGGAGGCGGGGTCGTGCATCCCGCCGCCGTTGTAGGGTCGCCAGCCCTCGGCGTCGCGGGCGAGGGACCAGATTTGGCCTTGCCAGATCAGGTACTCGACGCCGAGCACGTCGGCGTTGTCCTTCATCCAGTTGGTGACCTTCCAGCCGGCGTCGAGCTGCGCCGGGGTGGGTCGCTGGCCGATCCGGTTGCCGAAGGTGATGTCGCACGCCCGCCCGAGCGGGTGCTCGGACTTGGTGCCGGGGCGGGGTGAGTAGCAGCCCCAGCCAGTGTCGGGGAACGCCGCAAGGGTCTGCTGGTAGAGGTGGAGCATTCGGGCGGTGATCTTGCCCGAGCTGGTGGGATCGTCGACGAGCCGGTCGGGGTCTCCATCGACGCCGGTCGGCGTGCCCACAGCGGTGGTGTTGCAGGAGGCGGGTGATCCGCTGGTTGCCGTCGGCAGGTTCGCGGCCCCGTGATCGTTGAGCCAGGCGGCGGCGTCGATGGCCTCACCAGTCGTGCCGCCGGGCCGGACCTCGAAGTGCAGATGTGCGCCGGTGCTCATGCCCGAGGAGCCGACATCACCGATGTACTGCCCGGCGCTCACACGGTCTCCGCGGCGGACGTGGATGCCGCCCTGCCACATGTGCGCGTAGGCGGTCGCGGCAGTATTGCCGTCGATAGTGTGCTCGATGACGATGAGACCGCCGTACCCGCCTGAGAACTCCGCGACGGTGACAGTGCCGTACGCGGCGGCGAGGATCGGCGTGCCATCGGGGGCAGCGAAGTCGGTGCCGGTGTGCAGCTTCCGTTCGCCCGTGATCGGGTGCACCCGCATCCCGAACGGCGAGGTCAGCACCCAGGTGCCCTCGGGCAGCGGGAACACCACCCGCGACGACGACACGGCCGGGCCACCCACGCCGCCAGCAGCATGGCTGCCTCCTCTGGTGAGGGCGGCGAGGATGCTGTCGGCGACGGGCGCGTAGTTGCGGTAGCGGTCGGGGTAGGCGGAGACCTCGACGGCTTGGGCGGCTTCGCCGGGGTCCATCTGCTGCCAGCCGGGGATGTCGAGCAGGCCACGCGGCGAGGGGTAGTTCGGCCCGGTCGGCCCGCCGAAGAACGCCCGCGCCTGATAGTTCGAGTCCATCAACTCTGCGGCAGTGCCCCACCCGGATTGGGGGCGCATCTGGAACAGGCCGAGGGAGTCGTGGTCGCCGCCGTTGCCGTCGTTCGGATAGTTCGCCGACTCGGGGTAGGCGCTGGTGTTGGTGAGCATCCGCAGCGTGGACTCGGTGAGCGCGGCCATCAGCGCGATCTTGATTCCCGGCCTGCCCACGTCGGTGATGCCGTTGCCGACGGCGATGATCGTTGCCGCGTGCGTGAGCTGGTGACGGTTCAGGGTGAAGGTCTCGCCGTTCGCGGTGGTCACGGTGAGCGAGTCCGGGATCGGGCCAAGGTTCACGGTCCCGGCGGGGGTGGCGCAGTAGGCGGCAGCGGGGTTCATCAGCACCCCGACGCCGAGGAGCGCGGCGGCGGGGGCGAAGAACAGCAGCGCCAGGGCTGCGATGGCGGCTTTGCGGAACACGGATGCCAACCCCTTCAGCGCAGCGGGTTGTCGAGCTGCGACAGCCGCAGCAGATGGCAGGTCGGATAGGTCGGGGCGCAGACGACGAACACGGTGAACGCGACCGGATGCTCGCTAGTGACCGGTTGCCCGTTCCAGACCCCGGCACGATGGCGGGTGCCCTCGATCGTGACGGCCGTAGTTCCTGCCGCGAGCTGCCCTGGCTGGGCCTGCGCCACCGCCTCGGCCCAGGCGTCGGGGACGTACGCGGTGTCGATGGTGAGGTGCTGCCGGGTGGCGTATTGCCGCAGCTCGATCCAGGCGTCACGGGTCGGCAGGTACGCGGCCACATCGGAGGCGAGCCCGGCTTGCTCGTCTCCGCTGGGGTCACCGACCGCGAGGATCGCCGAGGTGTAGTCCAGCGGCCACAGGCCCGAAGCCGTGTCCCACGCGAACAGCGTGGACGCGACGCCCTGCGCGAACGTCTCGGGATCGGCCGAACGCGGAACCGCTGGAACCCGCGGCGGTCGCGGTGTGCTCGGTGCCACGGTCGGCGGAGCGGTCGTGGTCGGGCCGGGCTCCGAGGCAGGGTCGGGGCTGGTGCTGCGGCTGGGGCCGGTGAGGAGTCCGTAGACACCGACCCCTGCCAGCAGCAGCAGGACGATGCCGGCGGCGATGAGGGCGACGAGTCGGCGACGGTTCCGGGCGTCGGTGGGTGCAGGGCTCATGCCGAGCAGGTGCGCACCCGGCACCTGTGCCCGTGGTCAGAGCGCGCGGAGTCGTGGGCGCTCGGCGGCGCCGTCGCGGGCGGCTCGGAGGGCGTCGGCGAACCGGACGGTGCCGTCGGCGGTGGTGAGGAAGTTCTCGAACTGCTCGTCGGTCAGTTCGGCTGCGAGGGTGTCGGCGTCGTAGTGGGTCCACCAGTTCGTCAGCTCGCCCCAGGTCTGCACGAACGCGCGCAGCGGGTAGCGGACGGGTTGCCCGTCACCGGTGACGAGCGGCAGTGGTCGCGGTGGGGTGCGCTTGCCCTTCTTGATCGACTTCGCCTGGGCCACGGCTGCCTCGGCACGGGCATGCAGCTCGGCCTCGCGCCGCTCCCGCGCGGTGGTGTCGGCATCGCGGATCGCCTGGTAGATCGGATGCACCGGGTCACCGGCCTCGATCCGCTCCAGCCCGGCGGCGGCCTCGGCGCGCAACATCTCGGGCTGGGCGGGGTTGTTGGCGATGTCTTCGAGGTGGCCGATCTTCTCCAGTGTCGTGTGCGACGCACCGCCGGGAATCATCGCCGCCGCTTGCTCCCGCGCATCCCCGAGCGCGCTCGACGGTCCCGCAAATTTTGCGGGACCGTCGTTTCCCGGCTGGTTCTCGCTGCTGAACTGGGTAGCGGACTTCCGGCGGGCAGCGTCCTCGGCCATCACCTGCTTGATCTCGCGGTAGAGGCCAGCGGCTTCGAGCTGGGTGTAGGGCTTGTGCAGCATGTTGTCGTCCTGCTCGGCAAGGAGCTGCCCGAGCCGGTCGGACAGGCCACTGCGAACCCACACGTTGACGGTGCGCCAGCCGAGCTTCTTGATCGCGGCCAGGCGTCGCGCCCCGCACACGAGTACGCCGTCGATGGTGATCGTGAGCGGTTGCAGCAGGCCGTCGCGCCCGATGGATGCCGCGAGGGCGTCGATGTCGCCGAGGTCGGCGCGGTGCCGGGCGCCGACGAGGATCGAATCGACGGTGCGGTCGAGATGGATGCTGCCGATCTGTGGCTCGGTCACGACGGCTCACCGCCTCCACCACTCGGCGCGGCCAGTGCGAGCGCGAGGATCAGATCGTCGTCGCGGAGCAGCAGGTCGAGGGTCTCGCCGAGCAGTAGCCGGAGCAGGACGCCGCGACCACTGCTGGTGGCGACGTAGGCCGGGTGCGGGTTCCCGAGCAGAGCTTTCAGCAGTGCGGCCCAGGAGCGGCGCGGCAGATCGAGCAGTGCCCGCGCGTGCCGATCGCGGCGCAGCGCCTCGTAGGCGGACTGGCGGGTGCCGGCCTTCATCAACGCCCCACAGACGTGCTCGACCGCGGCCCGAGCGGTGTCGGTTGGCCAGTCGAGCAGGCACAGCATCGCGATGGCGTCCTCGGCCGCCGATCCAGCGGACATGCACGCCTGCGCCGACCCGAGACTGTCGCGCGGCTCCGGTTCGAGGTCGCTGGGGCGCAGGTCGGTGGTGTGGAACGCGGGATGGTAGTCGGCCAGCGCGGTGTCGCGTTCGGAGAACCGTTCCGGGTCGTGGAACGCCGAGACGTGCGCGCGGCGGGCCTGGTGCACCGAGCAGAGCAGCCCCTGGGCGCGTTCCTCGTAGACGCAGGTGATCCGCACGGCGTGGGTGATGATCGCCCACGGATCGTTGGCCTCGCGGGTCGAGCGGTACTGCATCGCGTCGAACGCCGCCGTGACCGCTTCCCAGGTGTCGAGCTTGTGCTTCCTCGCGAGAGCGCGGTACTTGTCGGCGGCGAACTCCATCAGGTCGCGGGCCACCGGGTCGTGAACCCAGGCATCCTCGCCACCCTCGGCGAGGCGATTGAGCAGGGCGCGCAGGCCCTCGGCGGTGGTGAAGTCCTCAGCCCCGAAGGCCGTCGGCTCGGTCCTGGTGTTCCTGCTGGTGCTGGTTGGTGTGGTCATGGTGTCGGCACCTCCTGGCAGGCAGGTGCGCACTCGCTCCCACGAGCGCGTCCTGCATACCGATGCCGTCGCCACCATGACCTCTCACCACCGTCAACTCATCGAGACCCCAGAGCGGGACACCTGCGAGGCAGGCGCGCTGCTGCGCCCGAACGCCGAGATCGGAGGCAACCGCCGGGCACGGTCCCCGAGACGACGAACACCGGCACCGAGCGGGGTGCGGGTGCGGCGTGCGAGCTCGGCCTGGAAGTCGAGGCCAAGACCGGCCGCGTGCGCCGAGTGGCGGGCGATCAGGTCGGTGGGCCGCACCCACTCCACGCCCCGTCCGCTAACGAGCGCGTGCTGCTTGTCGTCGCGGGCGACCTGCGCGGCCCGCACCGCCTCCGGCGTGCTCGTCACCTCGACAGGCTCGGGGAGCTCCCGCGTCTCCTCGGGCACCAGCCGTGCCGGATCGGGCCTGGACGGGTCGGGGTGCTGCGGGTTGTCGGTGGTGTTCATGGGGTCGTCTCCTCCCGCTCGTCGGCGGTGTCGGTGGTGTCAGTGAGGTGCGCGACGGCGAACCAGCGGCCCACGGTCGAGGGATGCACCCCGAGTTCGCGGGCGATCCGCTTGTTCGACCAGCCCGCCTCTCGCAGCTCCCACCCAAGGGCACGCCGATCCGCCACACCATCGTCGCGACGGGTCGACTCTGCCTCGCCAGATGGCAGGGCTGGCATCGTCTCCGCAGTCGAGAACGAGTCGGCGGCGGTAGGTTCCGCATGGGGGTCGGTGGTGCGGGTGAGGATCACGGTCAAGTGCGTGATGGCCAGCAGCACGACGGGCGGCACCGCGGCGACCGAGGCCGCGAGCATCCGTGGCACGTCGGCGTCTGCGGCGACGACGGCGTGAATGGCGTTCGCCGTCACCGACACGAGCGCGCCGCCGACCAGCAGCGCCCACGGGTACCAGGCCGAGCGTCGCCCGGCGAGCGCGACGACGGCGACAGTGGCGACGACGATGATGCCGTCCACGATCAGCGGCCACGCCCACGCCTGCCCCGCCCCGATCCCGGAGCGAGCGGCCAGATCAGCCAACGACGTGAACGACAGCCAGAACGCCCCGGCGGCGATGAACACCGTCCCCGCGACCGCCGTCATCGCGGCCCACCGCCGCCCGTCCGACTCGCGCATCACAGCCCTGCCCTCCCCAAGGCTGCGGACGGTGGGCTCGCCGAGCGTCCGAACCAGCGACCCGCGCTTCGGGCCTGGCCGGCTGGCTCGGGTGCGGGCTGGGTGGCTCGGTAGGCGGAGCGCACGGTCGTGGCGATCTCGCGATCGCCCAGACCCGCCGACTGTGCCGCAGCACCCAGCGCATCGAGCGCATCGGCGGCCGAGACGCCGTTCTCGGCGAGGCGGCAGGCGGCCCAGAACAGGCCCCGGTTCCGCTCGCCCTCACCCCGCCCGGCGACCCACGCCGCCAGCCGCTTCCCATCCACGACCATCGAGGTGCTCTCGGTGCGTGGTGGGGCGACGGGACGCGGGTCGAGGAAATCCCGCAGACAGGCCGCGTCCACATGACCGACCGAGTGTGCGGCGATGTCGGCGACTTCGTAGCGCCGCATGTTCCCGTCGACGATTCGCCGGGAAGGCGGAGCGATGATGTACCCACCGTCGCCCCGGAAATCGACACCCGCGGTGGCTGCCTGCCACGACCGCTGCTCGCTGCCCGGCGTCGCCGGGAAGTACACGTGCGCGCCACCGGCCGGTGTGCGCACCAGCAGACCCGCTCCATCAACGAGCCCCGCATCGGTGGCGCGCTGGAACGCCGCGCGGCCATCGTGGGGGCCGTGGACATCGACATCGACGACGACAACGCCCGATGCTGCGCCGGTCGGGATGCCGATGTTCGCGTCCGGTGTGCGCGACCACAACGCCGCAACCTGTTCCGGGTCGCTGCTCGCGTCGAGGAACCCGCGCCGGGTCAGCGGACGCTTCCCCTCGACGAGGCACGGGAACACGGGCACGCCATCTGCCGCGAGCCTCCGCGCAGCGAACGCCAGGTTTGGCGAGCGATCCACGCGGATGAGCGCCGCAAGGACGTCGAATGGCTCTGGCATCACAGCCCCCGCCCTGCCAGCGTCGGCACCGGCGCACTACGTGGACGATCAGCCTCCGCCTCAGGCGTGCGGGAGGTGCGCGGACTGGGGGTGTCGCGTTCGAGGCCGGGCGGGGTGCCGTCGCCGACCAGGAGCGTGTCGAGCTGATCGAGGATCGCCAGCGCGGTCTTCCGCACCCGTTCGCCGGTGGCCTGCACCACCTGGACGGGCTCTTGTCCGTCCACGCGGGCGGCCCAGGTCGAGACGTAAGGGATCGTGTACCCGGCGGTGTCCATGCCGTGCGCGGCACCGATCATCAGCGCGACGGACTCGGCTTCGACCTCGCGGATGCTGCGATGCTGCCGGGCTTCCTCGTCGTCAGGATCGTGCATCACCACGTGCGCCAGCTCGTGCGCGAGGGTCTTGACCTGCGCGGCAGGGTCCATGTTCTCCCGCACCGCGACCGTGCGCGCCTCGTAGTCGGTCATGCCGTTCGCGCCGGAGATCATCCCCTCGTGCGGCACCCGCAGCACCTCGAACCCCGCGCCGTAAATCTGCCCGGCCAGCCCGTCCCACAGCCCCGAAGGTGCTTCGCCTTCCAGCAGCGTCGGAGCGGGCGGCATCGGCAGCGCCTTACCGTCGGTCTGGGAGGCGTCCCACACGTAGGCTGGGCGCGCTCCGACCATCCGCGAGCGCACGACCTCGTTGACCTTGTGCTTCTCTCGCGGCCCCAAGCGACGCCAGGAGTTCGGATCGGCAGGATTGGACGACGCGAACCGGCCCGTCACGGGCGCGAAGATCATGTAGCCCGGTTGGCCCTTCATCACTTGGCGTCCGAGCCCTTGCCACTGCCGGTACCCGGCAACCAGAGTCGGGAAGCGCTCGGGCACCCGGCCTGCCTCGAACGCGGCTTCGTGCTGCACCCAGATCAGCATCGTGTTGTTGAACGACCGCGACCGGAACCGTGCCGCGAAGGCCAGCGCCTGCCGCCAGTCATCACCCGAGACCAGCGACTCGACCGCTCCCGTCAGCTTCTCGTGCAGTTCATCGAGCTTCGCCTCTCGCGCCGCGCGGGCGTCCTCGTTCGATGCCATGCTCCGGCCTCCTCTTCGGCGGGCCGCGCCAAGGTTGCGCGCGGCGGTACACCTGGCAGGTAGGCGCGAACACCCGCGCCCGGACCGTGAGCTGGACATCGTCACCTCCTTGAGGCAGCCCGAGCCGAGACCGACACGCGGCATTGAGCATGCTCAAAATGTCCCGGAGTCCTGTTCTAACACCGACCGTTGAGCATGCGCAAGCCTTGATTTGTGCATGCTCAACGAGTACGGTTGAGCATGCACAACCACCCTCCGGGTGGATCACATGGATGCCTTGCCCGTCGCGAAGGGAAGGGGGTCACCGTCATGACCGAAGACGAGAGTCAGGCTGCGGCCGAAGACCTCGCCAAGCGTCTGCGGCTCCTGATGGACGTCGCCGTCGCCGAGTCCGGCACCGAGCCGACGTACTCGCAGATCGCCGACTTCCTCCACGAACGAGGCACCAACCTGTCGCGGTCGCGCTGGACGTACATGGTCAACGGCCACCGCTACGTCCAAGACCCCGCCGTGTTCGAGGGGCTCGCTGCGTTCTTCGACGTGGACGCCGCGTTCCTGCTCGGCGAGGACGGTGCGGCCACTCCCGAGAAGGTCTCCGCTCAGCTCGATCTGGTTCGGTCCATGCGGGCCGCGAAGGTGAAGTCCTACGCAGCGCGCACCCTCGGCGACATCTCGCCGAAAGCACTCCACGCCATCACCAAGTTCCTGGACGGGGAAATGACACACATGCCCGAGCACTGACCGGTACCGCGCGACACGGAGCCGCCACCGGTCCTGCTCCCCACAGACAAGGGGCGAACCGTGAATATCGAACAGACCGTATCGGCGGCCGTCGCGGGTCTTCAGCTCGGCAGCACCTTCACCTTCGACGACCTCCGCGACACCGTCCAAGACCGGCGGCGCCGCCGGCTCCGCGTCGTCGAGCTCGCAGACCTCGACGCCCACGACGGCCTCTGCGCGGCCTTGATCTCCACCGACGCCGAAGACTTCGTGCTCCATGCCCGCAGCGACTCCGCGCTGCACCGTCAGCAGTTCGTGCTCCACGAGCTTGCCCACATGATCCTCGGGCACTGCGACGGCGACGACTGCGCCGTCGAGGAGGTCTTGCTGCCCAACATCCCGCCGTACACCCGCGCGCGCCTGCTCAGTCGGCAAGACCTCGACAGCGAAACCGAGATCGCCGCAGAGTCCCTCGCGGACCGGCTCGCCGCCGGCATCCGAGGGGCGGTGTTCGCCGAATCGGCCTACTCGGAGGTCTTCGGATGATCCAGACGCTCGTCGCGACGCTCATGTGGGCGCTCGTGGCGAGCCTGCTCATCTTCCGCCGCAAACGCACCGACCGCAGCGTCAGCCACGCCGCCCTCACCATTGCCATCGCGATGACGCTGAACGTAGATAGCATCTACGCGGTCGTCGATCCGTTCCTCGGCGGCACGAACATCGCGACGCTGATCGCGGACGCCCTGCTGATGACCGG
>NZ_CALMYY010000136.1 GCF_937873725.1 uncultured Dietzia sp.
GGTCGCCGAGGCAGAGACACCAGAGGTCATGTCCGCTGTCGACGGGGTGAACCCGTCGGCGGTCACGTCGATCGACGGATCCGACGTGCCCGAGAGGCCGACACGCCCGGGGACGTTCGGCTTGAACGGGTCCTTGACCCGGATGCGCATCTGATTACGGAACTGGCCGTCGTTGGCACCGGCCGCACCGCCGCCGAACTGGCCGTTACCGCGGGCACCGCCCATCTCGACGTTCGTGCCCTCGGAGAGGGTGCCGGCCGTGTGACCGCCGCCGGGACCGCCCGGGTCGTTGGTCCAGCCGATGCCGAAGTAGCCCTTCTGCCACCGGCCCTGCTCGAACCCCATGCCCCGCAGGGCCTCGCCCTCGTTGCCCGTGGCGAACCGCCCACCGAAGGGGTCGAGGCCGGTGGCGAACCGCGCGATCGCGGACATGGCACCGGAGTTGTGGACCACGACGCCGTTGGCGATGAAGTTGTGCGCGCCCTCGACCTCAATGTCGTAGGTGTCCTGCTCTCCCTGCGGTGTGATGTCGATGACACGCGCCAGGGTGAAGTCTCCCGAGTCCACCCACTCAGCGATGCCCGCGCGGCGGAGATCCGCCGAGATCCCGCCGCGGGTGTCGTGCTTGGCGCTAACGCCGAAGGTGTGCAGCGGGCGTGCGTTCTTGACCTCCACCCCGTTGATGTGGATCGTCTTGAGGCGGTGGTTGGTGGTCCCGTTCGTCACCGGATCGCCGAGGACGATATGCAGGAATCGAGCATCCTCGATCAGGCGGCGGGAACACGACGATACGGTGCGCTCCCCATGACGGGCCACATCCGCGGGATGATGACCATCGGCGTCGCAGTAGCCGTTGAGGAACGCACGTTGGCGGTCCTCGTCCCAACCCCACACGCAGTCGGGGATGTGCTTCTCGTGAGCAGGCTTGCGGACCCCCGCCTCGGCGAGTTCACGAGCGAACTCAGTGGAGAAGGCACGGACCCCGTGACTGTCCGAGTCGTGGGTGGTAATCCCCATCTTGGCGAACACCCCCGCAGCCCGGACACGCAGATCCCCGTAGACACACAGTTCGATCTTCGTGTCCTGGACACTGCCGTCACCCATGATGAGTCCGAGCAGCCACGCCTCGTTCAGGCCGACCTCGCGCCCCGAGGGGAGCGTGTTCGACACCTTGTCGAGCTTCACGTCCTTCGGCTGCACGAGCAAGTCGCCCGGCTTGAGCGCGTCCAACCGTGCCCACTGCGCGACGTATGTCGCGGGCACCTGTTCGCCACGTGCGCCGCCCTTAACGTGGGTGGCCGGCTCGCCCATGACCAGCCGCAGGAACGGGTGGTTGTCCGAGCCGACGACGCCACGGCGACGAGTGCGGACCTTGTAGGTCTCCTGACGCTTGGAGAACCACTGCGCGGTGACCTTGTTCGATGTGAGCTTCCCGTCCTCGTACGAGTACACATAGTCGCCCGGCTGGAGTTCGCTGATCGGCTTGGTGCCGTTCGGACCCCACACCGCGGTCTCGCCGACAAGGCAGCAGTCGCCCCAGTTGACGCCGCCCCAGACGTATGGCTGACCCTCCAGGCCGCGTGCGAAGTTGACGAGCGAGGACTCGTTGACCTTGGCCCTCGGCCCGCCGGGCTGGCCGCCGTCGGCGAACCCGGGGATGAGACCGCCGAAGTTGATCGCGTCGAGGAACGGCCGCCACTGGTCGGTCGCCTCGGCGTTGACGATGAACTCGCGGTCACTGACACGGACCAGGTTCGCGTCGTCGCGCGGCCCACCTACACCGGTGAACAAACCGGGCCGGGCTCGGGGGACGGTGCTGTTCGCCGTTCGCCGGACGCCGTCTGCGACCGTGCTGGCCGCGGTGCCGACAATACCGCCGACCGTGTCAGAGATAGAATCGGACGGCTGACGCGCCGACTGTTCGATACCGAGGGCCAGGCCCTCGGAGACGTACCCACCGATCTCCATGAACACCCGCGACGGGGAGGCGATACCGAGGGCGTCCCGGGCAACGTCGGCGATGTTGCCCGCCATATCGCGAACGCGGTTGTACGCCTCGCCGAGCATGTCGGTGAGGCCGTTGATGAGGCCAGTGACCACGTCCTTGCCCGCGTTGTAGAGCCACTGCCCTGCGTCGGCGAAGAAACCCGTGATCTTGCCCGGGATCTCGCCGACACGACTCACCACATTCTGCACGCCCTCGGCCACCCGCGCGGTCATGCCGTTCCACCAGTTGACCACCTGCGCGATCGCCGCGGAGGCCATCGCGCCGAGCTGGGCCGACATCGCGCTGGCCCAGCCGGCGACCGCCGACACGACGTTGCCGATCATCTCGGAGAACCCGGCCTTGACCCCCTCCCAGAACTGGCGCAACTGCTCGCCGTTGCCGGTGACAAACCCAACGATCGCCGCGGTGAGGGTGCCCAACCACTGGACGACCTGAATGAACACCCCGAGCACCTGTGCGACGACCCCGACGACCTGCGCGAGAATGTTGATGAATCGCACAAAGGTGGGCATGAGCTGAATGAGGACTGGTAGCATCCCCATGAGGCCAGTCACGACGAGCTGAATCAGTTGTGGGATCAGCGGCATGACGGCCTGGAGGATCTGCATGAACGCCGCCGCGATCTGGGGCAGGAACGGTGCGAGCATGGTCACGGCCTGGACAAGCACCCCGCCAATCTGCCCCGCGACCTGACCGATCATCTGGCCGAGCATGGTCAGGGTCGGTGTCAGCGCGGCTAGGACAGGCATGAAGGCCGGCGCGGGCGAGGTGATGCGGGGGCCGAGGGCCGGGGCGATACGGGAGATGGCCGGGGGGAGCTCGGTGGCCAGGGAGGCGATGAGCTGCCCGGCCAGGGGCAGGATCGGGGCGAGCGCCGAGATGACCTGCCCCGCCGCGGTGGCAAGGGGAAGAAGGGCCGGCGCGATCGCCTGGAACGCCTCGGCTAGTGCGCCGCCGACCACCTGGAGCACCTGGGACAGAACCGGCAGGACCGGGGTGAGAGCACCGAGGAGGGTCTGTCCGAGAGTGGACAGGATCGGCAGGAGAGGACCGATCCCCTGGAGTAGAGCGGTGACGAACTGGCCGAGCAGGGGCAGGAGCGGGGCGAGCTGGGTACCGATGCCGCCGATGGTGGTGCCGACCTGCTCGAGCACGGGGCCGAGGGCGGTACCGAGCGCAGCGCCGGCGCTGGCCAGGCCGGGGGCCATGTTGAGGAACGCCGTTCCGAGGGAGCGGAACAGGGGCTCGACTACGGGCAGGACCGTGGCACCGATCTGGCCGAGTGCGACGAGCAGGTCACCGACGCCGGCACCGACGCCGGCCAGGGCGTTGCCCGTCTCATTGAAGATCGTGGTGAGGATGCCCATGTCCTGCATCTGGGTGAACGCCCCGCCGATGGCACCGAGCATCTCGCCGAGACCGGCACCGATCGACCCGAGCGCGGGACCCGCCGCCTCGCCGAGGTTGAGGAACCCCATGAGCATTGTGTCGAGGCCGGGCTGGAGCTGGGAGAGCATCGGGGGTATCCCGGCGAGCAGGGTGTTGATCTCGCCCATGCCGTCGTTACGGATGAGCTCGAAGGTCGAGTTGAACATCCCCGACAGACCGGAGGCGACACCCTCCATGCCGGGGGTGATCCCCTCCAGGATCCCTGAGATGTCCTGAAACCCTGCCTTCATCTCCTCGCCGAACACGCCCGAGATGGAGTCCTTGAGCGAGGTGAACGCCGGGGCGGCCTCCTGTGCCGCTTGCTTGATGCCGTCGGTGCCGAGGGCGATCGCGCCGATGATCGGGAGTGCCGCGGTGCCGAGACCCATGAAGCCGATGCCGAGACCACCGACCGCGCCGGCGGCGACACCGAGCAGACCGACAACGCCGCCGAGCCCTGCACCGATCGCGCCGGTGACCATCGCCGCCTGCACGCCGAGGAGGGCGAGCTTGGCCGTGGCCGCCGCCGTGTCGAGGTCGACGTTCATGTCGATCTCGCGGTCCCGGGCGAGCATGGCCATCCGTGCGGCGACACCCGCCGCCGAGGACTCGTCGAGCTCGACCTGGATCTCGGCGTCCCGCTGCGCGGTGAGCTCGGCGAGCCGGGCCTCGGCTGCGGCGGTGTCCGCCTCGGCCTGGATCTCGGCCCGGCGGGCAGCAGCGGTGGCGGCGATCTGTGCCTCGGCGGCGGCCGTGTCCGCCTCGACCTCGACGGTGATCGACTGGTCGGTGAGCGCGGTCTCGAGCTGCGCGTAGAACCCATCGAGGTCGGGGACGATGTCGACGGCCACCTCGGCGTCGAGCTTGGCGAGCTCGGCCTCCAGCCGGGCAGGAAACCCGCCGAGGTCGGGCAGAACGTCGACCATGTACTCGGCATCGGGCATGGCCTCGAACGCTGCGCGAAGCTTGCGACCGAACCCGTCGAGGGACGGAACGATGAGGGCCTCGGCCTCGCCTGCCTTGTACCGTGCCATCCGCTAGTCCTCCAGTGTGTACCGACCGCCGGTGGCCTGCTCGATCAGGCTGGATAGGTCGTTGTCCACGATACCCTGCCTGATCCGATCGACCAGGGTCTCCGGTGCCTTCGGTAGCGGGATGTTCGGCACGTCGCCGCCGGCGTTCGCGACCATCTGCGCTCGATTGTTCCTCAACTCGCCGATCACACCGAGCAACAGCAGGGATGCCGTGTCGTATCCGAGCGGTGACGGCGGCTCATCCTCGTCGGGGCGTTCCACCTTGGCCAGTTCCTCGGCCCACGTCTCGTCCATCCGCACGGCGGTGATGTAGTGCAGGTGGGGCGGTAGTCGCCATGCGAGCCGCCATGCCTGCGTCCACGGCCTCGACCCTGTGAAGTAGTCCGCCAGGTCGAGGCCGTGATAATGCGCTCGGAAGTCAGCCTCGAGAGCGTCGTGGAACGTCTCTACCCACTCGACGAGTCCGAGGATCCCCCCGGGGCATCATCCGCCTTCTTGCCGAAGAAGAACTCGGTCATGTCCTTCACGAACAGGGACCACACCGCGTTCGGCTCGTCGGCGAACAGGTCCTTGATCGCCTCCCAGTTGTCGCCGAACATCACGGCGTACCGCTTCTCGGTGTTGGCAGGGGTCGCCGGGATGGAGAGGTACTCCTCGGTCTGGCTCCGTGTCATTAACGGGATCTTGATCTCGTCGGTGAGGACGTACGGCTTGGCGTCGACCTCGGCTCGGAGCTCGGCGAACCGGCCCCCGGGTGTTGCCTTCTTCTGCTGTGCCACGGTGTGGATCCCCTTCCGTTGTGGCGAGTGTTACTTGCTGGCCGCGGCCTTCGCGGCGGTGTCGGACGTAGCCTCGCGAACCGAGGTGTCGGCGGCCGACGTGGACGACGAGGACATGGACGACGAGGACGGGGCCGGCGTCGGAACGTCGACCTCGGTGCCCTTCTTGACGTCGGTGGTGAGGTTGCCCTTCGGGTCGTGCTTGGCCTCGCCGATGACGGCGTAGCCCCGGCCGAACCGAAGGTCGTTCTCCTGGGTGGGCGACTCGGCGACGACGGTCACGTCGCCCTTCTTCATCACCTTGGGGGCGTAGCTCATGGTGCGGTTCCCTTCATCGGGCCCCCTCCCGAAGTACAACACACCCCGGCCGTGGGAAGGGGGATCACGGCCGGGGTGCTGTATCAGGGAGTCGTGGCGAATCCGGCCTTGACGGCGATGTTCTTCCAGCCGAGACCACCGAAGGCGTGCTCGACGGCGAACCCGGCGGTGTCGTCCCGGAACGGGGTCATCGTGACCTTCGGCGGAATGGTGTCCGCCATGTCCCAGGTCTGGTCGCCGGTGTCAGTGAGGGCGACCATCGGCATGTACCGGAAGATGTACACAGGCTCGGCGTCGTCGCCGTCCTTGGCGATGGCCAGTGCGGAGTAGTAGCGCACCGAGAGCGACGTCGGCTCGGCGAACCGCACCTCGCCGTTGGCCCCGGCCGTCACCGTGGACAGGTCCGCCCGGGTGGTGAGCTCGAGGGTCAGGCGGGAGACCTGCTGCGGGGAGAACTCGAGGCTGTGCTCGATCGAGACCATGTCGATGCGGGTGGGCTCGGCCTCGCCGTAGGACTCGGTCCGCTCGGAGTCGACCTTCTTGCCGAAGGTGACGCCGTCCTTCTTCTTGATGAGGCCGACCGGCTCGAACGCCTCGGGGAGCGCCTGCAGCGCGGACGACACGTTGGTGTACGCCGTCGGTGCGGCGGTGTAGTGGTCCGCGAGGAAGATCGCGGCGTCGAGGGGCTTGAGCAGCAGCGACCGCTCGGCCGCCTTGACGGTGCTGAAACTGGGCATGGGATCCTCCGATGGATCGGGTTAGACCGCCCACCGGGGGCGGCGTAGGTGTGCAACGTACTGCTTGAGCACCTCGCGCGACTCCAGACTATCCTGTGGGAGCTCACGAGGGCCATCATCGGCGAGGATGTCGTGCACGACAACCCCATCGGTGAACCCGGTGGGGTTGTCGTTGACCTCGTCGAAGATTCTACGCACCCGCCGCTGTAGTGCGAACGCCTCGGCGCGGGTGGGTGCTGCGCACGCGAGCTGGACCGATGCCGCGAAGTCGAGATCATCGTCGTCGAGAGCACCGCCCGTCTGGGTGAGGATGACCAGCCCGCCGACGAGCGCGGTGTCGTACTCGTCGGGGTCCGGGTACCAGGAGTCGACGGTCACGGCGTACTCGCCCGGCATGAACCCCTCGTCGAGGTACTGCTCGATCAGGCGGGTCTCGACCAGGGCCACGAGATACCGTTCCGAGTCCTCGATGTCGGTGTCGCCCTCGATCGGGATGCGCACGGCGCGCACGGGGGCGGTCATCGGAGAGCCTGCCGCAGCTCGTGGTACCCGCGCCGGCCCTTGCCGCCGAACTCGTGCGCGGCGGCGTGCGGTGCCGAGGCGATGACGTGGCCGCGCCATCGGGGGGATGAGCCGGGCTTGACGCCCACGCCGATCGAGGTGGCCACGCGCACGCTGCGGGCGAGCTCGCCGGTGCGCTTGGCGACGAGGCCGCGGTACTTGGCCTGGACCTTCTCGGCCTCCTGAAAGACCATCGACCGGATCGCCGGCGAGACGAGGATGCCCTGCATGTCGACGGTGCGACTGTTGACCTTGGCCTTCATCGCTACCCCCTCACTCGGGAGATCCGGCACTCAGCGCCGAGATCCCATCCGTGACCATGCTGGAGGACGTCGCCCTTGATGGCCCACTCGCTGCCATCACCGCGAACGAGGATGTCCGTCGGTCGGATCTCAGTGTACGCCGGGAACAGGGCCGTCGCGGTGGTCGACACCTGCTCGCGGTGGTCGATCAGCTCGGAGCTACTGCCCCAGTCGATGAGCACCCCGTCGACGGGGATCTCCTCGGGGACGGCCTTGACGCCGTGCTTGCCGCCTCGGCCGGCGCGCTTGAGCACGACCTCCTCGCCGTACTCCTCAAACATGCTCGCCGCCGTGCATCCAGGCACCGGTCTGGAGGGTGCCATACCGGCGGCGGCGCTTGCGGGGGAGCATGAGCGAGGCGAGCTCGTCGTCGGTGAAGTAGATCCCCGTGCGGGTGGCGTCGTCGCCGAGGGTCTCAGAGAACGACCCGGCAGATCGAGACCGGCGTCCGCCGGGGTTGCGCCACAGCCGAATGACCGCGTCCGCCACGACTGTGCGGGCGTTGTCTACGATCTCGGCGGGCAGAGTAGAGATGCGGTGGGGTGCGAGCCAGGGGCACCGCGCGATGAGTCGGGCCTCGACATCCGCGATGCGGGTGTCGAGCCACACGTCCTTGGATACGGGGATGACTCCCTCGAACCGCTCGCGGACGTTCTCGCGTGTTGCTAGTGCCACCCGGCTCGCCTCCTCACTCGGTGGGGTGTCCGGCCGACTCGACCGCGGCGATGATCTCGTTCCGCTTCATGGTCGAGGTGACCGTCACGCCGACAGACTCGGCGTACTCGGCCCACGCAGCGCGCGAGCCTTCGGGACCTGACTTCGGCGGGATCTCGGAGTCAGACTCGTGCGAGTCGTCCTCCTCGACCGGTGCCGTGGGTGTCGCCGGGGGCGGGGGAGAATCCGAGGGAACCTCGGGAGTCTCCTCGACCTCGGCGTTGTCGCCCCAGACATCGGGGTTGCTCACCCGGCGAGCGAGATCCGCGGGGACCTCGTCGCCGGGTGAGAACACGTGAGTCTGACCGTCCGGGCCGTGAATGTGGACCGGCGCGGCGGCCTTACGTGACCCGGGCATCACGTCACCAAGCCTTGGCCTGGAGGACCAGGTTGGCGTTGTTCAGGACCGGCACGCTGATGGCCGAGGCCAGGGTCCAGATCCGCGGGGGCTCCACCGTGTGGTAGTTGCCGACGAACAGGCCCGCCATCTGGTCCTGCGCGAACTCGGACTCGAGCGCGTGGCCGGGGATGCCGTACATGGTGACGCCCAGCAGGTTGCCGGTGAAGTCGGCACCGACCGGGGCCAGCGGGGAGGCGTCCTCGGTCGCGATGTTGCCCGAGGGCAGCAGCATGACCGAGGTCTCGGCGAACAGCCGACGAGCGGTGCCGTCGGCGTTGGCGATCTGGCCGTCGTGGGTCTCGACCGGGGGCAGGCCGTAGGACGAGAGCACGTTGGACAGGGTCGCCTGCGAGACGATCGTCGGGCTACCCGCGAGGGTGGCACCGAGGGACCGGACCTCAGCCGAGCGCAGGAGCAGGTTGAACGCCTTGCGCGAGGTGAGGATGACGCCGGGGCCCTTGCCGCCGTTGCTGGCCGCGTAGGTCTCGACCCATGAGAGCAGGTCGGTGATCGGCGTCGAGGTCTCGGTGTTGGTCCACGCCACGGCCGGGGCCACGTTGGTGTGCGTGGACTTGCGGCCGAAGTCGATCGCGCCGCCGCCGAGCTCGGGGAAGTTGACCTGCCCCTTCTCGATGGCCTCGGCCCGGGCGAGCTCGATACGCGCGGCGATCTCCCCGACGACGATCTGTGCGTCGGAGAGGATCTGGTTGGCGATCGGCCCCTCGGGGTTGGCACGCATCCGCAGCCGGTCATACTCGGTGAGCATGATCTTCCGGCTGATCGGGGGCAGCTCGCCCGTGGTGCGTGCCACGCCGGTGCGACCGGTCAGGTCGGCCTCGACGTCGAAGCCCCGGTAGTTCGCGGCCTTGATGAGACCGTCCCCACCCTTGCCGAACCGGTACATGAGGTCGTCGACCTCGGTGTTCGGCAGCCAGCGCGAGAGCTTGAACTGGTTGACCTGCATGTCCGCGAGCGCGGCCCGGCCGAAACCGGAGAGCTCGTCGGGGGTGTAGTAATCGGTGTTGAGCAGCATGAGTTACCCGTCCTCTCAGACGTACCGGATCGAGCCGGCGACGTCGGCCTTGCCGGCAGCGTCGACGGGGTGGGGCAGACGGTCCTCGACCACCTTGCCGTGGGTGAGGAGAGCGCCGACGACGTTGCCGCCGCCGTCACGGACCGCCTGGGTGGCGAACAGGTGGCCGACGAGGGCCTCTCGGCCGTCCAACGCAGCAGCGTCGTACGGGCCGTACAGCCCGGTCGCGGTGATCTTGCCGAGCGGCTCGCCCGACTTGATGTAACCGCTCGCGTAGTGGGTGGCCTTGGTGAACTTGGACAGGTCCAGGACAGCGGTCTCGGTCGCCTCGGTGCCGTGCTCAGACCGGAGCCAGGAGTGGTCCTCGTTACCGAAGGTTTCGGTGGTGTTGGAGAAGAGCTGCATGAGCTCGGATCCCTTCTGATCGGGGGCTTACTTGTTGTAACGGGACTTGTACAGTTCCCGACCGGCCTCGACCCCGCTGTGGACTCCCCCACCGTTGGTGCGGGAGTGGCCCCAATCAGGATGTCCACCGTTCTTGCGACGATCGCCGCCGCGGGCATCCGAGTCCCCGAACAACGCTGTGAGCGTGCCCATGACCTCGTCGGTGTTCACTGTACCCTGCTCGTCCACGAACGCGGACACGTTAACGGTCTTGAGCCAGCTATCGAGCTTGTCATCGGACAGGACGGTCGCCGCCGCGGCGCGGAGGTTGGCCTCCTGGAGCTTGGGCAGGTACTCGGCCCGCACCTTCTCCTCGGCCTCCTTGCGTGCCGCGTCCTTGGCCTCGGCGACGGCCTTCTCCTGGTCGCTCATCCGTTCACGCTCGAGCTCATCGGCGCGCTCGGCCTTGCGCTTGAGCTCGGCGATCTCGTCGTCGCTCATCCGTTCCTTGCGGTCGCGCGCGAGACGGGCCTGGATGATGCGGTCGAGGTCCTCCTGGGAGGTGGGGAGGCGATCGCCCTTCCCGTCGTCGCCCGAGCCCCGGTCGCCCTTGTCGCCGCCGTTCTTCCCATCGTCCCCGCCTGCGGGCTTGCCGCCGTTGTCGCCACCGGTCCCGGCACCCGCACCGGATCCGCCGCCGTCACCGCCCTCGACGAATCGAAGGGCTGCGAGCTTGTGCTTGCGCGAGATGTGCATGGTGCGGCCTCCAGCCGGCGAAGTGGTGTGGACGGGGATCTCGCCGTCGGATCCCCTTGACGTGCAGGGTACGGGAGTATGCTACTCCCCGACACCCCGCTCGGCGAGGACCCCTGTCAGGTTGGACAGCGCGGCGAGGTCCGAGGCGGCCCTGGTCGCGATGTCCCGGGGCAGGATGTCGCCGTACAGACGCTCCCGCCCGGCCTGTGCCTCGCGGATCTTCGCGATCCGTCGGCGGACCTCGTCGTCGGGGGCCTCGAAGTAGGGCAGGCGATCGACCGGCACCTTCTTGTCCCGCTTCACCGTCGGCCGGGTGGTACTCGTGCGCTCGACCCCGCCCTTCGGCTTGAACACCGTGGCCAGCTCGCCGTGCTCGTCGACGGCGTACCGGGTGCGCTTGAGCACGTCCCGGCCGTTGCCGCCGGCCTCGTCGTACAGCCGCTCGAGGTCGATCGCGTTGAGGATGCTTCCCGGGTCCTGGGTCTCGGTGATCGGGGAGGTGGTGCACTTGCAGTGATCGTGGAGCGGGGCGAGCGTGCCGATCTTGTACTCGCGGTCCGAGGCGACCAAGCACAGCCCGCACGTCCCGCCCTTGGACAACTCAGGATGCACGACCCGGCGCTGGCCGAGAATCGGGACCCCGGCCTTCTCAGCTCGGCGTAGTGCCTCGGCCTCGCCGAGGCGGGCGGCGAGCATGGCGTTGGTGTCGGTGACGCCGTCGAGCTGGGTGAGCGCCCGGGCCATCGCCTCGTCCTCGTCCATGCCTTCGGTGACGAGGAACCGGAACTTACGCGCGGGGCGGTTGTACGCCTCGGCGGGGTCGCCGGTGATGGTGACCCGGACCTTGCTCGGCTTGTCGTCCCCGTCGCCGGTGTAGGTAACGGTCGTGCGCTTGCGCGGGGTCGTGCGCGCGGGGGCGTCCGGGCGCGTGCGTACGCGCGCACGCGAGGGAGTGACGATGCCCTCGTCGGGGTCGAGACGGGTACCCCGGACCTCGGAGGGGATCTGGATCACCTCGCGGTACTCGAGGTCGAGGGCGGCGAGTTGGTTGAACTCGGACTCGGCGGCGACCATGCCGACCTGTTGCTGTGCGGCGACGGTGATGTCCGCGGCCCTGGAGGCGAACCGCGCGACCTCGTCACCGTTCCACGGGTTCACCTCGGCCCACAGTCCTCGGATGATCCGCTGTGCCTCGGTGACGATGTTCTGGCGCATCGCCCCGGCCGACGAGATGACCCGGCCGGCGTACAGGGACGGGGTACCGATCTCGGCGGTGACCTCGTCGGCGGCCATCGCCGCCAGGACCGCAGCGGTGGCCGGGTCGAGGCCGGGATCGACCGGGGCGGTCACAGTGTCTCGTCCTCGACTTCATCCTCGGCCGGGCCTGCGGGCGGGGCCGGGGTGCCGCGCATCCCGGCGGCGAACTGGCCTGCCTGACCCCCCGGCGCGGCGGTGCCCACCGAGGCGGTCCCTGCCAGGAGACGGTCGGACACGAGCTGTTGCTCGTTCTCGGCGGCCTCGGTCGGGCTCATCTCGAGGATGTTGGTCGCGATCTTGCGCTGGGAGAGGGTGCCCTTGAGCTTGGTCGAGGCATCGGCGCGGTCCGCGAGCGAGTAGGACTCGATCGAGCCCCACAGGATCTGCGTGCCATCGGCCCGCTCGGGCTCGCCGACACACGCGAAGGCCAGCTCCCACAGGTGCTGTAGCCCCGGGGTGAACCGCTTGCGCCGGTCCTTGACCTTGAACACCAGCGACTCGCGCATGAGCGCCGCACCCTCGGCTGACCCGTTCGCGGCGTCGGGGGTGATGAGGTGCAACGGGGTCGAGGTGACGGCGGCGAACTCGCGGAAGTCGTCCTTGACCGCCGAGAGGATCGGGGTGAGGTCAGCCTGGGAGGACTCCCAGAACGAGATCCCCTCGGGAACCTGCCACAACGCGCCGGGATCGGCCTGGAACACCTCGGCCCAGTCGACCGGGTCCGAGGGCTCGTCGTCCTCATAGTCGTCATCGTCGGTGCCGTCGAGGTTGCCAACGACCGCACGCTGACGGAACGACTGGTACCACGCCAGGACGAGACGCTGGAGAACGGTGTCGGCGATCCGGTCGACGAGGTCCAGGTGGTTCTCGAACTCGCCAACACCGCCGAGGTTCTCGAACATGACCATCGGCACGTCGCCGAGATCAGGGGTCAACCACGTCAACTCCTCGGGCTCGCCCGACCAGTCCCACTCGCCACCGGAGAACACGCTCGTCATGCGCGCGCCCGACCGCTCGGCGCGATAGACCTTGCCGTCGAGGAACAGCATGGCCGTCTCGACCCGGCGGGCGTCGTCGTAGAACCGGCGCATGGCCGCACGCAGACGCCCCGGGTTCTCGGGGTCCTTGTCGCCGACACACCAGCGGGGGTCCTCGGCGACGAGCAGGGGCTTGTCGCCGCGATTCTTCGGGGGCAGGACCGTGGCGTAGGCGTGGCCATAGGTGAGCACGTAGTCGATGAGGTCGGTGCACATCGTGGCGAAGTTGGACTTGTCCGCGATCTCCCGTGCGAGGTCGTCGCCGTCGGTGTCGTTGTCCGCCGCGGTGGACACGCCGAGGACCTGCATCCGGTCGAGCATGGCGTTGATGACCATCGGGGACAGGTTCACCCGGGCCTTGCGGAGGATCTGGCCAAACGCCTCGGAGTGCTTCGCCGACAGGTACGGGAGCCGCGGCCGGCCCTGCCGGTAGTCGTAGAGCAGCCGCATCCGCTCCCGCTGACACAGCCGGTGCCGGGGATCCTCGTCCTGGGGCATACGGTCGAGGGCGGGACGTAGCTCGGGCTTGCGCAGGAGATACCGCAGCCACCACTCGGGGGTGCCGTACTCGGCGACCAGGTCGGGGTTCATCGGCATACGGGCATCCTCTCACGGCGTGAGGCCATCGTACTACGCTACTCGAACCTCTCACGGCCATCGAGGCTGTGGTGGGTGATGAGCCACCCGTCGGGGCCGTCGGGGTTGGGCACGCACTCGATGTCCGGCCCACACGGGCACTCGTCCGAGTCCTCGTGCTCGATGAGGTCGCCCACGGGCTCGACGTG
>NZ_CALMYY010000137.1 GCF_937873725.1 uncultured Dietzia sp.
GCGCCGCGGGTTCGCCACCGGGTCCATCTCCGTCACGCTGCAGTTCCTCGTGATCTTCGGGTTCTTCCTGCTCATCGTCCAGTACCTGCAACTCGTCAAGGACTACGACTCGCTCATGGCCGCGATGTCGCTCGCGCCCATGGCGGTGCCGGTGCTGCTGCTGTCGCTCGTCGCGCCGAAGCTGACCTCGCTGGTCGGGCTGCGCGTGATGTCCGTGGTGGGCGTGACCGGGATCGCGGTCGGCATGATTCTGCTGTCGCGGCTCACCGTGGACTCGGACTACTGGGACGTGCTGTGGCCGCTGTTCATCGCCGCCTCCGGGCTGGGGCTGTCGACCGCGCCCGCGACCTCCGCGATCGTCTCCGACATCCCTTCCGACGAACAGGGTGTCGGCGCGGCCGTCAATGACGCGATGCGCGAGGTCGGCGCGGCGATCGGCATCGCGATCGGCGGCAGTCTCCTCGCCGGCCGCTACGCCCGCGACATCGTGGAGATCCTGCCCGGGGTTCCCGAGGCCGGTCGGCACGCGGTGGAGAGCTCGTTGGCCGGGGCGGTCGCGTTCGGCGCCCAGGCCGGGCCGGCCGCGCAGCCGATCGTCGACGCCGCCGCCGAGATCTTCACCGCCGGGCTGTCGGATGCGCTGTTCGCGCTGGGGCTCGTCGCCGCCGGCGCCGCGGTGTTGCTGCTGTTCATCGCGCCCGGCCGGGGCTACGTCCCCCAGGGCGATCCGGGCGGGGCCAGTGGGGTCGGTGGGGCGGCCGGGGCCCCTGGCGCCGCCCCTGGCGCCGCCCCTGGCGCCGAGAAGAGTGTTTCGCCTGCATCGTCCGAGTGACTCTGCACGAAATCCACTTCTCGGCGGGCGGCGGCGGGCGGCGGGCGGCGGGCACGGTGTCCCCAACCCGTTCCGCTGGATCAGTTGGCGGAGTGGTTCAGCGCGACGGCTGGACGAAGCGATCCGACGCTGCGGCGTCGGCGGGCCGGCGGCGCGGCTCGAACCGGACGGTCACGGCCTTGAAGCCCGGCGTGTTGGACTCCCGCGCCACGTTCTCCCGGTGCACCAGGTTGTTGGCCTCCGGGAAGTACGCCGCGCAGCAGCCGCGGGCGGTGGGGTAGGAGATCAGCCGGAACTCCTCGGCCCGGCGCTCGGTGGTCACGCCGTCCGATCCGGTGAACACGCTCACCACGTCCACCGGCTGCCGGTCCTCGAGCCCCAGGTCGCGCAGGTCGTCGGGGTTCACCAAGACCACGCGCCGGCCCTCCGAGATGCCCCGGTAGCGGTCGTCGAGCCCGTAGAACGTGGTGTTGTACTGGTCGTGTGACCGCAGGGTCTGCAGGATGAGGTGCCCGGCCGGCGCCTCCAGCCACTCCAGCGGCGACACGGTGAAGTGGGCGCGCCCGGACGGGGTGTCGAACGACCGGGTGTCCCGCGGCGGGTTGGGCAGGACGAACCCGGACTTCCTGCGCACCCGGCGGTTGAAGTCGGAGAATCCCGGGATCACGCGGGAGATGTGGTCGCGGATCACGTCGTAGTCCTCGGCCATCGCGCGCCAG
>NZ_CALMYY010000138.1 GCF_937873725.1 uncultured Dietzia sp.
TGGCGGGCGATGAGCCCTCACTCCCGGCACGGCCTCGCCGTCACCCTGTCCCTCGTCGTGGCCGTGGTCGCCTCCGCCTGCTCCTACGGTCCCACCCGCCAGGCGCCGACCCCGATCCCGCCCGGAATCCCGCCCGGGCCCGGGGCGCCGGTGCCGGCCGTGGACCTCGACGCCCCCGGTCGCACCTCCGATCAGCTGCGGCCGTGGGCGGCGGGGATCAACGAGCAGATGAACATCCCCGTCGCAGCGCTGGCCGCGTACGGAAACGCCGCCGAGACCATGCGGCAGACCCGGCCCGAGTGCAACCTCGCCTGGACCACCCTGGCGGGGATCGGCCACGTGGAGACCCGGCACGGGCGGTACCGCGGGGCGTCGCTGAACGACGACGGCTACGCGCTGCCGCCGATCATCGGGGTCAAACTCGACGGTTCGCCGGGTTTCGCCGAGATCCCCGACACCGACGGCGGCGCGCTGGACGGCGACACCGAACACGACCGGGCCGTGGGGCCGATGCAGTTCATCCCCGAGTCGTGGGCCAAGTACGGCCGCGACGCCGACGGCGACGGGCGGGCCGACCCCAATCAGATCGACGACGCCGCCGTAGCCGCCGCCCGGCTGCTGTGTGAGCGCGGGGGAGACCTCTCGCAGGCCGAGAACTGGCAGCGCGCCGTGCTGGCCTACAACGCCTCCCGCGAATACGTCATGGACGTGCGCGACGCGGCGGCGGCGTACTCGGTGGGGACCACGGCGCCGTAAGAGCGCGTCACACCGCGGCGTGGACGGGAAGGTAGCGCAGGGCGACCACCCCGGACCGGAAAGTGCGCTGGTCCACGAGCGCGAGCCCGATGCGATCGAGCAGGCCGGAGAGCAGCGTGGGCCCGTGACCGGCCAGGACGGGATGCACCACGAACTCGTACTCGTCGATCAGCCCCAGGTCCGCCAGCGCCCGGGGGGAGCGTCACCCCGCCCACCCACAGTCCCTCGCCCGGCTGCTCCTTGAGCGCGCGGACCGCCCGCTCCAGATCCCCGCGGACCAGCTCGGCGTTCCAGTCGACACTCTCGAGCGTGCTGGACACGACGTACTTGTCGGCCCGGTCGATGGCCTCGGCGAACGGGATCTCCCACTCGTTCATCCAGTCGGGCCACGCGCCCGTCTCCGGCTTCCGCCACGCGGCCTGCATCATCTCGTAGGTCACCCGGCCGTACAGCAGCGCATCGGCGCGCGATATCTCCGCGGTCCAGTAGCTCATGGACTCCTCGTCCGGCGGGAGCCCGGCCTCGTGGTGGCAGCACCCGTCGAGGGTCACGTTGATCGAGTAGTGCAGTGGCCTCATCGCGTCGCCCCCCCGCCGCTCCCGACCGGGCCAATCTAACACCGGGGACCGGTGGATCGCGGGCCTTCACCAGCGGATCGCCGACACTCGATCCGTGTGGCTCACCTCGACCAGGCGGTCCGATTCGACGGCCGCGGCACCGGCCCGGTGAGCGGAGTGTTCACCCCGCTCATTCACCGGATCCCCGCGGCGACCGCCTTACCCCACTGCTCCGCGCGGGCTTCCTCGCCGTCGATCAGGTTCGTGTCGGTGTCGACCAGGAAGCTCTCCGGATCAGCGGCGAGGGTGAAGCCCAGGTGCCGGAGCTTCTTGGCGATCCCCTTGGATGCCCGGCCGGTGACGATCGCGGGTTTGTCGATCCGCGTATCGAACGCGGCGGCGGCCCCCTCGGCCCGCGCGAGGTCGTCGAGCCAGTCCCGGATCCCCGGTCCGGCCGCGTCGGGCTCGGCCGTGAGGGCGCTGTCTTCCTTCTCCGCGGCCTCGACCGCTCCGCGCCGGGTCGATTCCCGGCTCATCCCGTGGACATGCGTGGGGCCGCCCACGATCACCAGGTCGTACGCCTGGACGTCCTGAGGGTTCGCCTGGGCGACGGGGACCGTGGTGGCGTCGCCCACCTGGGCGGCGCCGCGGGCGATCGCCTCCGCGATCTCGTGGGTGCGGCCGTACATGGACTCGTAGACGATCAGTGTGCGCATCTCCCGTGCCCCTCCGCTCGAGTCGTCGGTGGCTGTCCATCTTCCACCGCAGCCATGCCGAGCACAATGGCCTCCCGCCAGGATCTTCGGGCGACCTCGCAGTTCTCAGCGTAGGTCTCAGCGCACGCCACCGAGGGCCGAATATCGCACGCCGCTGCCCGGCTCGAGGCGGCTGGACGTTCAGACCGTGGTGGCCCCGAGTGCGAGCATGTCGGCCATCATGGGCTGGTGCGACAGTAGGCCGGCGTCCACCTTGACTTCCTGGCCGTTGATTCCGGCGGCGTCGTCGGAGGCCAGGAACGCGAACACCTTGGCCTGCTGCTCCGGTGTCGGCATCTCGGGGTTGAGGTTCTGGCGGCGGAAGATTTCCTTGACCTCCTCCGGGATCTGCTGCGCCGGCGGAGACGTGGTGGTGCCCGGGCTGATCGCGTTGCATCGGACGCCCTCGCGGCCGTACTGCGTGGCGAGGAACTTGGTGAGCGCGATGACTCCGGCCTTCGAGGCGCCGTAGCCGCTGAGGCTCGTGTCGCCGGCCGAGCCGTGGGTGGACGCGGTGCTGACGATCGCCCCGCCGGCCTTCCTCAGGTAGGGGAGTGAGTGCTTGCTCAGCAGCATGACGCTGCGGAGGTTGACCGCCATCACGTTGTCCCACGCCTCGACGGTCATGGCGGCGACCTCGGTGTCATCTGGCGGGAAGATCCCGGCGATGTTCATGACGATCGTCGGTTCGCCGAGCGTCTCCACCGTGGTGGCCACCAGGCGCTCGATCTGCTCCTCGGAGCGGACATCGGTCTCCACCGCGAGAGCGGTCCCGTCGCCATGGCGTGCGTTGAGCTGGTCGGCGAGTGCTTGTGCTCCTGCCAAGTTGATGTCGGCGAGGGCAACCTTCGCGCCGTTCGCTGCGAGCTCGGTCGCGGTGGCGCCTCCGATGTTGAGGCCACCGGGTTCGACCGTGGTTGCTCCGGTGACGATGGCTACCTTGCCTGTGAAATCGGGCATTGTTCCTACTTCCTCTGTCGCGTGGATGGGGTGTGGGGTGGTGTGGGGTTGGTGTGTTCGGTGTCTATCGACGGCGACGGCGAGGTGAGCCAGCCGGGAAAGCACTGCAGCAGCTGCTCGACCACCTGGTCGTGCGACAGCGACGATTGGGGATCGCTGAGCCAACGACCCACCACGCCGACAACCCCGTGGGCGAGGAAGCGGGACACCATCTGCGGATCCACATCACTCGGGCGTGCTGCCATCTGATCGAGCGCCCGTGCGGTGAATTCGGCGAACGCATCGGTAACGGATTGCACGGCGCCTGCCGGTGCGGAGGGGCCGAGCAATGACGCGTAGACAGCCCGTCGTGCGCCCACGAATCGAATCAGGTCGGACATCGCATTGCGGCTCGCCTCGATGCCGGATACAGCGAGTTGGCCTCGCATGACGACGTCGGCGCCACTGAGGGCGCTGAACAGGTCGCGGAGCATGTGGGTCGCGAGGTCGTCTGGCGAGGCGAAGTGCTTGTAGAACACCGAGCGGTGTACGCCGGCCGCGTCGGTCAGCGCGGACACCGTGATGTCGTCGGGGCTGCCCGATGACGCGAGCCGGCCGAACGCATCGATCAACTTCAGCCGAGTCCGGACGGCGCGCGGGTCGTGGCTCTGCGCCATCGGCCGATCGACTGTGGCGTTCGACATCGTCGTGGTTGCCATCACATCGCCAAGCTAGCACTAAACGACATCTGTCGACGAAGTCCCGCGAATCGTTGACCCCGCCCCCGCCGCGTCGTAGGTTCGGGGGTACAGGTCGAGGAGTCATCATGACCACCAGCCGAGCGCAGCTTCCACGTCGTCGAGGTAATGGATGGCTGACCGCTGCGTCGGTGATCGTCGCCGTGGTGCTTCTCCTCCCCGTGCTGCTTCTGCCCCTCACCAGCTCGGTGCCGCTGTGGGCCTGGCTCCCTCTACTTCTGCTCGGCCTGGCCGCACTGCTCTGGCTGATCCTCCGGCGCCGCCGCCCGTGGGTCCGGCCGGCGGCGGTGGGTCTGCTGGTGCTGGCCGCGGTCGGCGCGGTTGTCGCCTCGCAGACCCTGGCGGTGGCGCCGCCCGTCACCGGACCGGACGGCAAGCCGGTCCCCGGCAGCATCGCGACGATGGAGAAGGTGGACCTGGGCGGCAGCGAGCAGTGGATCACGATCCGCGGCCAGGACGAGACCAATCCGGTCCTGCTCAACCTCGGGATGGGCGGCCCCGGCGGGGGCGGCTTCTTCAACTCGCGCGAGTTCCAGCCCCTGGAGAAGCACTTCACCGTGGGCAGCTGGGACGAACCCGGGACCGGCAAGTCGTACGGCGCCGTTCCGTTCGACCAGCTCGACCGGGACCGGTTCGTGGACGACGCCACCGCCCTGGCCAACCACCTCCGCCAGCGTTTCGGCCAGGAGAAGATCGTCGTCTACGGGGTGTCGTGGTCGAGCATCATCGGCATCTGGCCGGTGCAGGAACACCCCGAGCTCTTCCACGCCCTGGTCACCAGCGGACAGATGGTCAACACCACCGAGAACGACCGCATGGGATACGAGCTCGCGCTCAAGTACCTCGACGACAAGGGCGAGACCCGGCGAGCGGAGAAGCTGCGCAGCAACGGGCCGCCGCCGTACCACGGGGACAACGTGGTGCGCCCCTACGTCGCCTTCCTGGACGTTCTCAACGAGATCATGGGCACGCCCCGGTACACGCTGGTCGCGCCGCTCATCCCGTTCTTCGTCCCCGAGTACGGCTACGTCGACAAGGTCAACCACACCCGCGGTCTGATCAACTCGTTCAACGCCGTCTACCCGCAGCTCGAGGGTCTGGACTTCGCCCGTCAGGCCCCGACGCTGGAGGTGCCGGTGTTCTTCTTCGTGGGCCGCCACGACGTCAACGCCATGCCGGCGCTGGTCGAGGAGTACTACGACGTCCTCTCGGCGCCGGACAAGAACCTCATCTGGTTGGAGGGTGGTCACGGTCTGGGCAGCGCGGAGAACAAGGACGTGTTTGTGGACGTCATGCTCGAGCAGGTGCGTCCCCTGACGCAGTAGGTGGAGAGGAGCTCCGAGATGAGGTTGGCACGACCGTGGTCCACGTCCGCGCTTCTCGCCGGCATGGCGTTCTGGACGCTGTCGGCGTTAGGGGGAGGGCCCGGCCTGTTCCTCTTCCGCGACGGATCGGGTCTGGGGTTCGATCCGGAGCTGTTGGTGAACACGCCGTTCGCCGACTTCTTCGCCCCGGGTGTGATCCTCGCTCTGCTGGGTGTGGCGGGGGCCGTGGTCACCGCGCTGTTGGTCAGGGGCCTGCGCGCCCGCGGGCGCCGGGATGCCCCCTCGCCGTGGCAGTGGTACTTCGCGTTGGTGGTGGCGCTGGGGCAACTCGCGTGGATGGTGGGGGAGGTCGCCCTGCTGTGGCGGCCGGTGGCGGGGCTGCCCGGCGACCAGCGGGAGCTGTTCCACACGTTCTGGTGGGCGTTCGGTGCGGTGAGCGTGGTGAACCTGCTCCTGGTGTTCGCGCAGCCCACCCGCCGGATCCTCGGGGGACCTACCAGGTGAGACCGGCGGACCAGATCGAGGGAAGGACCGGGGCGGTGACGACGACGACGAGGGCGCTCACCTGGCACCGGCGCGCAGTGACCGGCCGGGACGCGAGGGCGTAGAGCAGGCCTTGCAACCTCGACTATGCTCCTCGTCGGCGCGTTCAGGGAGGAGCGGCCGGCGGGGGAGCGGATGCGGAGGCCGGCGTCGGCTCGTCCTCCCACGGTGGGGGCGTGACCACGGGGCGCGACTACTCGGTCGTCGTCAGCAACCGCCGCATGCCACCGCGGGAGAGCATCAGCGCCACGATGAGCGCGGTCACCGCCCAGAAGCCGCCCAGCTGCACGGCGTCGCCGAACGCGAACGCCACCAGCTCCAAGACCAGGAACTTACTGCCCGGCAGCACCAGGAGCAGCGCGACCACGTTGACGATGCGAATCGGCAGCGGCCTCCCCGACCGGATGCGGCCCACGATCCTCTTCTTGACCAGCAGCACGATCTCCAGCACCACCTTGAGCAGGACCGCCGTCAGGAGCGCCAGCAGGAACGTCTCGGAGAGGACGGCGGGGAAGAGCTGGATGAACACGCCCAGGACAACGAGGTACACCAGGACATCCACGAGGTCGATCGGACGAATCCGCACCCGCGGAGTCTATCGACCGAGCCGTCGGGAAGGACAGGGTGAGTGACGACGACGAGGGCGATCGCCGGAACCGGTCTGCCCGTGATGGGAGCACGCCACGAGCGGTGTACGCCTAACCGAGTTCGTCCGCCAGTCGCACGGCGGGGATCCAGTCGATCCCAAAGACCCGGGCCACCTCGGCAAAAGTCGAGGCGTCCGCGTCGGTGCTGGTCGCGGAGGAGATCAGGCGGGACAGCATCACCGTCCCGGCCCGCTCCTCGATCGTGCCCGCCGCGGCCAGGAGCGACCACGAGCACACCTGGTGATCCCGGTGCGCGCGGCCCATCGTCTGCTCGGCCAGGAGTCCTGAGTAGCGGGCCTGGTGGAAGAAGCCCCTGCGCGGGGTGTCGGTAGCGAACGAGCCGTCGGCGAACTGCTCGCGGGCCTGCAGGTTGATCGCGGTGGGCGTGTTGAACACCACCACCGGCGCCTCGCCCCGCTGGAACCGCATCCGCTCGGATTCGGCCTGCGGGTTCGAGCCGTAGATCCGCGCCACCGGGATCCCGTCGGCCTCGAGCATCTCGGCCACCGGGTGCGCGGCCGTGGACACCATCTCCGTGGCGATCAGCACCTGGTAGCCGCGGGCGAGTTCGGCCTTGGCCGCCGCGACCGTGTGCTCGACCCGGATCATCGATGCCTTCTGGCGCAGCCGCACCAGCGCAGCCAGCCCGCGGGCGACATTGTTGCCCGTCCTGGCCAGCTGCATCTCCCGCTGGAAGTCGCCCCACTCCAGCTCGTAGGCCCGCCACTGGTCCGGGGTCAGCTCCACCAGGTCCACATCGAAGGGAGGCGGTCCCCACGGCGCCGACCGGGTGAGCATCAGCGGCGGATCGTGCCGCAGCAGGATGTCGCGCACGTCGCCGATGGCGGCCTGCTGCACCTGTAGAGATTCCTTCGCCTCCGTGGTCCACGTCCACTTGCCGTAGGAGGTCTCCAGGGGCACGCCCCGCTCGGTCAGCGCCCGTCCGAAGTCCGCCCACCGGGCCGGCGGATCGCCGTGCACCTGCGCGAACAGCGAGGACAGGTATCCCCATTCGCCGGGGTGGTGGCCCGGGGTGGCGGTGATCGTCAGCACGAACGGGGCGTTGGCGTGCGGGGCGTCCATGCGGGTCAGTCTCCGCATGTAGCTGGTGCGCTTGCTGGCGTGCCGGAACTGGTGGGCCTCGTCGATCACCGCGACGTCCAGCTTGAGCCGCGGGCGCCCGTTCCGGGCCATGAGCTTGCCCAGGCTGTCCGAGGACATGATGATCCAGCGCAGGTCGTCGTCGCCCTGTTCGTCACCATCCAGCGCCGTGATGGTGCGCCGCCACGACGGGATGGTGATCCGCGCCGGCCGGTCCACCGTCACGAGGATCGTGCGGGCGCCGCGCGCCCTGGCGATCGACCTCGCTGCGGCCACCGCCACCAGGGTCTTGCCGGTCCCCACATCGTTGCCCAGGTGGACCTGCCGGAATCCGCGGTCGGCGGCTGCGGCGATCGCGTCCGCGTCCGCGCGTTGCTCCGGGCGCAGACTCATCGGCGCGGCGGTCGCGCCCCGGCCGGCGCTGCCGTTGAGCTCGTCCTCCAGCAGGCGCAGGTAGGAGTACGGCTTGCTGGCGTAGGGCTCCAGCGGGCTCGGCAGGGAGGTGCCGACGTGGGCGTGTGCGGTGAGCGACTTGTAGTAGGTCACCCCGGCCGGGGTTCCGCCGTCCAGTCCGCCCCACGGGAGCTCCAGGAGCCACACCCGCTGGCCGGGCGGGATCGTCGGGGCCGCCTGCGCCGCGCTCGGCCTCCTGGCCGACTTCGCCCGTGTGGAACTCGTCTTCCGCTTCCTGGTTGTCGAGCGCGGTGACCGAGTAGCCATCAGATCGCCGCCCCGGCGCGGGCGGTGACGAGGGCGGGTGCGTCCACGGTGTTCTCCTGGGTGGTTCTGCGGGGTGGCCCATGGGGGGGGTCGGGCTGACTCTAGGGGCGGGGTACGACATCGCCAGGGACGGCCGGTGCGGAGACGGCAAGGGCGAGGTGGGTGGCCGGGGCGGGCGCGCCTCCGTGGGGAGGGGAAGGGGCACGAGAGTAATGACGACGACGAGACCGACCCGTCGCGGCCGGAATTCCGGCCTCGTGTCGGTGCGCTACGCGCTGACCTCCCCAGTGCTCGGAGCCGCTCGCAGGAAGCGCAGGATTGGCATATCCTGCAACAGGGGTGATGAGTATGCCAACACGGAATGTTGTCCTGGGCCAGCACCAACACGAGTTGGTCGAGCAACTGGTGGCATCCGGGCGCTACCAGAATGCGAGCGAGGTCGTGCGTGAAGGGCTTCGGCTGCTGGAGCGGCGAGATGCCGAGGACGCGGCCAGGCTCGCTGCTCTCCGCGCAGCTGCCGATCAGGGGTGGGCCGACGTGGCTGTGGGCCGCTACGTGGACGTTGACGACGCGGATCTAAGCGACGTCATCGCGGACATCGGTGCACGAGCCAGACAACCCACCCCGCCAGTCTAGGAACTGGTGCTGGCGGTGGACGCAGCCTCTGAGTGGGCGTCAAGACTGCTTGACCACCTGTGGCTAAGGGTTCCCGTACCGGTAGTGCCGGTGCTCAGCGGGGCACCAGAGGGGCTAACTCAGGTCAGTCCGGCGATCGTTCGGACGACACGACGAAGCCGAGAGACTTGAGCTGGGCTGCGACCGTCGCGGCGCCACCGGAGAACGTGCTCGCAAGAAGTGCAGTCCGGCCTTCAAGAAAGCCGTGAGCAGCGCTATCGCTTTCGAGGTCCCTGGCGTCGATGCGGAATGGTTCTTCGACCATCCAGATCGGATATCGGTGTCATTCGAGCAGTTCAAGATAGGTCCGGCGCGCCTTCATCGCGTGGATGACCTCAATCTGGCCGTTGTCGTAGAACAGCACGACAAGCTCGAGAACCCTGGTTTGCCTATCGAATCCCAAGACGAGTACCCGTTGCGGGTGTTCGTCGTCCAGGGGGCCGGAGAGGGTAGCGGTGTCGAAGGTCGCCCGTATGTCGTCGTCGGTGATGCCGTGTTTCCGGGCGGAACTACGGATGATCACGAAGCGGCGGCCCACTCGGCCAGAGCCTGGCGGATCGCCTCGGACCTGTTGAGGTGGTCTCGGTCGGCGCGAGCCATGACCGCCGCAAGCTCGGCGGCGGTAAGTCGGACCGGGACAACCTGTGCGGCCTCGCTTGACCTCGCGGGTCGCCCCATCCGCTTCTTCAGCCAGGCAGGGTCGTAGCCCTCCTCGGCTTCGGCAACCCACTCGTCAAGTTGTTCTTCTGGGACCGGCCGGCCCTGAATCTTCCGCTCCATGACCGCTATCGTATTACGAATCTGTACGAGTGGGGAGGGCCGATCCCCGGGGGAGTCTCACCACGTCCGAGTCGAGGCGCAGCGCACCCGAAGGGTTGTAGTCACCGCACGCCTCGACCCACCCCGCTCGACTACGTGGAACAATGACCAGCGGTACTGCGCCCACGGGAGCGGCGCCGACCCCCTGACACGAACCACGAACTTCCCCAAGGAGCACAGATGGCGCTTATCGAGCAGGTCGGAGCCCGGGAGATCCTCGATTCGCGAGGCAACCCCACCGTCGAGGTGGAGGTGCTTCTGGACGACGGCTCGTTCGCGCGGGCGGCCGTGCCCTCGGGTGCCTCGACCGGTGCGCACGAGGCCGTGGAGCTGCGCGACTCCGACGAGCGCTACATGGGCAAGGGCGTGACCAAGGCGGTCGACGCCGTGCTGGACGTGCTCGCGCCCGCCGTGATCGGCATCCCCGCCGAGGAGCAGCGTCTGGTGGACGAGGCCCTGCTCGACGCCGACGGCACCCCCAACAAGTCCACCGTCGGAGCCAACGCCATCCTGGGCGTCTCCCTCGCCGTGGCCCGCGCCGCGGCCGATTCCGCGAACCTCGAGCTGTACCGCTTCGTCGGCGGCGCCAACGCGCACGTCCTGCCGGTGCCCATGATGAACATCCTCAACGGCGGCGCCCACGCGGACTCGGGCGTGGACGTCCAGGAGTTCATGATCGCCCCGATCGGTGCGCCCACGTTCCGCGAGGCCCTGCGCATGGGCACCGAGGTGTACCACCATCTCAAGGCCGTGCTCAAGGAGAAGGGCCTGTCGACCGGCCTGGGCGACGAGGGCGGCTTCGCCCCGTCGGTGGACTCCACCAAGGCCGCGCTTGACGTGATCGTAGAGGCCATCGAGAAGGCCGGCTACACCCTCGGCACCGACGTCGCGCTCGCGCTGGACGTGGCCGCGACCGAGTTCTACAAGGACGGCAAGTACCACTTCGAGGGCAAGCAGCTCTCCGCCGCCGAGATGGCCGACGTCTACGCCGACCTGGTGGCCAACTACTCCCTGGTCTCCATCGAGGACCCGCTCGACGAGGACGACTGGGAGGGCTGGACCACCCTGACCGACATGATCGGCAGCAAGGTCCAGCTGGTGGGCGACGACCTCTTTGTCACCAACCCCGAGCGCCTGGCCGACGGCATCGCCCAGGGCGCGGCCAACGCGCTGCTGGTCAAGGTCAACCAGATCGGCACGCTCACCGAGACGCTGGACGCCGTGGAGCTGGCGCACCGCAACCGCTACGCCACCATGATGTCGCACCGCTCGGGCGAGACCGAGGACACGACCATCGCCGACCTCGCGGTGGCCTGCAACTGTGGCCAGATCAAGACCGGCGCCCCGGCCCGCTCGGAGCGCGTGGCCAAGTACAACCAGCTGCTGCGCATCGAGGAGATGCTCGGGGACGCCGCCCGGTACGCCGGCGCCGGTGCCTTCCCGCGCTTCAACGCCTGAGCCAGGCCATCGGGTCGCACGGTCGGAATAGGCACAGTCCGAGCAAGCCCAATCCGAGCAGGTAGGTAGTCGAGAGGAGGGCTCATGGCTCGCCCACCACGCCCTTCTGATCGCCGGGGCGACGGCCGCGATCGGTCGTCGTCCCGGCGCCCCGGCGAGGCGTCGGGGCCCATCCGCCGGGCTCCCCAGCGGGGTCGCGCCCGCGGTGAGTCTCCTGCCGACACCACTCGCCGGCAGACGCCCCAGCGGCGCACGCCGAGCCGCGAGCGGGACCGGCCGGTGCCCGCCTCGGCCCGCTCCGGCCGGGTGGGCTCGACCGCGCATCCGGAGGCCCACCGGCTCACCACGCGGACCGATCTCTCGGACACCGTGCTGGGCCCGCGGAACTACACGCCTCGGCGGATCGGTCTCCTCGCCGTCGTCGCCATCATTCTCTTGGTGACGGTGTCGTTCCCCCTGCGCAATCACTACCAGTTCCTCTCGGACGAGAAGGCGGTGGCGCAGGAGCGGGCCGCGCTGCAGGCGACGATCGCCGAGCTCGAGGCCGAGGAGCAGCTGCTCGCCGATCCGGCGTACATCGAGCAGCAGGCCCGCATCCGCTTCGGCGCCGTCAAGCCGGGGGAGACCCCGTATCGGGTGAGCCCGGTGGATCCGGTGGAGCAGGCGGCGGCCGAGCAGCGGGCGGCCGAGTTGGCGGCGCTGCCGTGGCAGACGCGGGTGCGGGCCCCCATCCCCCCGCCCGCCGACCCCGTTTTCCCGGGCAACT
>NZ_CALMYY010000139.1 GCF_937873725.1 uncultured Dietzia sp.
CCGTGCCCAGCGACTCCGTCACCGAACCGAGGTCCTCCGAACCACCGGACAGCGACTCCGTGTCCGAGCCCGTGCCCAGCGACTCCGTCACCGAACCGAGGTCCTCCGAACCACCGGACAGCGAATCCGTCAGCGAACCCAGCTCTTCCGAACCGCCACTAAGCGAATCCGTGACAGAACCCAGCTCCGAGATGATCGAGGCAAGGGAACCACCGGACAAGGACTCGGTCACCGAACCGAGCTCCTCCGAACCACCGGACAGCGACTCGGTCACCGAACCGAGCTCGTTGGAGCCACCGGACAGCGACTCGGTCACCGAACCGAGCTCGTTGGAGCCACCGGACAGCGACTCGGTCACCGAGCTGGTGTCACCCGAACCCGTGGTGATCTTGTCCAGCGAACCCGTCGGGTCCTGCGAGCCGGAGGGCAGGCTGGAGGAGTCAACGTCTCCGGTCGAGCCGAGCGCCGCACCGAGCTCGACGGAACCAACCACCGCACCCACACCGATGCCGATCTCAACGCTCTGCGCGCTGGCAACACCGGGCATGGATCCCAGCCCGAGTCCGGACGCCGCGATAACCGCAACCATCCGCTTGGAGTTCTTCATAGAGACTGCCTTCCGTTGATTTTGACGACCCGGCGACCCGGCTTCCCCTGTCGCCCGGTCCGGCGCGCGGCATATCGCCTCCGCCGTCGGATCGTGTGATCACTCTATCGGGCACTTTTCTGAAGGTGTTACAAGAAGTTGCCTCTTGACACAGCGAACGCCCAGACACGAGAGTTGCTTCATGTTTCGCCGGGAACGCCTTAGTTACTGTGCTGCAGCGGCTTTCGGTCGCCAACCTCGAATTACCTAGACCCGGCTCGGTGAACATCCGTTTACGAAATGCCCCAGGAACACGTTCTAGTGAGATTGATCACTTCTAATCAAATTCTCTCCGGCTCGCCCCGGGGAGGCCACAACCGGGCCTCATTCTTGGCAAACTTGAGGTCTCCCTCAATTTCTTTGCCCCCGATCTAGGAGCGCCATGTCAGCGAGCATCACCGGAGTCCAGTTCCCCACGGAACCCGATGGGAACCGCTCCACCGGGCGGCTCGCCAGGCAGGTCGTTGCCGACGCCCTGGCCGCCGTGGACCCGGTGGCTGCCGAGCGGGTCGGGGGGATCAAGGACTGGCGAAAGGGGTACATCGAGCCCTTCACCCGGATGGTTGAAGTGGGCGTGGCCGACTCCGCGAAGTGGGACGGCGTGGCACGGGCGGCCCTCCGCTCGCTGCAGTCCCGCATGGTCGGCGTCCACGAGGCGGACGGAGAGATGATCGAGACCCCGATGTCGGACTACCTCGCCGTCGTCGCCTCGTCCTCCACCCCTGGCATCGAGACGATCCAGGGCACGGCGACCCCCGCGCGCGAGCTCTCCATCCCCTACCGTGGCGAGAACCTGTCGGGCGAGGCACTTCGCCGCCGACTCGACACATGGGTCCGCGACGGGGTGATCGAACCGAGTTGCGCGGCCGCGCTCAGGGTGGTGCAGGAGAACCCCGAGTGGCTCTCGCTCCCCGGCCGCAGCATGCTCGTCCTGGGCCTCGGCTCGGAGATGGGGCCGGCGGGCCCGCTGTTGCGATGGGGTGCCGATGTCCTGGGCGTGGATCTGCCCTCCAGCCCGGTGTGGGACCGCTTCCGCGGGGAGGCCTCCGAGTTCGCCGGCCGGCTCCACATCCCGACCGACGAGACCGGTCGCCCGGGCATCGATCTGCTCACCCAGCTCCCCGAGCTGGCGGCGTGGGCCCGATCCGCGGCCCCCGCCCCGCTGACCGTGGGCAGCTACTTCTACGCCGACGGCGGGACCCACGTCCAGCTCTCCTCCGCGGCCGACGCGCTCGTCGTGGACCTGCTCTCCGACTCCACCGCCGACGCCCTGGCCTACCTCGCCACCCCGATGGACACCTTCGTGGTCCCGGCGGACGTGCGGGAGGCCTCCGATGCCGCGCTGGCGGCGCGCAGGCCCACGGACGTCAAGAAGATCGTCGGCACCCTCACCGGCGGCAGGGTCTTCCACCGCAACTACGAACCCGGAACCGGCCCGGCGGTGCACGACGCACTGGTCCCCCAGCAGGGCCCCAACTACACGCTGGCCAAGCGGGTCCAACGCTGGCGCGCCACCGCGGCCTTCGCCGACGGCCACACCGTCTCCGTCAACGTGGCCCCGGCCACCAACACGCACTCGGTCACCAAGAACAAGATCCTCGCGGCCACCTACAAGGGCGCCCACGCGTTCGGCATCGAGATCTTCGAGGCCGCCACCTCGTCGGCGCTCCTCGCGGCGATGATGGTCCACGACCTCAACGTGGGGCGACCGGACGTGACCGTCCAGTGGGAGCACGAGTCGCACGGCGCGGCGTCGGGCGGGCTGTGGCGCCAGCCGTACCTGCCGCGAACCGCCCTGCCGGTGGCCGCATTGCTCGGTACCGTCAAGAGGTAGTACCCGCCGCGACAGTCAGGACCCCGCCATGCCGAACCCGTTCTCCAAGGGCTGGAACTATCTCAAGGCCTCGCTCGACAAGAAGGTCGACGACGCCGCGGACCCCAAGATCCTCGTCCACCAGGCCATGAACAACGCCCGCGAGCAGCACAAGTCCGTGGCGGATCAGGCGGCCGCGGTGATCGGCAACGCCAAGCAGCTCGAGATCGCGATGGGTACCAAGGCCCGCCAACTCGACGAGGTGCAGGGGCAGGTCCGGCAGTCACTCCAGCTGGCGGAGTCCGCGCGCGCCGAGGGCGACACCGCCAAGGCCGCCCGGTTCGACGCGCAGGCCGAGCAGCTGGCCGGGCGGTTGGTGATGGTGGAGCAGGACCTGGAGAACACCCGCCAGCTGCACGGACAGGCGGTCCAGGCCGCGGAGCAGGCCAAGCACGCCGTGAAGGAGTCCGAGCACCGACTGCGTGAGACCCTCGCACAGGAGGACCAGCTCCTGCTCCAGGCCACGCAGGCCGAGATGCAGCACCGGACCACCGAATCCATGACCACCCTGGAGGGCGTCGGTGGCGGCAACTCCCCCACCTTCGACGAGATCCGCGCCAAGATCGAGAGCCGCTACACCACGGCGCTCGGCAAGCAGGAACTCGCCGAGGCCACGGGAGCCATGTCCACGGCCCAGCTCGACGCCGCCGCCCACATCCGCGAGTCCGAGGGCCGGTCCAAGCTCGAACAGATCCGCGCCTCCATGGGCCTGACCGGCGGCGCCGACGCGGGCACCGACCGTCAGCTGACCGAGGGGACCGAGCCGTCGGCCGCCCCCGATCCCGCCGCCTCCGACCCCGCCGTCGCAGAACCGGAGTCGGGCTCCACGACCCCCTCGGACCCCACCCTGCCCCGGGACACCAGGGACTAGCCGAGCCGCGAGGAGCCGCCCTGCCCCCCACGCCAGCCAGGCCCGCCAGACCCACGGCCTCCGGCCGACTCGCCGAGGCCGGGTCCGTCGTGTTCACGCGCAGGCCGCCCGTCTCGCGCGGGCAGCCGTGGGCGGCGGTCACCGATCGGGCGATCCGGCCGACGGGGTGGAGGTCGAGGCGTGCGAGGCGCCGGGCCTCGTCGTCGTCCGTACCGGCCCCGACGGGTGGCTCCTCACCGTGAGGATCGAGGGCTACGACGACGAGGCGGGCCGGGATCCGGACGCACCCCGCTTCGGGCCGGACCACCACCCCGGCCTGTCCGGGCACTACCGGTCGGTGCTTGGCGGTGGAGGCTCGGCCGGCGCCCCTCCCTGCCCTCTCCCGCCCGTCGCCCGCCGACCGGATATCCGCAGGTGGACGGGTTGTGTCGTACCCCGTTGCTAGGGTGTTGCCATATCGAACGTACAAGCGATTCGACGACCGGAGCGAGGAGGTGGGGTCGGTGGCGACAGCAGGAACAACGGCGGGGCGGACGGCGGGCGTGGCGGCGGCCGGTCGCGCCGCCATGGAAGCGCTCCGTGCGGAGAACCGCGCCGCCGCGGCCCGAGTGCGCGCCTGCCATGAGCTACTCGATCTGTGCGAGGAGGAACAGCTCGTCCGCGACCTCGAGGCCGGTTACTACGACCCCGACGGCCCTGAGCGCCCGCGCGATCACGCGGTTCTCGACCCCTTCGACGTGGCGTGCGCGGAGGTCGTCGCCGTCTACGGGGCCCACCACAATCGCGCCTCGGCCATGCTCACCCAGGCCCGCACCCTCGTGCTCAGCTTCCCCGGGATCGTCGAGGCGATGGAGGACGGCCTCCTGGACGAGGCCACGGCGACCCTGCTCACCCGCCACATGAGGACGGTCGACCCGTCGGTTCTCGACAATGTGCACCGCCTGGTCGTGGACTGGCTGGTCGCGTCGATCGAGTCGGGGGATCGTCCCGGCCGCAACGCGATCCTGTCCATGACGGACAAGATCATCGCCTCCTTCGACCCAGCGGGGGTCTTGGCGCGATGCAGGGCCGCAGTGCGTGAACGCCGAGTCCGGGTCCGGCGCGGCGTGGACGGCATGGCGGACCTTCACGCCCTCCTGTCCTCCACCGAGGCGGAGGCCATCAGGAAGACGCTGGACGCCACCGCCCGGGACGTGGCCGAGCGGGAGAGAGCGGCCAGGGTCGAGGCCGCGCGCCGGTCGGCAGACCCGTCGGCCGACTACAGCGACCCCACCACCCTCGACGAACGCCGGGCGGATGCCCTGGTCGAGGCCGTCCTGGGCTCGACCCCCCTGGGTTCGACGGCCCCGGGCACGACCGCCCCGGGCACGACCGCCCCGTCCGACGAGGGGGAGGGCGCGGGCGAGGCGAAGGGCGAGCAGCAGCAGGCGAACCCCGGGCCCCAGATCCGGCTGAATGTCACCGTGCTGGCCCCGTCCGGTCCCGGCGATGAGCCCGAGGTGTACCTCCCCCGCGGCGGTCCGGCCACGATCGACGCCCTCATCGCCCTGCTCGCCCGGAGCGTGGGAGCGACCATCACCGTCCCGAACCCGGAACCGGGTTCCGCGGATTCCGCCCAGGGCAGGAGCAGGTATCGCATCAGCGCCGAGTTGGCCAGAGCCGTCAGGCTCCGCGACGGCACCTGCCGGCACCCCGGCTGTTCGGTTCCGGCGGAGGACTGCGACGTGGACCATTGCCGGCCCTTCGACCACGGCGATCCGGCGCGGGGCGGCCAGACCGAGGAGCGCAACCTGATGTGCCTGTGTCGCCGGCACCACAGGTTCAAGACCTTCCACGAATGGTTCTACCAACTCGACCGCGACGGGACCCTCACGGTCATTACCGACTCCGGCCACACCATCACCACCCTCCCCGACGGCCCGTTGGCCAGGTGGCGCAGGCGGACGGGCCAGGACGGCGGGCCCGGCACCACCGACGTGGACCTGTCCGCCCTCATGCGGCCGTGGCTCCACCCCCGGCCCCTCAGCACCCACTGGTTCCGCCGAGCCTGCCGCCTCGCCGCCGAACGACGGAGCAACATCGAGTCGGCGCGGGCCGACATCTCGGACGACATCCCAGATGACGACCCACCGCCGTTCTGACTCAGCGGTGCTTGAGCAGAACCGCTCGGATCCCCTCGTGGAAGCCGTCGCGGAGCCGGACCCGCTGCGCCTCGGTCAGGGTGAACTCGTTCAGCATCTGGCACGCGAACTGCAGCAGCGGACGGTCGATGCCCGGCGGGAGCACACCCCCGGAGAGCAGGTGCGCCTGATCCCGCTGGTCCTCGGTGGCGGCCTGCTCGTACCACCAGGTGGCATACTGCTGGCCCACGTCGAACGGCGTCTGCTCACCGGACGAGGTCCAGACCTCCTCCGAGAGCGGAACGAACTTGGAGCGCAGCGGGCGACGATGCGGCTTCATCATCGACGGGCTGGGCCGCGACGACCCGTTGGACTGCGGGCCGGGGCCGGGCACCTGGTGCTGGGGCTGGGGCTGGTCCTGGTGCTGGTCCTGGTGCTGGGGCTGCGGCTGGTCGACCGTCGCGGGTGCCTCACGGGTCGGTCCGGTCGTCGCCTTCACCTCTGGGACGACGTCGGGACCCGCCGGAGTGTCGGAATCCTGCGCCTCGATGAGCACTGCACATTCCTGCTCGTCGGCGGCGAGTTCCTCGGCGTCCGCGGCCCGTTCCTCGTCGGCGATCGTCAGCCTGGTCTCGTCGGCGACGGAGGTCGCTGCGGCGCGATCGGATCGGAGGTCGGCCTCGACCAGCCCCACCGTGCCCGATCCCTCGGGCTCCCCGGCCTCGTCGCCGGGAGTGGCGGGCCGCTCCGACGTGAACCGCACCTTCGGCGGGATCGGCCCCTCGAGAACCCTGATCTGCATCGCATCGTGGAAGTCGGTCCGCGGATCCAGGACCGTCGTGGTGTCACAGGCGTGTCGCAGGGCCGACGAGATGGAGTCCCACCCGAAACCCACCAGATGCATGCGCACCCCGGCGTCGACCGCCACCCGGACTCCGGGGATCATGTCCGCGTCACCGGTGACCAGAACCATGTCCGAGCAGTGTCCCTTGTACGCAGCCTGGATCATGTCCGCCACGAGAAGGGTGTCCACCGCCTTCTGCGTTCGGCGATCGCCCCATTCGATCAGCTGCCCCGCCCGCAGCTGAACACCCTCGATCACCCGCAGGGTCCGCTGGTAGCGGTGAGGCCCGGAGTCCGGGATCCCGTCGTACCAGTTCTGCCTCTGCACGGGCTGGTCCACCAGACCGTGGGCGACCTGATCTAAACGGTGCACGACCGTGGCCAGCGACACCTCCAGCTGGCCTCGCGCACCCTCCTCCCACGAGTTGTAGAAGCTAGCCAGTAGATACGAGGTATCCACTAGAACAAGTGTCCGTTGCAGCATGATGATCACTACCTGTCTGTTTGTCTAAGTTGACTTCCAGCATGCCGCAGGGCGGACGACCCCGCAGGGCCCGCCACCGATCACCCGAGGAGACCCACCATGTCGAACCCTGCCATCACCCCGCCCGACCTGACCGGGCGGGTCGTACTCGTCACCGGAGCGGCTCGCGGGCAGGGCCGTGCGCACTGCGAGGCCTTCGCCTCCGTCGGTGCCGACGTGATCGCCCTGGACCTGTGCCGCGACATCGACACGGTCCCCTACGCGATGGCGCGGCCGGAGGACCTCGAGTCGACCGCGGAGTCGGTCCGGGCCCGGGGCCGGCGGTGCGTGACCGCGGAGGTCGACGTCCGGGACCTGGCCGGGATGCGGGAGTCCGTCGACGCCGGGGTCGCCGAGCTCGGGGGACTCGACTTCGTGGTGGCCAACGCCGGGGTCTCGCCGACGCCCGCCGCCTCGTGGGAACGCAGCGAGGCGGAGTGGGACACCACACTGGACATCAACCTCAAGGGGACCTGGGTCACCACGACGGTGGCGATCCCGCACATCCTCGCCACCGGCCGGGGAGGCGCGGTGGTTCTCATCAGCTCGATGGTCGGCCTGCGCGGCGCACCGTTCACCGCCAGCTACACGACCTCCAAGTGGGCGGTCCGCGGCCTGGCCAAGTCGCTCGCCGGCGAGCTCGGCTTCTCCGGCGTCCGGTGCAACTCGATCCACCCGGGCAACGTCCGGACCCCGATGATCGACAACCCGTCGATGATCGCGATGATGACCGGCGGCGAGGGGACGACCCTGGAGGACGCGGCCGAGACGTTCAGCGGCATGAACCAGTTGCCGGTGCCGTGGGTCGAGGCTTCGGCGATCGCCTCGATGGCCGTCTACCTGTGTAGCGACGCCGGCGCGGGGATCACGGGCGCGTCGATCCCCGTCGACCTCGGTGGCAGCGAGCGGTTCGGCATCTGATCCGACGAGCGCCGGCCCGCCTCTCGCGCGAGAGGCGGGCCGGCGCTGTTCTGGATCTGTCCCGTGCTAGCCGTACTGTCCGGGGAGGTCGGTCACTTGGTGGGCGCGACCGGGCGGGGCACGCTCAGGGTCGAGCCGGTGGCGCTCCACACCAGGGTCCAGAAGATGTCGACGACAGGCTGGATGGCCTGCAGGAAGATGTCGTTGGCGTTGCTCATGGCTGTTCCCCTCGGTGGTTCGATCTGCGATTCGCACTGCGGCAGTTCTGGAAAGACGAGTCGAGTCCTCGACACGCGACAACCACTATGTCGCCGCGAACCCAGCCGACGTTACACAACCGTGACATCTGCGGCAGAATCGAATCGTCTCCACTGTGACTCACACCACGAATTCTACCTACGCGACCGTAAGTTACGATACCGTAGGTTCATGGCAATCACCGACATCCCGGAATTCGCGCATCTCACCGAATCCGACATCGAGGCCCTCGGTGCGGAACTCGAGGAGATCCGTCAGGACATCATCGGATCGCTGGGCGAGCGGGACTCCGCCTACATCCACAACACGATCCGCTTCCAACGCGCACTCGAGGTGGGCTCCCGCGCGCTGTTGATGCTCGGGTCACGCAACAAGACCGCGTGGGCGATCGGAGCCGGGGCGCTGGGAGTCTCCAAGATCGTCGAGAACATGGAACTCGGGCACAACATCATGCACGGGCAGTGGGACTGGATGAACGACCCGGAGATCCACTCCACCACGTGGGAGTGGGACATCGTGGGCACCGCCGAGCATTGGAAGCAGACCCACAACTACATCCATCACAAGTACACCAACATCGTCGGCCTGGACGACGACGTGGGGTACGGCGTCCTCCGCGTCACCCGTGACCAGCGTTGGCACCCGTTCTTCTACGGGAACATCGTCTACAACGCCGCCCTCGCGCTCCTGTTCCAGTGGGGCGTGGGCATCCAGCACCTCGAGCTGGGCAAGGTGGCCAAGGGTCGCGACGACCGCCGGGAGACCATGCAGAAGGTCGGCGTGTTCGCCAAGAAGGCCGGCCGGCAGCTCGCCAAGGACTACGTCCTCTACCCGGCGCTGTCCCGCAAGGGCTGGAAGTCCACGATGACCGCGAACCTGGTGGCCAACGGCATCCGCAACGTGTGGACCAACGCCGTGATCTTCTGTGGGCACTTCCCCGACGGTGCCGAGAAGTTCACCAAGAAGGACGTCGAGAACGAGACGCAGGCGGAGTGGTACCTGCGTCAGATGCTCGGGTCCGCCAACATCACCGGCGGTCCGGTCGTCGACTTCCTCTCGGGCAACCTGTCGTACCAGATCGAGCACCACATCTACCCCGACATGTCGTCCAACCGCCTGGCCGAGGCGTCGGTCCGCGTACGTGAGGTGTGCCGCAAGTACGACCTGCCCTACGTGGCGGGCCCGCTGCCGGTCCAGTACTTCAAGACGTGGCGGACCATCGCCAAGCTGTCGCTGCCCGACCACATGCTGCGCGCCACCGCGGATGACGCCCCGGAGACGCACTCCGAGCGCATGTTCGAGGACCTGCCCAAGCCGCTCCCGACGCAGGAGGGCCGGCGCGCCGGACTGCAGACGGCGATGCGGTACAAGCGCAGCCGCCGGGCCGGCGAGGTCTCCTCGGCGGCCTGAACCACCCGGGTTCCCCGAGCGCACGCCCCGACACCGAATCAGGTGTCGGGGCGTGCTGTTGTTTCGGCGCCCTCGACGGGGAACCGGCGATAGGCTGACGCACGGGTCGGCGGGATTCGTCGACGACCGCGCTACAGCGGTCGAGCCACACGACACACGACGACGGGAGCCACTATGGAGGACCGGCGCATACTCATCGCCGATTCGGCGATCGAGGTGGTGGCCAGGGACGGTGTCCGAGCGCTCACCCACCGCGCCGTGGATTCCGAGGCCGGGCTGGCGTCCGGCTCCACCTCGTACTACTGCCGCACCCGAGCGCAGCTCCTCGCGCTCACGGTGGACCGCCTCACCTCGCTGCTGCGGGGATTCGTCGAGGTCTCCGGCATCCAGGACCTCGCCTCCTCCGACGCCGACGACCTCCTGTCGACGCTCAACCGCATGATCGACGGACTGCTGTCCGACTACCGCGGCGAGCTCGCGGCACGGTCCGCGCTGATCGTGGAGCTCACCGGCAAGCAGGACACCACCGACCTGGTGGCCGCGCTCCTCGACCCGACCGACCTCGCGGGGGCGCTCGACGCGGCCGGCCTCCGCGACCCCGCGGTCGCCGCGCTCGACCTGCTCACCGTGTTCGAGGGACTGCTCTGGGAGCGGACCATGGGGCGCCTGGCCCACGTCGAGATCGACCCCAAGCACGACGCCGACATCCTCGGCGCCGTGCTCGCCCGGCACGAGCACCGGGGTGCCCGCAACCTCTTCGGCCTGCGGCGATAGGACGCCGTCAGTCGGCGATCGCCTCGAGTGGGCCGGTCATGGCCGCCCGGTGGGCGGGCCACAGCGAGGCCAGCACCCCGACGACCGCCGAGCAGACCAGGACGATCCCGATGGTCCCCCACGGGATGGTCGTCTCGCTCAGGCCGCTGTCGGCGAGGACGGACACGAACGCCCACCCCAGGTAGACGCCGACGGCCGCGCCGATCAGCGCCCCGAACACCGCGATCTGGGTGGACTCGAGGTTGATGGTCCGCCTGATCTGCGACCGCTGCATCCCGACCGCGCGCAGCATGCCGATCTCCGTGCGCCGCTCGATCACCGACAACGCGAGGGTGTTGACGATGCCCAGCACGGCGATCACCAGGGCGAGCCCGAGCAGTGCGTAGATGATCGTCAGCAGCTGGTCGATCCCGCCGGACTGCGCGTCGATGTACTGCTGCTTGCTCTGCACGGTCGCGATCGGGGTCTCGGCGAGTTCCCCGGTGACGTTGGCCAGCACCTGGTCGGGGGACGTGCCGGGGGCCGCCCTGGCGAGCACGATCGCGGTGGAGCGGAGGCTCTCGGGGACCAGGCGGTCGTAGACGTCCATACCGGTGTAGAACTGCCCGAGGATCTGGGCGTCCTTGTACACGCCCGTCACCCGGAGCGTGGATTCGGAGCCGTCCGGCCCCACCAGCGGGACCCGCGCGCCCATGGTCCACCCCTTGTCGCGGGCGACCTCCTGCGAGACGACGAGCGAGTCGGCCCCCGGCTCGAGCGAGCCGTCGACCACGGTGGCCCGGAGCAGGTCCTCGACGGGCCCGCCGGCGGCCGCGATCGCCTGGGGCTCGCCGCCGAGACGGCCGAATCCGAAGGCCAGCCAGGCCACCTCGCCGACCCCGTCGACTCCCGCGATCTGCTCCTCGATCCCGCCGGCCAGCGGGGTCGGCGGCCCCTGGGAGGCCACTCCCTGGACGATCACGTCGGCGTTGATCCCCTGGTCGATGAGACCGCTGATGCTCTCCTTGGTCGTGGCACCGAGGGTCCCGAACGCCGCCACCAGGGTGAGCCCGAGGGTGAGCGCGAAGGCCGTCGCCGCGGTACGGCGGGTGTTCCGGCCGGCGTTGGTGGCCGCGAGCTTCCCGACGGCCCCGAAGGGCGCGCCGATGAGTCTGCCGATCCCGCCGGCGATGGGCTTGGCCAGGGCCGGCATCACGAGGAAGCTGCCCACGATGAGGGCGGCCGCACCGATGCCCACGGTGATCGCGCCGCTCTTGGTGGTGTCCTGCCAGGTGCCGATGAGGGCGAGCAGCACACCGCTGACCACGGCCATCACGCCGACCGAGGTGCGCCAGGCCCCACCCGCCTCGGTCGAGGCCGAGCCCACGCGCATGCCCTGGACTGGCGCGACGCGTCCGGCGCGGCGGGCCGGGGCCCACGCGGAGAACACGGTCACGACGAAGCCCAGCGCGAGCGGGGTGACGACCGACATCGGCGTGAGCGCCAGGGCCCCCGACGGGATGCCCAGGTCGAAGGCCTCGAGAACCGCGAAGATCGCCTTGGCCAGACCGAACCCGGCCAGCACTCCGATCGCGGACCCGATGAGGCCGGTGAGCGCGGCCTCTGCGAGCACGGACCGGGTGAGCTGCCCGCGGGTGGCGCCGATCGCCCGCAGCAGCGCCAACTCCCGCAGGCGCTGTGCGATGAGCATGGAGAAGGTGTTGTAGATGATGAACGTGCCCACGAGCAGCGCGACCAGGCCGAAGGCCACGAAGAAGTAGTTGACAAAGTCGAGGATGGTCGAGAGCTGCTCCGAGAGCTTCTCCTTGACCTCGGCGCCGGTGCTCACCGTGTACCCGGGGAACTCGGCGGCGAGGGTGTCGCGCACCTCTTCCTGGCTCACCCCGGGCGCGGCCTGCACTGCCACGTTCCTGGCGTTGACCCCGTCGGTGAACAGTTGGCGGGCGCGCTCGGAGGAGAACCCGACCCCGACGTATCCGCCCACGTCGGTCTCGTTGGCGGACGTGCCGACGACGGTGACGTCGAGCATCCCCTCGGAGGTGGTGTACACCCGCGCGGAGCCGCCGATCGCCAGACCGGCCTTGTCCAGCACCGATACGGGGAGCACGACCTCGTCCGGACCCGTCGGGGCCCGCCCCTCCGCGATCCAGCTGCTGCTCCCCACGGCCTGGTCGGGCTCGACCCACTCCAGCCCCTCCGAGGGAGCGCCCCCGGACTGGTACGGGGTGCCGTCGGCGTTGAACAGGACCACCGTGCCGGAGACGCCGGGAGTGGCCGCCTGGACGCCCGGCAGTTCGAGGGCGCGCTCGGCCACCGTGAACGGCACGCCGCCGCCACGGGGGTCCTCGGGCTCGATCATGGCCGACAGGTCCTGCGTGCCCTGGTCGAGCAGGCCGTCGAAGGTCGCTTTGAGGGTCGAGGTGAACACGAGCGACCCGGTGACGAACGCGGTGCCCAGGACCACGGCGAGCACCGAGAGCACGAGGCGCAGCTTGTGCGCGGCGATGTTGCGGAGCGAGACCCGCAGCATCGGCCGGGGGTGGCGGGTGGCTGCCATCACCGCTCCTCGAGGGCGCCCATGGCCGCCAGGATGTCGTCGGCGGTGGGATGCTCGAGCTCGCGGACCACCCGGCCGTCGGCGAGCAGCAGGACGCGGTCGGCGTAGGTGGCCGCGCGGGGGTCGTGGGTGACGATCACGACCGTCTGCTGGTAGTCGTCCGCGGCGCTGCGCAGGATCGACAGCACCTCCGCCGACGAGGTGGAGTCGAGGTTGCCGGTGGGCTCGTCGCCGAACAGGATGTCCGGCCGCCCGACCAGCGCACGGGCACACGCCACGCGCTGCTGCTGTCCGCCGGAGAGCTCCGACGGCCGGTGCGAGAGCCGGTCCGCGATGCCCAGGCGTCCGATCACCTCGTCGAACCACTCGCGGTCGATCGCGTTCCCGGCGATGTCCTGCGGGAGGGTGATGTTCTCCTCGGCGGTCAGGGTGGGGACCAGGTTGAAGGACTGGAACACGAACCCGATCCGGTCCCGCCGCAGCGCGGTGAGCTCCTTGTCCGCCAGACCGACGATCTCGGTGTCCCCGATCCGGACCGACCCGGACGTCGGCCGGTCCAGGCCCGCCATGCAGTGCATGAGCGTGGACTTGCCGGAGCCCGACGGGCCCATGATCGCGGTGAAGCGCCCGCGTTCGAAGGACGCGCTGACGTGGTCCAACGCCCGGACCTCGGTCTCGCCGTCTCCGTAGGTCATAACGAGGTCGGTGGCGACGGCTGCGTACGCCGCGCCCTCGGCTCGGTGCTGGGTCTCGGCCTGCGTGGTCATCTGCTCCCCTGGATCATGGTCGTCGTCCTAAAGCATGCAGGAGTTCGGAGCCGGTGCCGACAGGGGATTGCCCTGATTTCCGCCCCGGGCCTACCCGGGCGGCCACGACTCGAGCGTCCTGCGGGTCCTGAACTGGCGTTTCTCGGCGGACACGGGGTCTGTGAACCCGATCACCTCCGCGAGGAGTTGGAGCGGCCGGGAGAAGTCGGCGGGCCCGACCGCGCGCACCCGGGGGTAGAGGTCGTCACCCAGGATCGGCGTGCCCAGCGCGTTCATGTGCACGCGGAGCTGGTGGGTGCGCCCGGTGGTGGGCTCCAACCGGTACAGGCCGAGCCGATCGGCACCGGTGCCGCGCGCCTCGAGCAGGGTGATCCGGGTGTGGGCGTCGGGCTCGCCGTGGACCTCCGCCGCCTGGAGGATCCCCCGGGTCTTGTGGATCCGGCTGGACCGTTCCCGCACCTCGGGGGTGCCGACCGGTGCCGGCGCGACGGCCAGGTAGGTCTTGTCGACCCGTCGCGCGGCGAAGAGCTCCTGGTAGGCACCGCGGTGGGCGGGGTCGACGGTGAGGACCAGGACCCCGGCGGTGAGCCTGTCGAGCCGGTGGGCGGGCGCCAGGTCGTCCAGCCCGAGATCCCGGCGGAGCCGGACCAGCGCGGTCTCGGTGACGTGCCCGGCGCGCGGCGTGGTGGCGAGGAAGTGCGGCTTGTCGACGACGACGAGGCGCTCGTCCCGGTGCAGGATCCCGATCTCGAACGGCACCGGCACCTCGGGCGCGGGGGTCCGGTACGTCCACACGTCCATCCCCCGGCGCCGCCGCGTGGCGTCGGTGACGGGCTCCCCGTCGGCGGTGACGACCTGCCCCGCGGCCAGGGCCGCCTCGAGCTCGGCGAGCCGGTCGGGAAACCGCCTCCGGAGTTCCTCGGGGATGCTCCGGGGCCCCTGTCCGGGGTCGGCCAGCCGGATCCTGACCGGATCGACGCCGTCGCGCAGCGGCAGCGGACGGCGGGGCCGTCGGGGCTTCTGCATGTGCGGAGTGTAGTCGCTGGGCTACACTCCAATCTCGCACCACATGCCCCACCCGTCACTCGTACCCCGGGAGTTTTCATGATCGACGCCGTCGTCGACTTCTTCCTCTTCGGCCCCGGCCGCGCCGTCCTCCCGGCGTTCCAGGGCAGCTTCACCCTCGCGTACCCGTCCAACGCCCCGTTCCCGGACGAGTTGTAAAGCCCCCTCCGCCAACCGGGGGCGGCGGTACCCTCGGGGCATGGCTCATCTCGAGAATTCAGTAGTCGTCGGTATCGACGGGTCGGCGGCGTCGACCGGCGCCGTCGCCTACGCCGCCAACACCGCCGCCACGCGTGGTATCCCGCTCGTCCTGGTCACCTCTTACACCATGCCCGCGGCCATGTTCGCCGAGGGGATGATCCCGCCGCAGCCCGTCTACGACGAGCTGGAGAGGGAGTGCGTGCCGATCGTCGAGCAGGCCAGGGCCACCGCGCTCAAGGTCGCGCCGGGCATCGAGGTCTCCCACGTGATCGTCGAGGGCAACCCGTCGCAGGTCCTCATCGACTACTCCCGCCAGGCCAAGCTCATCGTCCTGGGCTCCCGCGGCCTCGGCGGCATCAAGGGCATGGTCCTCGGCTCCGTCTCGGCCTCCGTGGCCAGCCACGCGTTCTGCCCCGTCGTGGTGACCCGCGAGGACACCGACGACCTCGACCGCACCGGACCCGTCGTCGTGGGCATCGACGGCTCGGAGATCAGCGCCAAGGCCACGGAATGGGCGTTCGCCGAGGCCTCCGCCCGCAACACCACCCTCATCGCCGTGCACACGTGGATGGACCCGCAGGTCCAGGCCGCGGCCGCCGGCATCGCCCTCACCGAGGAGGACTGGAAGCAGCTCGAGGAGCAGCAGCTCGAGACCCTGTCCGAGCGGCTCGCCGGATTCTCCGACCGCTACCCCGACGTCACGATCGAACGGTTTGTCACGCGCGACCGTGCGGTCCGCGCCCTCGTGGAGAAGTCCGAGGACGCCCAGCTCGTCGTCGTCGGTTCCCACGGGCGCGGCGGCTTCACCGGCATGGTTCTCGGATCCACCAGCCGGGCGCTCCTGCAGGCTTCACCGTGCCCGGTCATGGTCGTCCGTCCGGAGTCGAACCGATGAGCGCCGGGGAGACGATCGAGGTCAGGCGCGACGCGGCCGCGGGCCGGTTCGAGATCGTGGTGGACGACGTGGTGGCCGGGTACGCCGACTACGGGGACGCGGACGGGGTTCGCACGTTCCCCCACACCGTCGTCGCGGAGGAGTTCGGTGGCCGGGGGCTCGCGGGCACGATGGTCGGCGAGGCCCTCCGGATGACCCGGGAGGAGGGGCTGCGGGTCCGCCCGGCGTGTTCGTTCGTCGCGCGGTACGTGGAGAAGAACCCCGACTCGGCCGACCTCGCCTGACCAATCCGGTAACGAATGAGCGACGTTTAACAGCACACACGCTCCCACCGGAGGCGATCATGGTCCCGACGTGTTCTCCTGTAGAGGCGGCCCGTCCGGGGCCGTGATCGACTCTCGGGAAAGGACCAATCGACATGGGAACCATCATCGCCTGGATCATCATCGGCGGGCTCGCCGGCTGGATCGCTTCCAAGATCATGAAGCGTGACGCCCAGATGGGCATCGGCGCCAACATCGTCGCCGGCGTCGTCGGCGCGTTCATCGTGGGCTGGATCGTGTCGTTCTTCACCGGCGGCTCCGCGATGCCGGACGCCTTCTCCATCCCCGGCGTCATCGCCGCGATCGTCGGCGCCTGCCTGGTGATCTGGCTCTTCAGCCTCATCTCCGGCCGCAGCAAGCGTGGCACCCGCGTCTGATCGTTCTCGATCGGAACACCTCCGACGGCCCGGCCCCGGCATCACCGGGCCGGGCCGTCGGCTCATAGCCCACCCGCCCACCACGAGAAAGGTCCCACAGTGAGTTTCCTCAACAAGATCAAGAGCTTCGCCAGCAAGAACCCGGATAAGGTCCAGGTCGCCGTCGACAAGGCCGGAGACCTCTTCGACCAGAAGACCGGCGGCAAGCACGCCAAGCACACCGACACCGTCCAGGAGAAGGCCGGCGAGTTCCTCACCGGCCGCGCCTCGGACACCCCGCCCACCGCCGGCGGGCAGCCACCGGCATGACCTCGGTGGCCGGTGCCGCCTCCCGCGGCACCGGCCCCGACGTGCTGGGGGTCACAGCCGATAGTCTGTCCACTGTGACGAGCACACGGTCGACCAAGCCCGGGCCGCGGGAGCGACTCCTGGCCACGGCGACCCGGCTGTTCTCGACCAACGGGATCCGCGCCGTGGGCATCGACCGGATCCTCCGCGAGGCGGGTGTGGCCAAGGCCAGCCTCTACAACACCTACGGGTCCAAGGACGAGCTCGTCGTGGCGTACCTGAGGTCCGTGGCCGAGCGCGACCGGGCCCTGTGGCAGCGGCGCGCGGACGCCTCGCCCGACGCTCGCGGCCGGATCCTCGCCCTGTTCGACATCGTCCGGGAGCGGGTCGAACCCGCCACCCCCGGTTCCTGCCACCTCGCCGCCGCGATCGAGTTCCCCCGGCCATCCACCGACGGCGAGCGCGCCATCCGCGCAGCCGTCGCGGATCAGCGGACCTGGGTGGCAGCCACCCTCCGCGCCGAACTCGCCGGCATGGGACTGCAGGATCCGGACAACATCACGGACCTCGCCGACCGGCTGGCGATCCTCCACGACGGGTCCGTCACCGCGGCCATGCTGGGGGAGGTCCGGACCACGGCGATGACCGCTCGGAGCATGGCCGAGCTCATCCTGGGGCTGGTCACCGAGTCCTCGTGAGGCGGACGGTGGGCGTACTGGGCGAGCTGCTCATCACGGTCGGGGTCGTGCTGGCGCTCTTCGTGGTCTATCAGGTGTGGTGGACCGACCTCGGCGCGGCGCGCGCCCAATCGTCCGCGGACGCCGAGCTGGAACAGCGGTGGGCGGCGGGACACAACCCCCGAAGCGGCGGGGAGCCCGTGACCGACGAGCCGCTCACCGGCACCGCGTTCGCCCGGCTCTACATCCCGGCCTTCGGATCGGACTACCGGTTCGCCGTGGTCTCCGGCACCGACGGCGCCGCCCTGGAGATCGGGCCGGGACACTACACGGAGACGCAGGCCCCGGGAGAGCCGGGGAACTTCGCCGTCGCGGGGCACCGGGTGGGCCGGGGGTCGCCGTTCAACGACCTCGACGCGCTGCGGACCTGCGACGCGCTCGTGTACGCCACCGCCGACGAGTGGCTGATCTACCGGGTCCTGCCCGTCGACGCGCCCGACCGGGCGACCGCCCGGGCCCAGGCCGCCGGCTGCCTGCCCGCGGACGTCGCCGACCGCGCGACCTCCGGGCCGTACGAGTGGCTGTCCGGCGTGTCGATCGTCCGACCGGAGGACGTCCGGGTGATCGACGCCGTACCGGGCCACCCCGGGCCCGCAACCCCGGAGATGCTGCCGCTGACCACGCTCACCACGTGCCATCCCCAGTACTCCGCGGCGGAACGGCTCGTCGTCCACGCGGTGCTCGACCGGACCGAGCCGCGCGTGGACGGCGTGGTCCCCGACGAACTGAGGGGGTGAGCGCGTGTACGCGTGGCTCTACGGCAAGCTCCCCGGCCCCACTCCACTCCGGGTGGTGCTGGTCCTGGCCCTTCTCGCCGCGGTCGTCCTCCTCCTCATGGAGGTCGTCTTCCCGGCGGTCGATGCACTCATGCCCTACTCCGACGTGTCCGTCGGCAACCCTGGCTGACCCGGACTGATCCCGACCGCGGCGCCGGTCAGGCGACGACCCGCGGCGCCACGAGCTCGGCCACCCGCTGGACCTTGACGGACTGTTCCTGGGTCGACTGCACCGCGAGGACCTGCGTGCCGCGGGCCAGGACGACCAGGGCTCCGCCCGCGCCGCCGGTCCGGCCCCCGGTCCATCCGCCCCCGATGTCCGAGCGCTCGGACTCCCCGACGGGGGCGGACTCGTCGACCAACCGGGTGGCCGCCTCCGCCGACCCCGCCGTGAAGACGGTGGTGGTGAGCTGCACGGCCCCGTCGGAGCTGTAGAAGAAGCACGCCGCCGGGTCCACGCGGTCGTCGATCCGCACCTTCGTGGCCAGTTCCCCGTTGAGACGGGACACCTCGTCGAGGGACAGATACGGGCAGTCGGCCTCCGCCACGGGCTCGGGCTCGAGGACCTCCGGCTCGCGGCTCGGCGGCGGGGCGGTCCGGATCGTCCCCCTCTCCGCAGCAGGCTCTGGCACCGCGCCACCGCACCCCGCGAGCACTCCCAGCAGGACGACGGACACGGTCGCGGGAAGAGCCCCGGAGGCGATACGCATGACGCCCAGGATAGGTGCCCGCCCGCTGGGTAGGGTTACCCGTACTAAGTACTCCGATCGACCTGAGTACACCGATCGACCTTCATCCTCACCGACCGGGAGGCGACACCATGACCGCCGCGACCGGCCGGCCGAACGGCAACGACAGCGCGGACGACCGTCGGCGCGAGCTCAGGGAGACCATCTCCGCCGTCGCGCTCGACCTGGTGCTCGAGCGCGGGCTGGACGCCGTGACGGTGGACGAGATCTCCAGGGCCTCCAACGTGTCCCGCCGGACGTTCTTCAACTATTTCCCCTCCAAGGTCGCCGCCTGCATCCCGGAGATGATCCCCGCCCAGGACGAGGCGATCGAGCAGTTCCTCACCGACTTCTCCGTCCCGACCATGACCGCTCTGTCGCGACTGCTCTGGCTGCAGGTGTCCAACGCCCGCCGTCAGAGCTCGGCGTTCGACAAGTTCCACGACATGTGGCGGCGAGAGCCCGGGATCCGCAGCGAGGTTCACGAGATCCTCGACCGGGCCGAGGAGCGGGTGGCGGCCCTGGTGGCCCGACGTGAGGGCAGGTCCCCGGGGTCGGCCGACGCGGTGACGGTGGCCGCGGCCTCCATCGCGATCCTGCGGGTCGCGGTCGAGCGCTGGCGCACCGACCAGTCCGGCGCGAAGCTGGAGCACCGCATCCAGGAGGCGTTCGAGGCCATCGCCCGGTCGGTGACGCTCGACGCCCCCGACGACTGACCGCGGGTCCGGTCGGGACCGGGACGTAGGATCGTCGCATGCGATCGCAGCGACCCCGCGCGGCTACGGGGGGACGACTCATCCGGGCCGTGGGGATGCTCACCGCTGCGGCCGCATTCTCGGGGTGTTCCTCTCTCGGGTTCTCCGGAGCGGCCGACTCCGGCCCGCCGAGACTGTCGCCGAACCCGCAGCCCGAGATCGCCGCCTCGATGCTGGACGGTCGGCCCGCCCCCGCGATGCGCCTCAACGCCTGCGAACTCCTCGACCTGACCCCCGCCCGTGTCATCGCGCTCACCGGCGCCGACATGCCCGACGTCGAGCCCACGGGCTCGGGCGACCTCGGCTTGCTGTGCACCTACGGAGGCCCGGGCTCGCCGGAGCGGTACGAGGCAGAGCGTGAAGAGGCGGAGCGCGAAAAGGCAGAGCGTGAAGAGGCAGAGCGTGAAGAGGCAGAGCGTGAAGAGGCGGAGCGCGTGGAGGCTGCATCGGGGGACACCGAGGCCGGAGCGACCGGCACCACGGCGACGTCGACCACCACGGCGGCCACACCCACCACGGCCGACACCGACCCCGACCCCGACTACGTGCCCGACAGCGTGGCGGTGGGGGTCGTCAAACCGCTCGGCGGTTCGCGGGCCGCGCTCGCCGGCCAGTCGGCCTTGCTCGGGGCCCGCTATGCGTGCTCTGGGATCCGCGGCGAGGGCGCGTCGTCGGTGGAGGGTGCCGCCGCCGGCGCTCCCGGGGCCCCCGCGCCGGTGCGACCGGACCTGGGCTCGCCGTACATCGACTGCGTGGCGGCGCCGACGGGTGGCGGCGTCGAGGTCCATACGATCCTCGTCGCCGACAGCGACCTGTGGCACCTCACGCTGATCAGGCCGGGCACCCCACGGTCACCGGAGGCGGAGGCGCGGGCACTCGCCGGTCTCCACCGGATCGCCAACCAGATCCTCGACTGACGAGGTCTCCGGTCCATCGGCAAAGGGGAACGGCGCCGGAGCCCCCCAGCATCCGACGCCGCTCCCACCCTCTCGGCCGGCCCGCACCCCCACGAGCGGCGATCCACGACCAGCCCCTCATCGCCACCGCATCCCCCAACATCGGCGACTGCGTCGATAATATGTTGCACGCCCGCCCGAATCAAGAACTTGATCTGGAGATTCGAGTTGACTATTGCTCAATACTTCTTTCCTAGCGAACCTACCTTCACTTGCGCGCGCCTCGACCCGAGGTCCGGCGGCCGGCGCGGGCGAGCGGAGGCGGGCGCGAGTGCAGGGGAATCGACCCCGGAATCGACCCCGCCACCCCCGTCGAGGTTCTGTGGCCAAAGTGGCAGGTGTTACTGTCGTGACTCATGGGGTCCAGTGTCGTGTCCGCGTGCCGAAGGAGAACGATGTCCCGCCGAACCCGTTCGATCGCGACCCTGGTGGCCACGGCCGGCCTCGTCGTCGGACTCTCCCCCGTCGCGTCCGCGCAGTCCGTCTCCGGGTCGGCCGGCGCCATCGGCATGGAGACGACGCCCATCTGGACACCCGCACTCCCCGGCCTGACCGCGCCGGTCCTCACCCTCCCCGTCGCCTCGCCGCGGAAGCCGACCGCCGAGACCGGGGTCGCGGCGGTGTACCCGACCCGTGACGAGACGGTGGGGGTGGCGCAGCCCATCATGGTCACCTTCGACCAGCCGATCACCGACCGCGCCCGGGCGGAGGCCTCGGTGTCGGTCCGTACCGCGCCGGCCGTCGCGGGCAGGTTCTACTGGGTCGGCGACTCCGAGCTGCGGTGGCGGCCGCACGAGTTCTGGCCAGCCAACACCTCGGTCACCGTGTGGGCCGGCGGCGGCGAGCACACGTTCCGTACGGGCGACGCCGTGGTCTCCACCTACGACGACGCCACCCATCTCGTCACCGTCACCCGCAACGGCAAGACCGAGCGCACAATGCGCGCGTCCGCCGGCCGGGCTCCCTACTTCACCTACAACGGCGTCTACTACAACGGCTGGCGCGCCCGCGAGGTCCGCATGGACTCCTCGACGTGGGGCCTGTCCCGTGGCGCAGGCGGCTACGACACGGTGGTCAACGACGGCGTGCGCCTGAGCTACGACGGGATCTTCATCCACTCCGCGCCGTGGTCGGTGGCCGACCAGGGGGTGCGCAACGTCTCGCACGGCTGCATCAACCTCAGCCCCGAGGACGCGGCGTGGTACTACGAGAACACCCGCAACGGCGACCCGTTCATCGTGATCAACGGACCGGGCAGGCAGTTCGGGGCATTCGACGGCCAGGGCGACTGGAACCACTGAGCGCCGCCCCTCGACCGAGGACGCATGAAACACAATCGCTGTGCCACACGACATCCCAAGAGAATGCTTGGCCTAGGCTGACGACACCCCCGCCGTTCCCAGGAGTACCGATGACCCCCTCGCCACGGACACCAGTCCTCGCCGCGGTCCTCGCCGCGACGGCACTGCTCGCGGGCCTCGCCCCGGCCGCGACCGCGCAGTCGGTGATGCCCCCGAGCCCGCCCGGGATCCCGCAACTGGAGAACGCCCCGGTGTTCACCCCCCTCATCCCCGGCGTCGGGGCGATGCCGGTGCTGACCTACCCGGTGGTCGGGCCCGACCGTCCCACGCCCGAGTACGGCGACGTCAACGTCTTCCCGACCCCGAACGAGGTCGTCGGAGTCGCCCAACCGGTCATGTTCTTCTTCGACCGCCCCATCGCCGACCGCGCGCGCGCCGAGGCCACGATCGGCATCCGCACCGAGCCCCCCGTGGCCGGCAGGTTCTACTGGGTCACCGACTCCGAGGTGCGGTGGCGCCCGCACGCCTTCTGGCCGGTCAACACCTCCGTCACCGTCTGGGCCGGCGGCAAGCGTCAGCAGTCCTTCCGCACCGGCGACGCACTGATCGCCGAGTACGACGACCGCACCAAGCTCGTCACCGTGACCCGCAACGGCCAGCCCGTCCGCACCATGAGGGCCTCCGCCGGGAAGCCCGGCTGGGAGACCTACAACGGCGTCTACTACACCGGCCAGCGCGGGCGGAACGTCCGGATGAACTCCGCGGCCTTCGGCCTGCGGATCGAGGACGGCGGGTACGACTCGATCGTCAACGACGCCATCCGGATGAGCTACGACGGCATCTACATCCACTCCGCGCCGTGGTCGGTCGCCGACCAGGGCGTCCGGAACGTCTCGCACGGCTGCATCAACATCAGTCCGGCGGACGCGGCGTGGTACTACGAGAACTCCCGCAACGGCGACCCGATCATCGTGAGGAACGGCCCCGGCCGGCCCTTCGGCGCCTTTGACGGCCAGGGCGACTGGAACTACTGAGCTCGCCCCGCGCCGAGACCCCGACGCCCTACCGCGGCGGGACGGGCGCGAGGACGCCGAGAATCCCGTCGGCCGGGACGCACCTCGGTGGCCTCGCGTCGGCAGCGTCGGCGGTACCGCCCAGCGCGTCGACCACCAGATCCACCGCGCGCGGCGAGGCGAGCACCGTCAGGTGTCCGGAGCGGTCGGCCTCGCAGCCGTCCTGCAGGCGGGTCACTGTGAGGTCCACGAAGTCCGGCACCTCGGGAGCCCTGACCGGCCCGGTGAGCTCGTCGTAGTCGGAGACCACGGCGACGTACCGGACGCCGCGCGCGAACGGCACGCCCTCGTCGCCGAGCCACGCGAGCGTCGCCTCGGCGTCGCGCCGGGAGGTCTCGGCGGACAACACCCCCAGGATGTCGGTGACGAACCCGGGCGGCCCCTCCCCCGACTTCGCCGGATCCGCGCCCAACGTGACCACTGTGCGCACCGCCTCCGACCGGCTCGTGGTCGCGACGTACGAGGCGACGATCGCGCCCTGGGAGTGCCCCACCAGGTCGACCCGCCCCGCCCCGGTCAGTTCTCGCACGCGGTCGACCTCGGCGACCAGCTGCGGCGCCGAGGCCCCGGTGAGCGAGTCGAGCCCCCCGGTCGAACCGGCCCCGGGCGGCGCGCCCACCGTGGGTGCCCACACGCAGTAGCCCTCGGCCGCCAGCGCGGCGCCGAACGTCGCCCACGAGTTGCCGCCGTTGAGCCCGGTGCCGTGCACGAGGATCACCGGCTCGGGGTGCCGGGGGGTGGGCCGGCAGTCGTCGCGGTTGATCCCGGGCGGGTCGGCCAGCCCGTGGGTGAGCTGGTACGCCGCGCCGTCCCACCACCGCCACGGGACCTGGTCCGCCCCGATGGGGTCGGCGCCGGCCCGGACCGGGGCGACGACGACGAGGGCGGCGGCCGCCAGCAGGCCCGCGACCCCCGAGCCCGGCCGACGGATCGTCATGATCCCGGAAGGGAGGGGACCGGGCCCAGATAGGGCGCGATGGCCTCGCACCGCGGCACCCGCGGGGTCGCCGGGTCGAGTGCATTGAGGACGAAGTCCGCCGCCCGCGGGTCGGAGGCGATGGCCAGGTGCTCGGACCGGTCCTGCTCGCACCCGTCCTGCACCACGACGTTGGTCGTCAGCGGACCCGGCACCAGGCCCGAGGTGAACGGGACGATCAGCTGGTCGTAGCGGGTGGCCACGTTGAGGTAGGTCACGCCGGGCGCGTACGGGCTCCCACCCGACCACAACAGCTGTAGCACCGTCGAGCCCGGGGCCATCTTGGCCAGCGAGGGGATCCGGGCCAGCTGGTCGGAGACGGCGGGGAAGCCGTCGAGCGACCTGCGCATCCCCCCGCCCGCGCCCTCCCACAGGGGGGCGATCGACGCGACGGTGTTCACCCTGCCCGGCCTGCCGACCTTGGCCACCAGCCCCGAGACCAGCGTGCCCTGGGAGTGACCCACCAGGTCAACCTGCTCTGCGCCGGTCGCGGCCAGGACGCGGTCGATGAACTCGCCGACCTGCGGCACCGACACCCCGGTGATGTCCGAGAGGCCGCCGAGCATGTTGATCGGCCACGGCTGGCCGGGGAGCGCGCCGTAGGTCAGGGTGAACACGCAGAAGCCCTCGTTGTGCAGGAGCGGACCGTAGGTCGCCCAGTTGGTCACCGCTCCCCCGGCGGTGCCGTGCACGAGGACCACCGGTCGCGGCTTGGCGGGCGACGGCCGGCAACCCCAGTCGTTCGCGCCGGGCAGCTCCGCCCCGGGCTGCCCGGCCGCCATGGCGGCCCCGGTGAGGAAGCTGTACGGCACCGGCAGAGGGGCCCGTGACGCGGGATCCGTGGCGCTCGCGGCGCCCACCCCGGACAGGGAGAGCGCGACGGCGGCGGTGAGCGCGGACGCGGCGCGCAGGAATCTCATCCACCCATTAAGCCACGCCCGGTGATCATCGGAAGGTCCTTCGCGTAGACCACTCCGGGATCCGCCGCCACCACCGCCTCCACCGCGTTGACCAGCCGCATCGCGGTGACGAGCATGCCGGAGACGTTGTGGTCGCCGTGGGAGTCGTAGTGGGTGAACTCCACCCGCATCTCCGGCTGGCCCCGGATCTCGATGCGGTAGCACCCGTCCCCGTGATCGGGCCGGGGCCAGTCGGGGGCCTGGTCGGGCGCGGTGCGGGTGACGTGTTCCAGGATGATGCGGTCCTCGCCGTCGACCTGTCCCACCACCTCGAACCGCATGGCGGCCTGCGTGCCGGCAGGCACCTCGCACGCCAGCAGCGACAGGTCGCGGTCGGCGGCGAGCCGCTCGTGCCGCTCAACCAGCGGCTCGTCGAGGGTCACGTCGAGCGCGGCGGCGAGCTGGCGGACCACCGACCCCCAGCCGGCGGCGAGCATCCCCGGCCGCAGCAGCGGCGGCAGCGACTCCATCGACTGCCCGAAGCCGAACAGGCGGCGCATGGTCTCGCCCTGGTGGTACACCGAGTAGTCCGCGATCTCACCGACCCGGATCAGGTCGATCCGCCGCGACAGGCTGGTCATGGCCAGCGGCAGGACGTCGTTGGCGAACCCCGGGTCGATGCCGCCCACGTGCAGCGTCGCCCCGCCGTCGCGCCCGGCCGCGGCCAGGGCGTCGATCATCTCCTCGGGCAGGATCCCGTGCGGGTACTGCAGCAGCACCGGGCCGGAGGCCACCACGTTGATGCCGGCCCTGAGGAACTCGGTGAAGTCCTCGATGCCGCCCATGAACCGGGTCTCGGTCTC